>CAYOIT010000088.1:0-18657 GCA_964404035.1 uncultured Verrucomicrobiota bacterium | reverse complement strand
GTGACATCCGCGAGACCTTCGCGCGTATGGCGATGAACGACGAGGAGACCGTCGCCCTCGTCGCCGGCGGGCACACGTTCGGCAAGTGTCATGGCGCAGGCCCCGCCTCGCACGTGGGGCCGGAGCCCGAAGCCGCACCCATCGAGGAACAGGGCCTCGGATGGAAGAGTAGTTTCCGCAGCGGCAAAGGCGGAGACGCGATTACCAGCGGCATCGAGGGCGCCTGGAAGCCGAACCCGACCAGGTGGGACTCGGGCTACCTTAACGTGCTGTTCAAGTACGAGTGGGAGTTGGTCAAGAGCCCGGCCGGCGCCCATCAGTGGCGGGCCAAGGATGTGGCCGAAGTCGATAGGATCGTGGACGCACACGACCCGTCGAAAAAGCACAGTCCCATGATGACCACGGCGGACCTGGCCCTGAAGTTCGACCCGATCTACGCACCGATCGCACGGCGCTACCAGCAGAACCCCAAGGAGTTCGCGGAGGCCTTCGCCCGGGCGTGGTTCAAGCTGACGCACCGCGACATGGGCCCGCGCGCACGCTACCTCGGTCCGGAGGTTCCGGCCGAAGAGCTTATCTGGCAGGACCCCATTCCTGGCGTCGCTCACAAGCTGATTGATGCGCAGGACATCGCCGCCCTCAAGGCCAAGATCCTGGCGTCCGGCCTATCGGTGTCGGAGCTGGTTTCAACCGCCTGGGCATCCGCGTCCACGTTCCGCGGCTCCGACAAGCGCGGCGGTGCGAATGGCGCCCGCATTCGCCTTGCCCCGCAGAAGGATTGGGCCGTCAACCAGCCGGAGCAACTGGCGAAGGTTCTGCAGGCCCTCGAAGCCATCCAGAAGGCGTTCAACCAGTCGTCGTCCGGCGGGAAGAAGGTTTCGCTTGCGGATCTGATCGTTCTGGGCGGGTGCGCGGCCCTCGAAGCGGCGGCCAGGAAAGCCGGAGGCGACGTGACGGTTCCGTTTACACCGGGGCGCATGGATGCTTCGCAGGCGCAGACCGATGCGGTGTCCTTTGCGGTGCTGGAGCCGGTTGCGGATGGATTCCGCAACTACCTCAAGACCAAGTTCTCCGTGCCGGCCGAAGAACTGCTGGTCGATCGGGCGCAGTTGCTGACGTTGACGGCGCCTGAGATGACGGTGCTAATCGGCGGCCTGCGTGTTTTGAACGCCAACTACGGTAAGGTGGCGCATGGCGTCTTCACGAAGCGGCCCGGGACATTGACGAACGACTTCTTCGTGAACCTGCTCGACTTGCGTACGGTGTGGAAACCGGCATCGGAGGCGGGCGACGTGTTTGAGGGGCGTGATCGCGCCACGGGCGAACTCAAAGGGACCGCCACTCGTGTCGATCTCATCTTCGGTTCGAACTCCCAGCTCCGGGCGCTCTCGGAGGTCTACGGATGCGAGGACTCGCAGCAGAAGTTCGTACACGACTTCGTAGCGGCCTGGAAAAAGGTGATGAACCTGGATCGATTCGACCTTGCCTGATGCAGGCGAGATGAGGAATTCACGATGGGTTGCTGGGCGCATAACTGTGATTCGGTGCGTCTTGCGCCAACTCCGGTGCCTTGGTGTCGGGTTTAGGCCAGCGTGTCGCCGCCCTTCGGCAATCCCCCCTCTGACAGGGCTCGCGAACGCTCGCATTCCAGACGACAAGACGGCCTGCCAGAGTGGGACGAGGGCGTCCCGGCTCCGAGGAATAGGCCGCTAGTCGTCGATGCGCCCTGGGTGGAGTCGAGTAGAAAAACAGTTTGCACAGTTCCACCCTAAGCGTGTAGTGTCGGATGCATTACAAATACTGCGGGGCTCCGGAAGTAGTGACGGGGTACCGCAGGGAAGATGCTGTGAACCAAGTCCCGTAGATGGTTGCTTGGAACTTGGGGAGCGAATAGCAAAACCGACTTTTTCGAAAGTCGGTTTTTTGTTTTTGTCAGGGGACTCGAAAAGAGAGGGGAGCCGCAGAGATGATCTTCAACCATAGGGTCTTGTCTCGTTCTTTTCTTGCACTGGTCATGCTCGCTTGCGCGGCCTCGTCGTGGGCCTTTTCGGGGGATGGACCGGGCGTCGCGCAGGCCCCGAATGCCGGCGCTCCAAACGGCGCTGGCGCTTCCTCGGAGGAGGTGCATCACTTTGACTGGGCGCCCGTTAGCCCGCTCCAGTTGATGAACCAGCCGTTCGAGGTGGCAGTGACGGCGAAAGATGCGGCGTCCAATACCGTGACGACGTTTTCCGGTCCGGCTGAGCTGAGTGCGGTAAGCCGAACCCCCGGCGCACCGACCAATCTGCTCGGGAATGCCTCATCCTGGGACAGCTCTCCTGGTGACTATACCCTTGGCTACTCGTTTACGCCGACTACGGACCTCATGGTCACGCATGTTCGGCACTATTTCGGAACGAAGGTGTCTCTCTGGACGGATGCCGGGGTGTTGTTGGCGGGCCAAGCGGTGACGAGCACGCCGGGTACATGGATGGAGACCGCTTTGGAGACCCCATTAGTCCTGTCGGCCGGCACCCGGTATCGGATTGGGGCCTACACCGGCGGCGGAAGTTACTATTACCGCTATGACTTGTCCTCGAGCTTTGCCGATGGTGTGATCGATGCGAGTCTTGAATCCCCTGGCGACACTTTCCTCGGGGACAACGACGACGGAGTGCGCTGGTGGTTGGTGGATCTGCGTTACCAGGCGTTCTCCAGTGTGCCGATAGCGATGACGCCGACGACCACAGGGGATTTCGTGGACGGGAGGTGGACTGGCAGCGTGACGGTGCTGGAGGCGGGCAACGGGGTGGTGCTGCGGGCGGCCGACGCCGATGACCACAGCGGCAGCGCCCACCCGATCAATGTGTATGCCGGCAACGACTTGGTGGTTACGGCGACGGGCAGCCCGGAGCCGGTGGGCGTGGGCAGCAACCTGATGCTTGCGATCACTGTGCTGAATTCAGGGCCGTTGGACGCGACGGGGGTGGTACTGACGAATGTGCTGTCGTCAGAGGTGAGGCTGGTGTCGGCCACGGTCAGCCAGGGCACGCTGTTAACCAATGCCGAAACAGTGGTGTGCCACCTGGGCTTGCTGACGAACCAGGCGGTGGCGACGGCCACGGTCGTGGTCCAGCCGCTGCGGGGCGGGATGAGCATTACCAACTTGTCGCTGGTGTCGCGGGGCGAGGCGGACGGGGACCCAGCCAACAACGTGGCCGCAGCGGTGACAGCGGTGGGGGTGGGTTCGCTGGTCATTGACGATGCGGGGGTGGCGGAAGGCAACACGGGGTCGACCAGCGCGGTGTTCACGGTGACCTTGTCGTACCCGAACGCGGTGATGAGCACAGTGGACTACGCGACCTCAAATGGCACTGCCCTGGCCGGTAGCGACTATGTGGCGACGAACGGCACGCTGGTGTTCGAGCCGGGGGTGACAAGCCAGACCGTGACGGTGTGGGTGGGTGGGGGTATTGCGATCGAGTCCAATGAGACGTTCTATGTGAACCTGAGCGGGGCGGAGAACGCCGCCATTGCAGATGCGCAGGGTGTTGGCACGATAACCAACGACGATGGACTGCCGGGGCAGGTGCAGGCGTTGGCGTGGGGTCCCGTGGATTCGCCGCAGTTGGCGGGTCAGTCGTTTGAGGTGAGGGTGACGGCCAGGGATGCGACGTCCAATACCGTGACAACGTTCTCCGGGCCGGTCGCACTGAGCGCGACCAAAGGCGGACTGTTGGCGTCGATGTCCATGATCGACGATACTGCCCACGACGATGGCTCGAGCGGCGACTACAGCATGGGGCAGTCGTTCACGCCTAGCGCTGACATTACCATCACGCACTTCCGCCATTACTGGGGAACCAAGGTGTCGATCTGGACCGATGACGGTGTTCTGCTGGTGAGTAAGGATGTGACGAGCACTCCGGGCACATGGGTGGAGACAGCCCTGGACGCTCCGTTGACCCTGTTGGCCGGCCTTCGGTACCGGATTGGGGCGTACACCGGTGGCGGCAGTTACTACCTCCGATACGATACTCCCGCGAGCTTTGCGGATGGAACCATCGACGGGTCCTACCATGCTTATGGGGACGATTGTCCGTACATTAACAGTTCGCCCTCCCTGTGGCTCGTGGACCTGCGTTACCAGCTCGGGGTGAACACGCCGCTATCGATCGTACCGACCGACTCGGGGGGCTTCGTGAGCGGGGTCTGGACCGGCAGCGTCACGGCGCTGGAGGCGGGCGATGGGGTGGTGCTGTGGGCGACGGATGCCGACGGTCATAGTGGCTGCTCCACTCCGATCAATGTGTATGCCGGCAACGACGTGGTGGTTACGGCGACGGACAGCCCGGACCCGGTGAGCGTGGGGAGCAACCTGATGCTTGCGATCACGGTGGTGAATTCCGGGCCGGCGGACGCGACGGGTGTGGTACTGACGAATGTGCTGTCGTCAGAGGTGAGGCTGGTGTCGGTCACGGCCAGTCAGGGCACGCTGGTGACCAATGCCGGAACGGTGGTGTGCCAGCTGGGCTTGCTGACGAACCGGGCGATGGCGACGGCCACGGTCGTGGTCCAACCGCTATGGGGCGGGTTGAGCCTTACCAATGTGGCGCTGGTGTCGCGGTACGAGGCGGATGGGGATCCCTCCAACAACGTGGCCGTGGCGGTGACGGCGGTGGGGGTGAGTGCGCTGGCCATCGGCGATGCGGGGGTGGCGGAGGGCAACACTGGCACAACCAGCACGGTGTTCACGGTGACCTTGTCGTACCCGAACGCGGTGACGAGCACGGTGGACTACGCGACCTCGAATGGCACCGCCCTGGCGGGTATCGACTACGTGGCGACGAACGGCACGCTGGTGTTCGAGCCGGGGGTGACAAGCCAGACCGTGACGGTGGGGGTGAACGGGGACATTGTGGCTGAATCCAACGAGACCTTCTACGTGACCCTGAGCGGGGCGAATAACGCCTTCATCTCGGATGCCAGGGGCGTCGGCACGATCACGAACGACGACGGCCTGCCGGGGCAGGTCCACTATTTCGATTGGGCGCAGGTCGGCAGTCCGCAACTGGCAGGTCAGCCGTTTGGGGTGACGGTAACGGCGAAGGATGGGGCGTCCAATACCGTCACGACGTTCTCCGGGCCGGTCGCGCTAAGCGCGGCGAAAGGCGGCGGATCGGTCACTGCGACGATGCTCAGCAACATGAGCCATGTGTCCTCCGGTTCAGGCGGGTACACCCTTGGCCAGTCGTTCACTCCGAGCACCGACATTGCCGTTACGCACTTCCGCCATTATTTCGGCACGAAGGTGTCTATCTGGACGGATGCCGGGATTTTGGTGACGAGCAAGGGAGTGGTGAGCACTCCGGGAACATGGGTCGAGACGGCGCTGGACTCCCCGATCGTCCTGTCGGCCGGAACGAAGTACCGTATAGGAGCCTACACAGGCGGCGGGGCTTGGTACTACCGGAGCGACATGTCAACGAACTTTGACCATGGAGTCATCAACAGAAGCTATGAAGTGGGCGGCGACAGTTTTCCATCCAGTAGTGACAGTGTGCGCTGGTGGTTTGTAGACCTGCGCTACCAAGTGGGGGCCAGCACACCGATAGCGATGACGCCGCCGACTTCAGGAGCTTTCGCGAACGGGGTGTGGACGGGCAGTGTGGCGGCGCTGGAAGCCGGCAACGGAGTGGTGCTGCGGGCGGCGGATGCCGACGGCCATAGCGGCAGCGCGAATCCGATCAATGTGTATGCCAGTAACGACGCGGTCATGAGCATGGTCGACAGCCCGGATCCGGTGGGGGCAGGCAGCAACGTGACGCTTTCGATCAGCGTGCTGAATTCCGGGCCGGCGGACGCGACGGAGGTGGTGCTGACGAATGGGCTGTCGTCGGAGGTGCGTCTGATCTCGGCCACGGCTAGCCAGGGCACGCTGGTGACCAATGCCGGAACGGTGGTGTGCCGCCTGGGCTTGTTGACGAACCGGGCGGTGGCGACGGCCACGGTCGTGGTCCAGCCGCTGCGGGGCGGGTTGATCCTTACCAACGTGGCGCTGGTGTCGCGGGGTGAGGCCGACGGGGATCCGTCCAACAACGTGGCCGTGGCAGTGACGGCGGTGGGGGTGGGCTCGCTGGTGATCGGCGATGCGGCGGTGGTGGAAGGCGTCACGGGGACGACCAATGCTATATTCACGGTGAGCTTGTCGTACCCGAACGCGGTGACGAGCACCGTGGGCTACGCGACCGTGAATGGCACGGCTCAGGCAGGGAGCGACTACATCGCAACGAACGGCATGCTGGTGTTCGCACCGGGCGTAACGAGCCAGACCGTTACGGTTCGGGTGAACGGAGACGTTTTGGCTGAAGCCAACGAAACGTTCTACGTGACCCTGAGCGGGGTGAACAACGCCTTCATTGCGGACGCCGAGGGAGTGGGCACGATCACGAACGACGACGGACTGCCGGGGCAAGTCTACTACTTCGACTGGGCGCCACTCGGAACTCCCCAGTTGGTGAATCAGCCGTTCGGGGTGGCGGTGACGGCGAGGGATGGGGCGTCCAATATCGTCACGACGTTCACCGGGCCGGTTGCGCTGAGCGCGGCGGCGGGAAGCCTCGGAGCGCCGAGCACTCTATTGGGGAATGCCACGCACGCAAACTACAGTTCTGGCGCCTATACCATGGGCAACTCCTTCACGCCGAACACGCAGATTACGGTCACACATGTGCGGCATTATTTCGGGACAAAGGTATCGATCTGGACGGATGATGGGGTGATGCTGGTGAGCAAGGCTGTTACGAGCACGCCCGGCACATGGGTAGAGACGGCCCTGGACAGCCCGTTGACACTGTCGGCCGGCACGCGGTACCGGATCGGGGCGTATACGGCCGGGGGAAATTACTACTATCGGAACGACATGTCCTCGAGCTTCGCTGACGGGATTATCAACGCGAGCTCTTACGCGAGTGGTGACAGTTTCCCCTTTAGTGATTGGGGCGTGAAATGGCTGTTGGTGGATTTGCGCTACCAGGTAGGAGTCAGTGTGCCGATTCCGATGACGCCGCCGGCCTCCGGGGCGTTCGTGAGCGGGGTGTGGACGGGCAGCCTGGCGGTGCTGGAGGCGGCCAACGGGGTGTTGCTGAGGGCGGAGGATGCCGACGGCCATAGCGGCAGCGCGAATCCGATCAATGTGCATGAAAGCAACGATCTGGTGGTGGCGGCGGGCAGCCCCAACACGGTGGGTGTTGGTCGAGACTTGACGATTTCCGTCAGCGTGGTGAACTCCGGGCCGGCGGACGCGACAGGCGTGGTGCTTACAAATGTCCTGTCGTCGGAGGTTCGGCTCGTGTCGGTCGCGGCCAGCCAGGGCTCGTGGGTGACGAATGGTGGAACGGCGGTGTGCAGCCTGGGCGTGCTGACGAACCGGGCGCTGGCGACGGCCACGATTGTGGTGCAGGCGTTGCGGAGCGGGGTGATCGTCACTAACGTCGCGCAGGTGACGCGGGCTGAGACGGATGCAGACCCGTCCAATAACGTGGCGATGGTGGTGACCGCGGTCACCTCGGTGCCCGACCTGGCGCCGGTCTCGCTGGTGGCGCCGGCCACGGTGACCTCAGTTCGGCCGAGGCCCACCATTGAAGTGACCTGGTCCGTGACCAACCAGGGCACAGGGCCGGCCACGGGCTACTGGTATGACCGGATCTGGTTCTCAACCAATGGAGTCAAGGATGCGCAGTCCATCGACATCAGCGACACTTACATCTATCAAAGTGTCGAGGCCAACAGCAATTACTCGCAGACGTGCTCCGTGACACTCCCCATGGAGAACAGCGGTCCTTATTGGCTCTTCCTGCAAGTGGATGCCTATAACTGGATCAGCGAAGCGGATGAGGCGAATAACCTCTCGCTGCCGGTGTCAGGCGTCTTTACACGGGAGCAGGGCTCAAGAATCACCGGGACAGTGACTGGCTCGAACGGAGACAATCCGGTTCAGGACATTCGGGTGGCTGCCTATCAATGGCATGCTGAGTGGTGGTGGTGGGAGAATGTGTCGCAGGATCAGACCGATTCCAGTGGTTACTACGAACTGGGTGACCTTGCCGCAGGCACATATCGCGTTCAATTCTATGATCTGAACGGTGCGTACCTGACTCAGTCCTATAGCAATGCTTCGGATCTGAGTTCGGGAACGGACATTGTGGTGGCTGAGAAGAGCACGGTTTCCAACATCAATGCTTCACTCATCATGGCCTCCACGATCAGGGGGAGAGTGGTGGGACAGGATGGAGTGACACCGCTGCAGAATAGCTATGCATACGCGTATCGCTGGAATGGGGCGGGGTGGAACCAAGTGTCAGCCAGTGGGGGTGATTCGGAAGGATACTATGAACTTCGGGGCTTGGCTGCGGGTACCTATCGTGTTCAGTGTTCTGATGGGAGCGGAGTTTACTTGAGCCAAGTGTACAGCAATGCTCCGGATCTGAATTCGGGTACGGACATCATCGTGGCGGCGGCGAGCACCGTTTCCAATATTAACGCTTCGCTTACGCTGGCCTCCAAGATCACGGGGACGGTGATGGAGTCGGATGGGGTGACACCGGCGGAAGACAGTTACGTCTATGCCTATCGCTGGAATGGGTCCTGGTGGGACCAGGCAGCATTCGATTGGACCGATTCCAGCGGTGTCTATGAACTGGCGGGGCTGCCTGCGGGGACCTATCGCGTGCAGTTCTTCAACTGGAGTGGTACCTACATTAGCGAAGCCTACAGCAATGCGCCGTATCTGGACTTGGGCATGGACATCCTGGTGCCGGCGGCGGCCACGGTCTCGAACATCAACGCCTTCCTGGATGAGTACGCCAGTCTAGGCGGGGTGGTTACTCGCGCGGACGGCCTGACGCCCATTTCCGGAGTCAGGGTCTATCTGCTCGGGGCGATCGACGGCGGGACGCAGGGGACGATGACCGATGAAAATGGAGAGTATCTTTTCACGTATCTTCGACCTGGTGATTACAACCTATGGACCGAGCCGACGGCCCGCAGTGGGTATCTAGGGCAGTGGTATGGGGGAGCTCTGTATGTTCCGGGCCAGGAGACTCCGCCGCCGGGTGCCACCGTCGTTGATGTGGCGAGCGGAGCCTCCGTAACGAACATCGATTTTGCCCTTGATCCGGCGGGCCGGATTACCGGCACGGTGACGGGCAACGGCAGCCTCCCCATTGCCGGCAGCCGGGTGAAGGCCAGGAACGGGACGTATGGGGTTGCCTACGAAGGTCACGCCGATGACTCGGGAAGGTACGAACTCAAGGGGTTGTTGCCGGGCAGTTACAC
This sequence comes from uncultured Verrucomicrobiota bacterium, assembly GCA_964404035.1. Lineage (GTDB taxonomy): Bacteria > Verrucomicrobiota > Kiritimatiellia > CAIKKV01 > CAITUY01 > CAMBRF01. Next base: position 9,342 of record CAYOIT010000088.1, on the reverse strand, counting down.
CCTCAAGGCTGAAGCGGCGTTGTTCCGCGACGAATGGTGGTCTGACGCGCTGCAGGAGGATCTTGCCAGTGCCATGGCGGTCGCCGGCGGCGATGATCTTTCCATCGATTTCGACCTTGCGTCAGGGCAGAGTCCGGCATTGGTTGAGGTCACTTCCGATCCTTCCGGTGCCGCCATCTACCTCGATTACCAGGCTACGACCAATCTGACGCCTGCCTTGCTCTCCGTGGGGGAGATCGGCGATTGGGATTGGACGGGTTCCAGGATTGCCCCTCATGTCATCACGGTGAAGAAGGCCGGGCGTCCGCGCCCGTCGCCAAGAGCCGTGTTCCTGACGGAGGCGGAAACGGCCGCCGTGCATTTCGACCTGACTTCCAGCGCATCGGGTTGTATTTCCATTGGGACAACGCCGGCGGGGACGGCGGTGTTTGTTGACTACGCCGATTCGGCTGAGGGGATTTCCCCGATCACCGTGGGCAACCTGGCGCCGGGATCGCACGTCATCCTGCTGAAACAAACGGGATACCTGCAGTCCCGGCCGGTCGTCGCGGAGGCTCGCGCAGGACTCACGAACGTGGTCAGCCTGCCCCTGACGCCGAACACCGCGCCCGAGCGCCTCATGGCCAATGCCCGCAGTGTCCCGCCTGGAGCGGCCATCTACGTGGACTATCTTCCCACGACCAATGTCACGGATGTGGTTGTGGATTGGATGGACCCGGCCTCGCACGCGGGGATACGCTGGCACACTGCCTCTCACACGATCATGCTGCGCAAGAGCGGCTTCCTGCCCGCCGCACCGCGATATGTGTCCGAGGCCCTTCATGAGCCCGGTCTGATGATGGTCAACCTCGTGGGTGATCCTGAGAGGGCGGTGGACGAAGACGATGACGGAATGCCGGACCAGTGGGAGGATGCTTACCGGTTGCGGACCCTCAGGCCGGGCGAGGACGGGGCCGACGATGACCCGGATGGCGATGGCGCCACGAACGAAGAGGAGATGCGTGCCGGCACCAATCCCCTCGACGGGCACTCGCGGCTTGCCGTTGGGGACTTGACCGCCTCCGCGCCGGGGCAGGGGCAGACCATTACGGTCATCTTTGCCACCGTGCCGGGCCGCACCTACATCGTGCAATGCTCCGATGAACTCACCGGCGGGTGGACGAATCTCAGCGGGTGGATCGTGGCGACGGACTACGAGACGGCTTATACAACGCAGATCCCTGACGGGGCGGTTCCGCGCTTCTATCGGATGATTGCCCTGGCGCCGTAAACAAAATGCATTACGGACCGATCTGCTTGTATCTGAGCCTGTGGGCCTTGGTCGCCACTCCCTGCGCGGGAGCTCAAGACCGTGTGGTTCCGGCAAGTGACCCGCTGTTCCGGTATTCGGGGGCCTGGCTGACGAATACGGCCAGCCTCTATACCCTCTACCCCGGAAGTGAGTTTCGTTTCCGTCTCAAGGGAAAGGCCTCGCTTGTGCTCCGCGCCGGGCAGCCGGGTGCCATCCGGGTTGTGGTCCGACGCAACACTGAAGTGGTTTGGGATGACAGGCCCGCTGAGCAACCCGTTGCGGTTGATGGCGGAACCAACACCGTTCCGTTCTCTGTGACCTACTGCTGCACCTCGGCAAAGGCTTATGATCCCGCCACGGAGTCCCGGGGCGCCGAACTGCACTTTGAACGGCTTGAGCTTTGTGAGGGGGCTGAACTGGAACCCACGGCCGATTCAAGAGAAACCGCCCTGGTTGATTTCATCGGTGACTCCATCACCGCTGGTGTGGCGATCCACGGACGGGAGGGAGCCTGGTCGACGGTTTCCGATGCGAGCCTCACGTATGGCTATCTTCTCGCGGAAGCGCTGGGGATCAGGTATCGCCTCCGTGCCTTCCCGGGAGCCCGCTGTCAGGACCTGGCCGCCCGATTCGCCTTCTTTCAAAAGGGGGTTCCATTGCCCCCGGCGGAGTCTCCGCAGCTTGTGTTTGTCAACATTGGGGCCAACAATCGTGGTGACGACGCCGCCGAATACCGCGGTGAGATGCGACGGCTGCTTGAGGTGATACTTCTGACCTATCCCCGCACCAGGGTGGTGCTCTTGAATTTCATGCGGATGACGCCGAATCGTCTTCCCACGCTCAAGGAACTGGCCCGATCCTATCCCGATGGCGCGGTTCGTGTCTTTGATGCGCGCCCCTTTCTGGTCGGCTACTCGGATGAAGGCGTGCATCCCGATGTCGAGAGCCATCGCAAACTCTCCGAGGCGCTCGCTGGCTTTGTGCGGCAGGAACGCCTTCTGGAATCGTCCGGCGATGGAGGCGGCGAGACCAGCGCCCGGCGAAACGCTCCATGAAGGAGAGGATCAATACTCTCTTCAAAGCCGTGGTCGCATGGCCCTGGCTGGCCGTTGCCGCCGGTGGCTGTGTCCTTCTGAGTTCTCTCGTTTATGTTCCGGGTGACTGGGACGCCCTGGGTTACTTCGACCCTCCCAAACGCCTTCTGTGGTCGCTGATGGGGCTGGTGCTGGCCGGAGCCTGGGGCATCCAAAGAAACCGCCTTGCTCGAATACCCCTGCTGCTGTCGTTCGCGTTACTGTCGTGGATTGTCATTCGAACCCTCTTCAAGCCGCGGCCCGATGTTGAACTGGAAGTCCTGTTCACCTGGATGCTGCCCCTCCTTCTCTTCATCCTTGCCGGCGGCCTGGATCAGGTGCGAGGGATCCGAGTTCTTGGCGGCTTTCTTGTGGTTGCCGGGCTTGCTCAGGCAAGTCTCATGCTCCTGCAACGATTCGGATATGACCCGTTCCTATTCGACGCCACATCGGTCATGGACTACAAGCCGGGGCGGATGATTGGGACGATCGGATATCAAAACCAGGCCGTTGACTTCCTGGCGCTGTCCGGAGTCGGAATCCTCCTGGTCAGCCGCTCGCGGTTTCTGCGCCTGGTGTTCATGCTCGCCATGTTGGTGGTTGCCGGACTGACGGGCAACAGGGCTGGAATCATCGCCTTCACGCTCGCCATTCTGGTCTCCCAGGTTCTGTCGATGCCTCTTTGGGACGGCGGGCCACCGCCTGTTGTGAGGAAAACTCGCAGCCGCTGGAGGGTCGCGGCGCTGGTGACGCTGGGAGCCTGTGGAGTCGTCGGGACCATGGCCTTGATGCCGGAGACCGCAAGTCGTTTTCGGGAGTTGTTCACCGAGACCGGTCATTCACCGGCCGTGAGGTCGCGTGTCCTGATGGCCCGCGTCGGAGTCGCCATGTTCCGGGAAAGGCCGTGGACCGGCTGGGGGGCGGGCGAATATGCCTTTCAGTACCTGGATCGGTTGGCGGCGATCCTGCCCGCGGAGAAGACCCATGACATTCTCGGAAGCGTGGTCTTCGCCAGAGAGGCGCACAACGACCATCTTCAGTTTGCTGCTGAATTCGGTCTGGTGGGCGTCCTGCTCGTGACGGCACTCCTGGCCGTTGCCGTGGCGCGCGCCTGGCGGGCAAGGAATCGCGGTTCGAGTGTGACCCCGGCCATGGCCTTCATCCTGGCGTATATGGCCGTGGCCTCGTCTTTTTCGTTCCCATGGCAGACAAGCATGGGCGGGCCTTTGGCGGGGCTTCTTCTCGGCTGGCTGTGGCCCGCGAACGGCGACAGGGAGACTGCCCCCGCGGAGCTTCAAGGCAGGGTACGGCCCGCTTCAGGAGCCCGTCTGGCCAAGGGCCTTCTGGTCGTCTTGACGATCATGACGATGGGCTGGTTTGCGGTGGACGCCGGCCTCAATACGGAAGTCCCGGATGTGCTTACCTGGTACGGTCCATCGGAAGCGGCGAAGCTTCTGCCGCGGTATGCCTATCGTTACCGTGCGCTGGTGGGCGCCTCATACGCCACGCTCACCATACCGGGTGCTGACGTTCTGGCCGCGCGTGAACTGGCGGCGGCTGAACGGGGCTACCGGGATATTCCCCTCTGGAACAATATCGGTCATGTTAAGGTCAGGATGAATCGGTGGGATGAAGCCCGGGAGGTGTATGAACGATGGGAAAGATGTGGGCTGGATCATTCAGAGGCGTTGATGAACCTTTCCATCGCCTATGAACAGTCAGGGCGGTTGCAGCAGGCCGCTGACACACTGGTCAAAAGAAACCGCCTCTGGCCCGATCCGTCACCGTCGGAGATCAAACGGCTGGCGGTTCTGCAACTCCAGTCCGGTAATCCCAAAGGGGCCCAGGCTACCCTCCGCCTTTACCATCGAAAGTGGAAGGCGACCGACTCAAAGACGGCGGCCGAAATCGAAAATCTTGCCGGCGGCATATGCCTTGTGTTGGGCGAAACGGAAGAAGCGGCAAAGTGGTTTCGCTCAGCGCTGGACAAGAACCCGGACCTGAAGAGCGCCAGACGCAACTTGGAAGGGTTGTCCACTCGCCTGCCTGGGGACCGTCCTTAGGGACGACACGTCGCCTTCCTTTATCGAGAGGCGGCCAGGCGGACGCTGGTGCCACGCGAATCGGGCCCCCGAGCTTAAGTTCCTCATCTGCAGCCTCAGGATTTTCGCCGAGCGGAATAATGGTTCGTCCGATGTTGCACCCTGACTGCTTCCTGTACGGTCCGCCATGAAACCCGGGAAATCGGGGTGGTAGCTCCAACAACGAAAAGGTGATTAAATGAGAACAATCGAGATGCCGGATGTCATGAAATGCAGTGTGAAACAGTGCGCGTACAACGTCGAATCGGCCTGCCACGCCCGTGGCATTACCGTGGGTGACGTTGAACAGCGACACCTGTGTGACACCGTGTGGCACGCGAAAGACCACACGCACCGAAGGGACGGCGCAGGAGTGGGTGCTTGCCGGGCGGCCAACTGTATCTACAACGAGGATCTGGAGTGCCAGGCAGATGGGATCAACGTCAACATGGCGGGTGGCCAGGCCCAGTGCTCGACCTTTTCGGTTCGCTAGCCGTGGTGGAACGGAGCATCCTGACGCGGGCTCTACCGTAACCAGATTGTCCTCGGGCGGGCGGGAGGAAAGGCGGCAGTTGGACTGCCGCACTCCGAAGGTTGGCGCCGGGGCGCCAACAGGATTCAGGCATGAGGCAACCGTTGTAAGGAGAGGACGACCATGGCAGACCTAAGCACAACCTATATGGGACTCGCGCTGAAGAACCCGATCATCGCGGGCGCGTCGGCACTGACGGCCAACATGGCGTCGATCAAGCGGCTCGAGGAGGGCGGCGCCGCGTCGATCGTGACCAAGTCGTTGTTTGAGGAGCAGATTCAGCTTGAGCGGTTCACGTTCGACGAGGATCTCGAAGCTGATGAACCCCGATGAGATCGTGAAGAATAGCGGCACGGTGTAGGCGGGCGGTTACGCGGCGGCACGAGCGGCTCCAGCAAGGCCTGCAGCGCCATTGCCGACGTCACGGGCGGCCGGCATGTTGTTCCCACGCAGACGTAGGCCGCCGGCTTGCCGTCAACCGCGGCGAGCGACCGCGCCAGCGTTTCAACCGGCCCCGTCGTCCCGAGAACCACTTTGAATGGCCGGTAGACGGACTGCGCGGCCCGGAGAAGCTCAACGCCTGCCGGCGACCCCACCTCGCCGGCGATGACCACCCGGGGCCGTTGCTCATCCAGCCACAGGGTGGCGGCGATCAGGAGGTGCGGGAGCGCCCCGGGCTGATTCCGAAGGCGACCGGCGTTCAGGCTCAGCGTCTTTTCAGCCGCCCGGGTGAACTCCTCGCGTCCGGTAATCCCGGCCAGTTTCAGCAGAGCCAGCACAGCCACCGAACTGCCGGAAGGTTCGGCGCCATCGTAATCCTCCTTGGCGCGAACAATGAGATCCCGGCTCTCGGGGCCGCTCTGCCAGAACCCGCCCTTCTCGCGATCGAAGAACTGGCTCATCAGGGCGTCGGCCAACTCCACCGCGAACTCCAGGGTCCCGGGCTCCAGGGTGGCCTCATACAAATCGATCACCCCGGAGAGCAGAAAGGCATAGGCGCTGAACAACTGAACGGAATCCCGCTCGCCGTCCCGCCAGCGGTGGTAAAGCCTTCGGCTCGCTGGATCCCACAGCCGGCCGCGGAGAAAGGCCAGGTTCCGTCGGGCCGCCTCGAGGTACTCACGGGTGCCCAGCACGGAATAGGCCTGCGCGAAAGCGCCGAGCATCAACCCGTTCCACGAGGCCAGGATCTTGTCATCCCGATGCGGCCGTACCCGCTGCGACCGCGCCGCGAGCAGCCTGGCTTTGGCCGACGCCAGCAGAGGGGCTTCTCCCGGTTTGAGTTTCGGGTTGTGAACACTGAGCACGTTTTGTCCCGGCAGCGGATGGGGATCGCTGTGGTCCAGGAAATTGCCATCGCGCGTGACGCCGAAGTAGCGAACGGCCACCTGGAGTTCGGACGGCGTCAGGAGCGCGGTCAGCTCTTCGAGCGTCCAGCAGTAGAACTTGCCTTCCTTGCCTTCGCTGTCGGCGTCTTCCGCCGAATAGAACCCGCCTTCCGGAGAGGTCATGTCACGGAGGATGTAGCGCAGGGAGTCGCGGACCGTGTCGGCGTACCTGGACTCGCCGCTGGCCTGATAGGCCTCGATGTAGACGCGGGCGAGCAGGGCATTGTCGTACAGCATCTTTTCGAAGTGGGGCACCAGCCACTTCGCATCGGTGGAATAGCGCGCGAAGCCGCCGCCAAGTTGATCGCGGAGGCCGCCGGCCGCCATGCGGTCACAGGTGTGCAGGACCATTCGCACGGCGTCCTGGTCGCCGCGCGAAGCACCGTAGCTCAGCAGAAAGAGCAGTTGGCTGGGGTGGGGGAACTTGGGCGCCCCGCCGAAACCGCCGTATTGGGCATCGTATCCGGCCTTCAGCCGCTCCGCCGCGTTGCTCAGGAGGTCGGGTGAAAGACGTTGGTCGCCGTCCGCTTCGGCCGCGGCGGCCCGAAGGTAGGCCACCGTCTGGTCGGCTGACTGCAACAGATCGCTCCGGCGCGAGGTCCAGAGTTCATGGATCCGGGACAGGACATCCATGAAGCCGGGTTGCCCGAAGCGGTTGCCGGGCGGGAAGTAGGTGCCGCCAAAGAAAGGCTTCAGGTCGGGCGTCAGGAAGACGCTCATCGGCCAGCCGCCCTGGCTGGTGGTGGCCTGCACGAAAGTCATGTAGATCCTGTCGACGTCCGGGCGTTCCTCGCGATCGACCTTGATGCTCACGAAGTGCTCGTTCAGAAAGCAGGCGACGGCCTCGTTTTCGAACGACTCGCGCTCCATGACGTGGCACCAGTGGCACGTCGAGTAGCCGACGCTCAGGAAGATCGGCTTGTTTTCCGTCCGCGCCTTGGCAAAGGCCTCATCGCCCCAGGGATGCCAGTCGACCGGGTTATGCTGGTGCTGGAGCAGATAAGGGGATTTCTGCCGAGCGAGGCGGTTGGTCCACCGTGGGTCCGTGATCGTTTCTGGTTTCATGTGGCTCTCCTTGCGGCCCCTGAGGCCGGCATGCCCTGCCGCGCGTCCCTGACGGTGCAGGTGATAAGCGGTCAGGACCGCCGTCAATGCCCGTGCCCACAACAGCCCCACCGTCTTGCGATTCACGTTCAACCCAGCATCGTCTTTGGACCGCAGCGGGATGGTAGCGCTGTAAACGTCGTCGGCGCAATGATCAACGTGTCAGGAAAAACCTTAGGGAGGCTCAAAGGCGGCAGCAACGAACTGCCGCACTCCGAAGGCGGGCTTTGCCCGCAGATCAACAGGGTTACCACGGATTCGCGGGGGCCATGTCCCAGGCTTCCACCGATTCCACCTCGCAGGCGCCGCCTTCGCTGACGAGGATGACCTCCAGGCTGTCGGCGCGCGTGGGGTAGAGGCGTTGGGTCAGGCACTGCCGGCGGTTCGCAAACACTTCCAGGATCGACCGGTCGAGGAACACCCGCAGGTGCAAGGGCTTCGGCGACATCGGGCATGTCGTGACTCCTGTTTCAAATCCTCGCCGAAGCACGTTTCAGCATGGTAGGGACTCTGATTTGACGCCCTGCCGACGCGGCTCGCCGGGGTCTTGCCCTCCAGAATACAAGATCCAGAACAGCGAGAAGTTTCTTCTGGAGGGCGAGCCATGCGTTACCCATCGTAATCTGTCGAAATGACTTACACTTTTGGACAGATCGTCCTGTTCGACTCGGTTGACCCGTTTCCCACGGACTATCATAAGTGGTTGATTACCATCGCCCGGTTCAGGCAGGACGGAGATTTGTCCGCCCAAGGTTTACGTTGGTATGATGCATGCTGGTCTCAGAGACTGTAACTCAGGGGGGGAAGACGGTAGGAATCGTTGCCTCACAAATCTTCGCCTGTATCGATTGACCATCGGTGTCTCGACTCCAAATTGCAGCCATGGCGTCTGACGTGGTTTATGCCTCTCAACGGGCTCGCCGCGGATGTTTCCGTCCTGTCCTGGTTGGCGACGCCTCAATATGGAAGCCCCCCTTTTGTGCCAATACCAAGCCATCCGATCAACGGTGCGTGTCAGTGTGAGTGAAGATACGAAGGGTTAAGAGGAGACTACCGTTGAGCGGGAGCTATGAGGTGTATCTGTGGTGGCCGACGCAACAGACGACCTATGCGTGGGCGAGTGCGGTGCCGGTTGACATTCAGGATGCGACGGGGACCAACACGGTCTTCGTGAACCAGAAGCTCAACGGCGGGCAGTGGACCCTGGTGGCGGTGAATACGTTTGCCGCCGGGACCGGCGGCTGGGTCCGCGTGCGTACCACTGGAACGGATGGTTACGTAATCGCCGATGCGGTCAGGTTCGTAAAGGTGGCGAGTATAGGATCGGCGTTGGACCGTGGGGACGAGGCGCAAGGCTACTGGCCTGTGGTCTATGCGGGTGACGGGCAGGCCGAAGATGTTGAGGCGCGTGCGCTCGTCGATGGCGACACCAATACGATCTGGACGGGATCGGGTGAGTCGCCTTGGCAGGTCATGCTGGATCTCGGGCGCGTGACGGAGGTCAGTGAGTTGGGCGTACTGTATGCGGAGGGTGTCTGGCCGGGCAAAGGCCTGGTGGGCGGCCCCGATTTGGACCATTGGTTCGACTTGGGTGCGGTCACAAACTGGCCGGTGTCGGTACGCTATATCTATCTGAATCTGTGGGATGAGTCGGGGACCAATGTGCCGGCTCTGCGCGAAATGGTGTGGCGCGGGAAACAAACGGAAGCGGAGAACAAAAAATGAATATCAACGGCGCTCAGTCTCAATCGGCGGCAATGAAGGCGAATCGCGTACGGTTCCTTTCACGTGTGTTGTTCATTCTCCTGGCCGGCACGACCTGCGGTCTTGCGCAACTGGCGCCCCAGGTCGTGCAGCAAATGGTCGCCCTGGA
>CAYOIT010000087.1:11341-18733 GCA_964404035.1 uncultured Verrucomicrobiota bacterium | reverse complement strand
GTCCGACCAGAATCTCCTGGCCGCTCCAGTCCCAGACGCCGTTGTTCGCGGGCCATCCCGCAAACACGCCGGGGCGATCATAGACCAAAACGTGTTTCATAGTGCTCCTGCCAACATTGGCGCGCCGTCTCACAACCACTTACCGTGGTGAATCCACGTCCCATTCGGAATCGTCCGCTGCACCAAGGCAACGGCAAGAACCGCCAATCCGACGATAAGTGGGGCCAAAGGCGTCACCCGCGGGAAGATGACGATGCGATCGTGGATTCGCCACGACAACGCCTTGTCTCTACAACACTTATGCCGAATTACGGCCCCTTTTCCTGTTTCGCCGTACTATTGTGCTGTACTCAATTGCGCCACAACCACTTACCGTGGCGAATCCACGTCCCATCGCCGAGGATGATTTCGCGCACAGCAGGATTGCCAATTTCAGGAATAACTCTACCCGAGCGGGGAAAGGTGGCTAAGCGCTCAATTGCTCTGATGACATCCAAAGCAAACAGTTGGGCATACTGAGGGGAGTCAACAGCGATGAACTCTGCGATGGCTTCAAGGTCGTCGGCCGCTTGCAGTGTCCATCTTATTTCAGCCATTTCCTCATCCTTTCCTTCACATGATTGTGAGGAATGGTTTTACCCGCGTCTGCTTGGTGAATGCCCTTCTCGATTTTTGCCAGAAAAAGAAGTTTCTCCATGGCGTCCTCGATTGAGGCATTAGCCGGCAATCGTTTTACGGTCTGCATGACCATTTGCTTCGTTGTCATGAAAGCACTCTACCACGCCGGGTGTGCATCATCAATTCCATCTTGATTGCCAACGCGGGCCTTCATGCGCGGCGTACTCGCCGTCGAGTGCGAGGCCCAGTTGGGGCCCTTTCTGATTCCAAGATCTTGAGGTTCCCCAATGTGGGAGGTGCGCTCCGCGCGGCGACAGGACGCAAGCGCGTTTTCGCGCGGTTGCCTCTGGCGCGGTCAGGTTGCGGGCAAAGCCCGCCTTGGAGTGCGGCAGTGTTATTGCCGCCTTGTCCTTGCCACGACACACTGCCGGCCGTTGAGGAAGCCCTCGATCATGCTCTTCTCAACGAGCATGCGTGGCTTCACCGGCTCGCCAGGCTACCTGAACACGAACGAGGTTCCCCTGATAAAGCGCATTTCGTAAGCGCCCCGGTCAAAGGCTGCGCCTCTGGGGCGGATACCCCCGTCGATATCCGAGGTGACCCCCAGCGAAAGGAGATTCTCCCCGGAGTTGAGGGCCGGCGATTCCTCCTGCAGTTGGTAGTACTTGGGTTCGGTCGCCGCGTACAAGGGCGCATTGGCCATCAGGTTGTCGCCGCCGTTGACCAGCGGGGCATTGCCGATACTATTGGTCGGCCCGCTCGCGTTGCCGTAGAACAGACAGTAACTGAATGACGAGCCGATACCCGACCCCGTCTTGTTGATTCCGTACCCGTTGTTTCCGGTAAACAACGTGTTTCTGGCAATCGGAACGAAGTCGGTCCAATCCGGATTGCCAAACGAGTAGAGGCCATGGCCGCCATTGTCCGCCACCGTGCAGTTGTAGAGGTAGCAGGGCGTGGAACCGGACGTAAACTGTGCGGTGTTGAAAATTCCGTGAGAGGTGCTCCGGACCACCAGCGTGTTACGAAGCGCCAGGAAGGTCTCCGGCATGGTCCGTTCGGAATAGACGCCGTGCTGGTTGCTGATCACGGCACAGGACTCGACGAACAATGAATTGTGCGGGCCGATGAACCGGATACCGGCATTCGGCTCGGACCGCTCATCCATCCCCGTGCCGCCGGTCAGCGTCAGATAACTGAGCGTGTTGGAAACGCAGCCGATCGAGATCGATACCGGAGAAATCCCGTTTCCGTCAATGACCGTGACCTGGTCAACCGGGCTCCATTGCCAGGTGTCGGGCCGATAGCCGCCCTGGATCGTGATCGACTGCTTATCAAGGCCCAGCCCGACGCATTCGACATAGCGCCCGGCCGCCACGCGCAACGTCCCCGTCGCCGTTACCTGTGCCAGTCCATGGCCGATCGTCGCCCACGGATTGGCGATCGTTCCATCACCCGTTGCATCACTGCCGTTGGTGGTCACGTGACCCAGGGTTGCCAGCACCCCTTCGCCGACGCCAGCGCCCTCATAGACGCCCATGTCCCAGGAACCGCCTTGGGGGCGAGCGGCATTGAGAAGGTCATTGGTCACGCCGAAGGCCGACAAGTCCATGCCCGCCCCGGCCGCAGGCGAGTCTGGTTGCAACCTGTAGTCGCCATTGGCAGAATCCACGAAACGAGGATACCGGATCTTGTTATTGCCTTGGTTCACCAGACTGTACCCGCGCACGTGGCCGTTCCGGTTGCCGTAGAACAGACAGTTGGAGATCGAGCTTCCTCCGCTGCTGGTGCCACGCTTCCAGATGCCGTAACCGTTGTTGCCGGTGAAAATCGAGTTCCGGGCGATCGGCGCAATGTCCTGCCAATCCGCGGCGATGTTCATGGTATTAAACCCGTGCCCGCCGTTATCCGCTACCGTGCAGTTGTAGAGGTAGCAGACCCCTGACGCTCCGGGGTTGCTGAAGCCAATTCCATGCGAGGCGTTGCGAGCGATCAACGTATTGCGCAGCGTGATGTACTGGGCACTGGGCGAATAGATGCCGTGGAAATTGCTGACGATGGTGCAGCCTTCCACGAACGTGTTGGCAGCGCTCCCCAGAAACTCAATACCCGCCTTCGAGACGTTCGTCCCGCCAACGAGCGTCAGTCCACTGAGCAGGTTGGAGTCTGCACCCGCGGAGATCTTCACCGCCGAATCGCCTCCGCCGTCCACGATCGTCGCCTGACTACCCGGAGACCAGATCCAGGTGACGGAATCGTAGCCGCCGCGGATGGCCGCGTTCTTCTTGTCGGCCCCCAACTGAACACTGCCCGCATACGTGCCCGCCGCCACGTAGACGGTGCCCGATGAGACCGTATTTCCAAGGGCATAGGCAATGGTGGCCCAAGGCAGGTTCGTGGTGCCGTTCCCCGTCGCGTTGTTCCCCGTCGTCTTGACGTACGCGGACTCACGCAGCGCCGGTTCTCCGTCACCCGCGCCTTCGTAGGCGCCCATGTCCCACGCGGCGCCCTGCGGGCGTGCCACCAGCAGGAGGTCGTTCGTCACCCCAACCGCGGTCAGATTCGTGCCCGCCGCCGCCGCAGGTGAGTCGACCTGCAGGCGGTAATCGTTGATGGAGGCGTTGACATACCTCGGATCACGGCCGCTCTTGTTGGCCGCCGCGTCGGTCAATGCGCTGATGGCCACGTAGTCGCCGGTTGCGTTGCCGTAGAACAGGCAGTATTGAATGGAGCCGCCGACGGTGCCGCCGTGCTTCTCGATACCGTAGCCATTGTTGCCCGTGAAGATCGAATTCCTCGCTACGGGCGCAATGTAATCGCGGTCATTGGCGGTAACCCCGGTGCGGTAGCCGGAACCGCCGTTATCGGCTACGGTACAGTTGTACAGGTAGTGGGTGCCGGCGGCAGCCCGTCCGCCCTCCGAGGAGGTGGCGTAGTAGATCCCCTCGTAAGTGTTCCGGATGACAAGCGAATTCCGCATCGTCACTATCTGATGGAGGGTATCGCCACTGTAGAGCCCATACCGGTTGCTGACGATCACGCAACTCTCGACGATCAGATTGGAGGCGCTTCCAATGAACAAGATGCCCGCCTGGCCCGCGTTGGTGCCCGCCCGCAACGTCAAGTAGCTGAGGGCATTCGAGTCCGCCCCACCGGCGATCGTCACGGGAGCGACCCCGCCACCGTCGATCGTCGTCACCTGGTTGCTCGGGTCCCAAACCCATGTAGCCGAATTATACCCGCCGCGAATCGCCGCTCCCTTCTTCGTTGAAGCGAGTGAAACGGCGCCATACGTTCCCGAACCGACGTAGACGGTCCCCGAGGCCACCGTGTGGCCCAGTGCATAGTTGATCGTTGCCCAGGGATTTCCTGATGAACCGTCGCCGGTCGTGTCGTTGCCGCTCGTCCTCACGTATCCCGCGGCCGCCAGTCCGCCTTCTCCATAGCCGGCGCTCTCGTAGGCGCCCATGTCCCAGTCTCCGCCGACCGGCCGCGGGCGTTCCGCGCCCAGCAGGTCGTTCGTCACCCCGAAGGCGGTCAGATTCGTACCCGCCGCCGCTGCCGGCGAGTCCGACAGCACGCGGTAGTCGTTCGTGGCCGCGTTGACATACTTCGGATCGCGGCCGGTCTTGTTACCGCCGAGATCCGTGATCGCGCCGCCGGAACTATAAACATCTGCATTGGTGTTGCCGTAGAAGAGGCAGTTCTGATACGAGCCGCCAACCGTGGCGCCATTCTTGCAGATGCCGTTCCCATTGTTGCCCGTGAACAGCGAGTTCTTGGCGACCGGCGCGATGTAACGCCAGTTGCTGTTTCCGTCCGTCAGGAACCCGTGGCCGCCGTTGTTGGCGATGGTGCAGTTGTAGATCCAGTTGGTCCCCACCGCATCGCCGCCGCTGGAATCGCGGAGGTAGAAGTAGAGCCCCACCGACGAGTTGCGCGCCACAAGCGTGTTCCGCATCATCACGTTCTGGCGCAGGCGAACGCCGCTGTAGAGTCCGCAGACATTACTGATGATCGTACAGCCCTCCACCGTGAGTCCAGGCGCTGACCCCAACATCAGCACCCCGGCCTGGCCACCACTGGTTCCCCCACGGAGGGTCAGGTAGCTGAGGGTGTTTGCATCCGCACCGCTCTCAACAACCACCGGCGAAGGCCCGTTCCCGAAAAGGGTCGTCACCTGATTGCTGGGGTCCCAATCCCATGACCCGTCATAGCCGCCCTGCAAGGTGATGCCGGTCTTCTCACATCCGAAGGAGACGCGCCCGGTGTAGCTTCCACCCGCCACACGGACGAAACCGGAGGTAGACACGTGGCCGACGGCATAGCCTGGTGTGGCCCACGGAAGCAGCGACGACCCATCGCCCGTCGCATCACTGCCCGTCGTCTTCACGTAAGCCGTAAGGGGCAACGGCGCTTCGCCCGCGGCGTCTGATTCGTAGGCACCCATATCCCACGCCGCGCCCTGCGGCCGGGCCAGGCCCGCCAGGTCGTTCGTGACCAGGTACGGCGCACCTGATAGGCTCATTCCGGCGGCCACGCCCGGGGAAGTCGCCTGTAAGCTGTAGTTCAAGTTCGCGGCAGCGACGAACAATGGATCACGTCCGCTCTTGTGGCCACCCAGATTCGTCACCTTGGCGTTCCCAGTATCGCCGATGTCCCCCAGGGAATTGTTGAAAAACAGGCAGTTCTGGACCGAAGCACCCACCGTTGCGCCGTTTTTCAACAGCCCGTAGCCGGTATTGCCCGTGAACACGCAGTTCCTGGCGACAGGGACAATGTCAGTCCAATCCGGGTTGGCGGTTACCCTAAACCCATTGCCCAGGTTATCGGCGATGGTGCAGTTATACAGCGCACACGTCCCTGATCCCGAGCCGCCGACATAGAAGTAGATGGCGTCCGACGAACTGCGGGCGATAACCGTGTTCCGCAACGTCGGGCTTTCGGCCATGTGATACCAAGCGGTCATGCCGTAGTAGTTGCTGACAATCGTGCACCCTTCGACGAAGAGGACTGGCGCGATACCCGTGAATTCGATTCCAGCCTTCGCGGGATTGGAGCCCGTCCCGCCTTTGAGCATCAGACTGCTCAACACATTGGAGTTGGCACCCGGGCCAATGGTCACGGGTGAGAAAGTGTTGCCGTGGATAACCGTGAGCTGATTACTCGGGCTCCAAGTCCACGTGCCGGCGTTGTTGGTATAGCCGCCGCGAATCGTGATGCGCTGCTTGTCCGGGCCGAAGCCGACACGCTCAGCATAGATACCACCTTCCACATACACCGCGCCGCCGTTCGCCACCTGCCCCAAGGCATAGCTGATGGTGGCCCAGGGGTTGCCAGCCGTCCCAGTTCCTATCGAATCACTGCCGTTCGTTGCAACATAGGCCTGGGACACAAGCGCGCCTTCCCCGCCGCCACTGCTTTCATAGGCGCCCAGGTCCCACAAACCATTCGGACGCGGCGCCCCAAGCAAATCAGTGGTGACACCCACGGTGGAAAGATCCAACCCGGCCGCCGCGGCCGCAGAGTCGGACTGGAGCCGATAATCGTTGGTGGCCGAATTCACAAACCGCGGATAGCGCGTCTTGTTACCACCCATAGCCAGGGTGGCATGAGTCAGAATGGTTCCGCCGGCATTGCCGTGGAAGAGGCAGTTGGAAACGATGCCGCCGGCTGTGACGCCGATCTTCGTCAGCCCCACACCGTTATTTCCCGAGAAGATCGTATTGAACACTCGCGGCACCAGATCGCCGTGGTCGGGATTGCCCTGCGAGGTGCGCAGCCCATTGCCGCCGTTGTCCGCGAAAGTGCAGTTGTAGACGAACCCTGTGCCCCCAACATTCCCGGAGCCGATGTTATAGAGCGCGAAGTACAGCCCGTCCGTCGCATTCCGCGCCACCAACGTGTTCCGCAGCCCGATGTTCTGAGGCCAGTAACTGGCGCTGTAGATGCCGTAGTAGTTGCTAATGATCGTGCAACCTTCCACGAACGTATTCGTGGCCACGCCAGTGAACTTGATGCCGGCCTCGGAACTCCCCGAGACTGTTCCGCCTCTGAGCGTCAGGTAACTCAGGGTGTTGGAGGCTGCACCGGCTGGAATGACAATGGGCGAAAGGCCGTTGGTGGTCATGATCACCGACACCTGGTTGGCCGGATCCCACGTCCATGTGCCCGCGTTATTCACGTACCCGCCACGGATCGTAACCAGGGACTTGGCCGCGAAAGAGACGGCCTGCGTATAGATGCCGCCCTCGATCAGAATGACATCGGTTGCGGCCGCATTCCTCAACGCATTGGTCACCGAGGCCCAGGGACTGCCCGCGACTCCAGTCCCGCTGGAGTCGTCTCCGCCCTTGGAAACATAGTACGTAGTTGCTGCGGACGTCGCGCCCACCCACGCCAACCCTACCAGCACTGCCAACACCACAAACTTCCGAAGTCCCCCGAAATGGCGCCATTTGCTCATCGTGCCCTCCTTGGTTTACTCCGCCCCCCACCCAGACCTTTTGCGCGACAGCCTGGAAACACATCCCCTACGGAGTTATATTGTCGCACAAGATGGCCCATGGAGCTCAACAATAACTTTGCGATTACTTATTGATTGGCGTATTATTTTTGAATGGTACGCAAGCTGATTCCGCGCCAATTGCCCACTCTGGAGTCCCTGCACCCGCAGTTCCGCGGGTTCGGGCCGAGCCAGACGGCTGTGCATGAGTTGCTCCCGCTCCTGCGCACCACGATCGAGCAGGTCCGCGGGGAGACCTCCAAGCCCTT
>CAYOIT010000087.1:0-11241 GCA_964404035.1 uncultured Verrucomicrobiota bacterium | reverse complement strand
CAATCACCGGAGACACTGCTCGGCCTGATGAGGCGTACAAGGGTCTTGATGAAGAATTCCATCCCGATGGACAACCCGCCACCCGACGTCCTGGTGGATATCGTGGCGGTCGAATGGGAGGCTCTGGCTCGCCGCCTCGCCCGCGATCTGGTCAGCCCCTTTCCCTCCTCCTCCCAACCCACGATCATTCAAGCCAGGTGGTTCCCCCGTGTCCCCGCCAGCCGGTTCGCAACGCCGGCGTAAAGGGGATACGTCCGGCAACCGCCCGGTAGATCACCGGGCCTCTTCCGACGCCTTCCACCGGCCATAGAGGAAGAGCGGGGCTTCCGTCAGCGGAATAAGCCCTTCTTTGGGCCGGAGCGGGACTGGTTCACCCAAGGCATTCTCCGTGCGTGAGAGTTGGTACGCCCCGGGCAGCCGCCACGTGTCGGGCGTCACCGCCCAGGCCACGGCCACGGCGTCGTTGTTCGTCCCGGCGAACACATAGACCCGGCAGTTGTCACGCGACAGTGCCGTCCGATACGTCTTACCCCGGAGCGCGTTCGCCAGTTGGGCGTAGGCCGCCAGCGCCGGCTTGGGACCGCGCGTCTCATCGAGAAGTCCGAACGGTTCGCCCTCCAACTTGAACCACAGCACGGTCTCAACGCCGGCGGCGAAGCACAGTACCTGCGACCGGATCACATAGCACAGCTGTTCGAACTCACTACAGAAGCCCCAGCCCGGATCGGTGCTGCTCCAGCCGATCTCCGTCATCCAGATTGGCTTTTCCAGATGCGCCCCGGCCAAGGCGTCATGAAACTGCTGCAGATACTCTTCGAGCCGATCCTCCGGCCGCGGCTCCATGACCTCGGGCGCCCGGCCGCCGCGGTAGTAGTGCAGGTTCAGCACATCGAACGCCGCGCCGCCGCCGCGCGCCAGCAGACCGTCGAAATACCGGTGCTGTTCGCCGCGGCGGGTGTTGACAATGGAGCCGTTGGTGATCTTCAGGTCGGGCGCTTCCCGTTTCATGATCGGGTACGTGCGCTTCAGGAGGGCGGCGTAGTCGTCCAGCCTTTGTTCGAAGGAGTCCGGGACCGACGCCCAGAACATATCCAGATTCGGCTCGTTCCACACCTCGAAGACTGGAACACGCCCTCGAATGACCTGTGCCGTGTGTTGGACGTAAGCGTCCCACGGCGCGGGCCGGGGCACAGAGAAGTAGCCGCGCATCGGGCGCCGGTCTTCCGGCCCGACGACCGCCGCCCAGGGCAAGCTGTAACTCGAGATGCCGAAGACGCCGCAACCGGCCGCCTGGATTTCCGCCAGTGTGCGCTCGATCTCCGTGCTTTGCAGCGGCCCGTTCTCGGCCCCCTGCTCCCAGGAAAGGTGCGCCCGCACCCAGAAACCGCCGAGGCGTCTGACCAGCGGGGACAACCGGGGTGCTGTATTGAACCCGAAACGCGGGTCCGGAAAGGCCGGCGGCGGAGGGATCACCACCAGCGACAGCAGGGCGTTCGTCGCCGCCGGTTCGGCCCGGGGTGTCAGGCGCAGTCTCAAGTACCGCCGTCCGTCGGCGTCGATCCGGAGCCTTCGGGATTCGCCCGGAGCAGGCGCGGAAACCGACCGCTCGAAGACCGTCCGACCCCAGGCATCCTCGCCCCAAAGCGTCAGCCGCTGCCCCGCCGGCGCGTTCGAGACCGGCTCCACCCGAATTTCAATCTTCTCGCCCTCCCTGAAGACGAGATTCGTCCGCTCCGCGCTCAGGCGGTAGAACGGCGGCGGCAAGACGGCGGCGGTAGTCGTCTCAATCGGACCGGCCAGGACGCGGGCCGCACAGCAACACGCCAGCAGGCTGCAGGCCCGAAGCACTCCCCTCACCGAGTTCGCGTCAAACGGCATCATAAGCACGATCAGTCGGACGTGGCATGGACGTCCCTGCCTACCCCTACGGCTTGCCTTCGCCCTTCTGCGGTTCAAATGGCAGTTCCGCCTTGATCAGGACCGGCTTCAGGACGTCCCGCCAGAGTTCGTACCCGGCTCGGGTCATGTGCAGGTTATCCTTCTTGAAGATCTCTTTCCTGGGCTCCCCATTGCCATCGAGCATGACGCCCGCCACGTCCACGTAGATCAGACGCTTGTCCTTGGAACACTCTTGCGCGAGCAGGTGGTTGGCTTCCTTCATTCTCGGCCAGAGCTTCCACCGGCTGATACTGGGCTTGATCGACAGGACATACACACGGGTCTCAGGGAGCTCCTTGTGCACCTTTTCAACAAAAACGCGGAACGTCTCCACGATCCGGGCCGGAGCCATTCCCCCCGCGATGTCATTGTCCCCTTCATAAAGCACGACAGCGCGCGGTTTGTACGCGATGACGATCCGGTCCACGTAGCGCAGGGCATCATTCATGCCGCTGCCACCGAACCCGCGGGGAATGACGGTCAGCGGCGCCAAATCCTCTGCAATGGTGGGATGCCAGCCCTTCATGCTGGAACTCCCGATACAGACCACCGCGCCCGTAGGCGGAGGTTGCTGTCTGTCCCTGGCCTCAAACGCTTGAATCTCCTTTTCAAAGCGGCCGGGCGTGATGGAGTCCTTGCCCTCGCCTTTCGGACTCTCAGCCAGGCAGGACACGCTCCAGAGAAGCACGAGACACGTCGCCAGGGGTGGGGTTTTCATCACTGGAGCCTCCGCACGTCGGCGATCATGTTGGCCACGAGATAGTTCCAGTTCATGAACCCGAGGTTCATAACGCCTTTGCCGGTCTCCGGAACATAGTACTCGTGCATGCCGCCATTGGCCTCGATATCCCGGCCCAGCAACTCGACCACCTTGCCGCAGAAGGCCTTTGCCTCGTCCTTGAACCCGTAGTTGAGCAGGCCGCGGAAGACCATGTAGTTCGAGATCATCCAGACCGGGCCCAGCCAGTTGGAAGGATTGCTGGTGGCGTCACAGTTGTACATCGGCTCATTGGCCGCCAGCGATCGGAGGCCGAAGTCGCAACCGAGCGCCTCGCGATCGTTCAGATGCAGTCGGACGAGATCGGCCGCCTGGTCGGGCGTGGCGATCCCGGCCCACAGGGGCATGAACCCGGTCCAGAGGCGGAGGCGCAAGGGGATGCAGGGCCAGAACACACCAAGCCCTGAGTTCAGCCAGGGAATCGTGCGATCCGTCTCGCACTGCAGATCGACGCTGTAGAAGAACCGGTCGCGCTGATCCCAGCAATAACGGTGCACTGCGGCGACCAACGCCTCGCGGCGGGCGCGGTGGCGCGCGGCGGCTTCGGGCCGGCCCGCCCGCTCGCACAGGACCGCCAGCGCCTCCAGTTCGGGCACGAACAGGCTGTTCAGATAGATCGATCCGGAGCTGTTGCGCGGCCGGCCAAACGTGCAGGGATCATTATCCACGCCGATCGCAGCGCCGGCCCGCCAGAAATACAGGCCGGTTCGCGGGTCAAAGTACTTGTCGTCGTAGTGCGCGATGAACCGTTCGATGTCGGGCAGGCGGTCTTCGATCCACGTCGAGTCGTTGGTCTGCTCGCACACAAGGCGGACAAACTGCGCCAACACCGGCTTGTGCTGATTCGGTTCGTCCCATTTCTCAACCGATTCCGCAAAGAGATGCTCCGCCCCGACGTACACCGAGGAGGGAATCGCCCCGTTCGGAAGCTGGAAATCGAGGAAGTTGAGAATGCTTCCCCGCATCGCCGAGGTCATCTCCTCCCGCGCCTCGGACGGGGCCTGACACAGGTCCATGACCTTGAATATGGCCGTAGCCGAGAAGTATGTATCCCAGTCCCACAGGCAACTCTCGTAGCCGGCACCGGGCACGATATAGGGCCACCGGAACCTGGCCACCGGCGCGTGGTACATCTTTCGGTAGTTCTCCGCCAGGTGGCGGATGATGAGGTCGGTGTAATGTGCGTTCATTATCGCGAAGCTTCTCCATATCCAATTAGGTGGACGCCGGTGTCCCTACCGGCGTCAGACCGCGCCAGAGTAGTGACTCCCAACTCAACAGCTCAACCAGAACCAACGGACAGAACCAGACTCGCCCACGAGTAAGGATGCTAGCGGGTTACCGATCGGCGCACCAGCAGGAAGGAGCCGTTCTTGAGGTCTGCAGGCCGACACGGGAGAGGGGTGCCCTCAAGAAGGGCGGCGTGGCCCCGCCAGCGCCTGACACGCCTACCTGACGAAGAGCATTTGTCCTTTCGAGGGCTTCCACAGGCTGACGCCATCGATAAATGCCGCCCCCGCACTCCCGTATTGGTCGATGCCAAACCGTACGAACCCAGTGTGGTTGGTGTTGTAGAAGTGCAGGTCTTCACCCGTCGCCGTTCCGTTCACCCACAGGGACCAGGTGTGGCGCGGGTAGTCGGTCTTGATGGTGAACTCCGCCCACTCATTGGTCGTCAAGGGACGCTGGAGCGGCAGGGACACGGCATTGGTGCCGTCGTAGGCGGCCACGGTGGCACCGCCCTCGCAGAGGGTAAAGAGGACCGAGGCATTGGTGTTCGCCCGGAATGGCCCCGGAGGCGTTGGGACCAAACGCGCACGGAAGAGAGTCCAAGTGACCCCTGGCTCTTCCGCCGTCCAACCAAAGCGGTGGGACAGGCGCGCGCCGTTCGTGGCCCCCCCCAGGCGACACGCCAGGAGGCTAGCATACGCGACGTTACTCTGAACCAGAGCCGACTCCGGCGGCTGGGCCAACCACCCTCGCTGCCCGTCAGCACTGACCGGCCACAGCGTCTCGAAGCTCTCCGTAAACGGGAGCCGCCAGTCGTTGTCCGTCTTGATATCCGCGGGTCGCTCCGTCGTCACACGGAGAGCGTCGAGGTACGCGACCGCCTCGTTGGTGCCGCCCTCCTGCAGATTGAAGGAGGTGAATCGCGTTGCGCTGGAACTGTAGAACTGGAGATCGGCGGCCATCCGGACGCCGTCCATCCACAAGGACCAGGTCTTGCGGCTGTAGTCCGCGGCAAACGTGAACCGAACCCACGCCCCCGTCGCGACGGGCGGGTAGGCCGACAGCACCACCCGGTTGGTTCCGTTGTAGACCACGAGGTATTGCGTGCCGGATTCCACCGTAACCACGGCCGTTGCCCTCGAGTTGACGCTGAAGGCCGCTTCCGAGTTCGGCACAGGCCGTACGTAACAGTCGGTCCAGACGAGATTGGTTCCACCGCTCTCCGTGGCAGTCCGCTGGATGGCCGAAGCGTTGGTGCTGGTGTTGTTGAGGCCGCAGGCACCGGGGCTGCCGCCAAAGGTCACCCCCGACTGCACGACGGCGGCGTCCGACGGCGATGACGTCCAGCCATTCTGGCCGTCCAGCGGGCCGGGAGCCAGGCCGTCAAAGGTCTCCGTCAGAATTTCGCCGGCCCGGCAGGTGATGGCCATCAGGCAGAGCCAGGCGGCCAACTCCCAACGTCGAAGCACGTTGTGTCCAGGGGTTGGACGTTGGACGTTGGCTGTTGAGCGTTGGGCGTTGAATGATTCAGAAACCAGTTTGCGTTTCGTCATAGTGTTCAGTGCCTACTTGAATTTGAAGACCACGCCCCCTTGCAGCACCGGCATCTGGAAAGAGATGGCAACGTCGTCCACTGCGCAGGTCGCGTTGGTCGCGCCCTCATCGATGCCGAATCGGGCGAAACGGGTGATGTTGGTGTTGTAGAAACCAAGGTCCTGGGCCACGAGCGCCTCTTTGACATAGAGATCCCACCGTCGGGTCGCGTAGTTCGCCTTGATCGTGAAGCGGTTCAAAGTGCCGACGACCACGGCGGCCTTGTTCGACAGCACCACGGCATTGGTTCCGCTATAGACCACGACAAACCCCGAGTTCGTCTGCACATAGAACAGGGCCGTCGCATTGGCCGGCGGTGTGAAGTTCGCCGCACCGTTGAACACCGGCTGCACATAGCAGTCGGTCCATACGACATTGGTGGCGGACGGGTCGTCAAACGCGTGGGTCAACCGCCCGAAGAGGTTGGTCGTGTTATTGGTCACCCCTCCGGCCTGGCTCCCATGTGCAACAAGGCTCTGGGCGTAGCCGGCGAAGTTCGGGTCCACGGTCCAGCCGCGTTGTCCCTGCATATTTCCGGGGCTGAGCGTTTCAAACGTTTCAGCGAACGGCAATCGCCACGGGCCGGTGGTGAACTGCCGCGTGTCGGACCAGGCCTGGTTGTAGGTATTGCTCAGGTAGGTCCGGAAGTAATAGGTCGTTTGCGGCGTCAGAGTGGCCAGGGCGCTGGTGAACGTGCTCACGCCCGTCGTCCCAAAGGAGACCGTGTACTGCCAGTCGCGGCCCGCCGCCGTCCCGGGTTTGTTGGTCGTGCCGTCCACCGCGCCCCAGTACAGCCATGCCTGCGTGGGGGCGCCCCCCGTGCAGGTCACGGACACATTGACCGTGGCCGAGTTGCTCGTGACGTTAACGGCGCCGCCGAGCGCATTGCCGGCCAAGTCAGCCTCGTCATCCAGAATGGTCCCAACGGCCAGCGTGTCGCCCACCTGGGCCCGGCGCACATTCCTCAAGGTAACGAAGAACGTTTCATTCGGCTCGTCGAAGGCATCGCCCACGACGCTTACGGTGACCGTCCTGCTCGTGGCACCGGCAGCAATGATGACGCCGGTCACATTCGTGGCAAGATAATCAGTGCCTGCGACCGCCGTGCCGCCCGTCGTGGCATAGTCGAACGATACATCCATCGCAGAAGGTTGCGAGAGGCTGACAGTGAAGACCACCGAGGTTGTACCGCTGTTGCCCTCGGTGAAGCCCGCATCGGCAATCGACAGGCTCGGTCCATCATCAAGAATATCGACCGGCCTCGTCACCGTCGCGCGGACATCGTCCACGTGGAGCACGCCATTGGTGGCGCCTTCCTCGGCGTTGAAGGAAGCGAACCGCGTTTTGGTGGCGTTAAAGAATCCCAGCCCCACTGCCATGTTGGTGGTGTTCATCCACAATGACCAGGTCTTGCTCGCGTAGTCGGCCTGGATCGTAAAGCGCGTCCAGGCGCCGGGCGTGACGGCCGGTTTCGTCGTCAGCACCAGGGCATTGGTGCCGTCGTAGACCACGAGATGCCCCGTGTTCGTGCGTGCGTAGAAGACCACCGTCGCGTTGGCGGCCGGTGTGATATCCGCCGTGCCGTTGAACACCGGCTGCACGTAGCAGTCGGTCCACACCTGATTGGTCGCGGCACTGTCGTCGAAGACATGCGTTAAGCGTCCCGTTCCACCGCTGGCCCGGTTGGTCACACCAGCCGCCTGGCTCCCGCGCGCGATGAGGCCTTGAACATAGCCGGCGGCGTCCGGCAGCACGCCCCAGCCGTGCTGTCCCTGCAGATCTCCGAGGCTGAGCGTTTCAAACGTCTCGACGAACGGCAATACCCACGGGCCGGTCGTAAACTGCCGCGTGGGTGACCAAGCCTGATTGTACGTATTGCTCAGGTAAGTGCGGAAGTAATACGTCGTTTGCGGCGCCAGACTGGCCAGGGAACTGGCAAACGTACCCACTCCATTCGTCCCGAAGTAAACCGAGTAAGACCAGTCATGGCCCGCCACCGTACCGGGCTTGTTGGTGGCGCCGTCTACCGTGCCCCAGTATAGCCACGCCTGTGTGGGGGCTCCCCCGGTGCAGGTCACGGACACATTGATGGTGGCCGAATTGCTGGTGACATTGACGGCGCCGCCGGGCACGTCACCGGCCAGATCGGCATCGTCGTCGAGGATGGTGCCCACGGCCAGCGCATTGCCCGCCCGTGCCCGGCGTATATTGCTCAGAGACACGAAGAACGTTTCGTTCGGCTCGTCGAAGGTATCACCCATGAGGCTCACGGCAACCGTCTTGTTCGTGGTCCCTGCGACGATGGTCACGCCGGTCACGTTCGTGGTGGCATAGTCCGAACCTACTGCGGCCGTGCCGCCGCCCACTGTGGCATAATCAAAGAACACATCCCTTGCAGAAGGGCCGGAGAGGCTGACGGTGAAGACCACCGACGTTGTACCGCTATGGCCCTCGACGGCGGCAGCATCGGCGATGGACAGGGTCAGTCCGTCATCCAGGACATCGGCCGGTCTGGTCGCCGTCACGCGAACATCGTCCAGGTAACACACGCCGCCGTTGGTGGATCCTTCCTCGGCGTTGACCGACGCAAACCGGGTCTTCGTGGCATTGAAGAAACCGAGCCCCGAGATCAGGTTGGTCGTGTTCATCCAGAGCGACCACGTCTTGTTGGAGTAGTCGGCAGCGATCGTGAAGCGCGTCCAGGCCGCCGGGGCAACGGCCGGTCTGTCCGTCAGGATCAGGGTGTTCGTGCCATCACAGACCATGACAAACCCTGAGTTCGTCTGCACACAGAAGACGGCCGTCGCATTGGCTGGCGGCGTGAAGTCCGGCGTGCCGTTGAACACGGGCTGAACATAAAGATCCGTCCATACCTGATTGGTGGCGGAGTTGTCCTCGAACGTGTGTGCCAGGCGTCCCGTTCTACCCGTGGACCGGTTGGTGATGCCGACGGCCAGGCCGCCACGGACCACGGCGTCCTGGACCAAAGCCGAATAGTTCGTCACCGCGACCCAACCCCGCTGCCCCTGAATATTCCCGGCGCTCATGGCGTCGAACGTTTCCGCGAAATCCAGCGTCCAGGGGCCGGTTGCGAAGGGCCGGGTTTCCGACCAGGCGACCTTGCTCGCGTTGCTAAGACAGCCCCGGTAGAACAACGTCGTGTTGGTCGTCAGATTGGTCAGCAGCCCGGTCATCGCGCCAGTGTTGTTCGTCCCAAGGATGCGACCACAGTCCCACCCATTGATACCGGACGTATTGGTGGTGCCGTCGTTGTCACCCCAGAAGACCCAGGTGACCGTGCCGGGCGCACCCGGCACATCGACCGCGACATTCGCCGTGGCCTGGGTCGGCGTGAGGCTTTCGGCGCCGCCGTCGGCGCGGATCGTCATATCCGGATCGTCGTCAAGGATCGTCCCGGTGGCCTGTACGGTTCCCTGGGCAGCGCCGGTCACATTGGTCAACGTCACGAGGAACGTCTCGTTCGCCTCGTCGATGGTATCCCCGAGCACCATGACCACGATCGTGGTGCTCATTGCGCCTGCAGGAAGCGTGACCGCCGTAACGTTGGTCGCCTGATAGTCCGCCCCTTGCGTCGCGTTGCCGTCCGAGGTGGCGTAGCCGAAGGACACGTCCACCGCCGATGCCATAGACAGAGTTACGGAGAAGGTCAGCGACGTGGTGCCGCTATCGCCCTCCGTCACCGAGGCGTTGGCGATCGACAGGGCCGACCCCGGATCGGTCACGTCCACCGGCAGGCTGTCCGTCACAGTGAGATCGTCCAGGTACGACGCGCTTCCGTTCGTACTCCCCTCCTGAAGTCCGAACGAAGCGAACTGCGCCAGGTTCGTATTGTAGAACCGCAGGTTGTTCGCCATGTTGGTCGCATTAACCCACAACGACCAGGTCCTGCGGCCATAGTCCGCGCCGATCGTGAACCGCGTCCATTCGCCCGGGGTCACCCCTGGCCGGCCGGTCAGCACGACGGCATTGGTGCCGTTATAGACGACCACGCAGCCGCTGTTCGTCTGAACGCCCACGACGGCCGAGGCATTGGTGGCGACATCGAAGTCGGCGCGACCGGGCACGGGCTGAACGTAGCAGTCCGTCCAGACCACGTTGGTGGGGGCGCCCACGGCCAGCGACCGCCTCGCCAGCGAGGTTGCGGCGGGGGTGGCGTTGGTCATGCGGCCTGCCTGGCCGCTTCCGCCACGCTGGACGGAGGACTGGACGGTCACCGCGTTCGTCGGCGACACGATCCAGCTGTTCTGATTGTGCAGCGATCCGGCGTTCAATCCGTCGAACGTTTCGCTGAAGAACGTGGTCGCCTTCACCCCGGCCGGAGCCAACGCCACCAGGGCGAAAAGCATCGACCATGACCGTCGCAGAGGTCGGAGCCGGCGCCGCCATGCGGAATGGCTGGGCACGTACATGGCTGACCTCCGTTATTCCTGCCAGATTACAGAGCCGGTGGGTGGGGTATAGCGCGGCCCGGAGAACGTCCAGGTGTAATTCGTGCCGCCTTCCGTGTAGGTCTTCACATGTTCCCAGTTGATGGTGTCGAGAGGAATGGTGAGGTAAGCGTCGGGCGCAAACGTGGCGCCGGCGGGCTGCACAATAAAGTACCTCCCGGCATAGAGTTTGAAGTTATAGGTCAACGGAGGGAGGTTGAAGTTCCCTGTGACCCAGTCGATGTTCCACCAGGCCATGAGTGGCGACTTAGCAGAGATCGTGAGGGTGATCGCCTCGATCTCGTCGGGGAAATTAATCTGCAGGTTTCCGCCGGTGATTCCGATGCTGCGAGCGTCACTCGCGATGGAAACCGTCCCGTTGGTGGCGAGAACGATACTGTAAAGGTTGTTGAGCCCCGAGTTGCCGTACCACCCCCCCCCAGGCTCCCGCAGGCATCACGAACTTTTTGACAAATCTCTGGCCGGAGCCGGATAGGTTCCAGAGCGAAGCGCACGGATCGGTCCACCCGGCGGCGTGGTTCAGGATCACTTCGTGATTGATGAAGCCCACGGTGTTGGCCCCCGTGGTGATCTGACCCGAGGAGGCTGAAATGCTGCCACCGGAAAGCGTGATCGTCCCGATGGTCACATTGGCATCGCGCGCGCCAATCTCGTAGGTGCCATCGGCAAGATCCGGCATCTGTACCCCGCGCTGGTCATTGAAAATATTGTAGGATCCGCTCCCTTGCGTACGTACCGAGTAGGTGCCCACGTTTATCGAAACGTTATTCGAATTGTAGGTGCCATACAGTCCAGGATTGATCGTCACCGTAGCCGCCTGGCTCATCGTACCGGCAGACAGCACCACCCCAAGCAACACCCCTGCCCCACACAACATGCTGTTCCTCATAGCGCTCCTCCCCTTCCTGTTTGTTGCACTTGCCGCCTATTCACTCCAAACCAACAACGCACTTCAGCGAATAACCCTCCAACACTTGGCTCACTCCCCACTGGCGCGATCGACAGATCCGACAACATTATTCCCATTAATTTCTCATTCTAAACATTGCCGCACAAGATGAATTTGGCGATCAGTTTTGTTCTCATCACAATCTCATCAACCTCATCATAAGGCACATCTGCAATTCGGTACACCTCGCGGCACGAGTCCAGTTGGACCCGACGGGCCGAGGCGAGCACCAGTAGGGCGGGCGCTACGTCGCCCGCCCCGGCCGGCGGCGTAGCGCCGGCCGT
>CAYOIT010000086.1:0-18751 GCA_964404035.1 uncultured Verrucomicrobiota bacterium | reverse complement strand
GCGGCCGTGCGGGGGCGCCGGTTCGGGGTTGGGGGTCCCTCTCCCGCCGTCCGCTTCCCCGGCCGCTACCTGCGGCCGTGCGGGGGCGCGAGCATGGTTTTGCAACCAAGAGAAACAGTCAGACACAAATGCTGGTGCTGAATCGACACCGAATCGTCAGCCGCGCCGAAGCCTGCGACGAAGGCGGGGGGACTTCTTCTTCCAGGTGCTCGGACGCACCTTCCATCAGGCCATGACCGACATCATGGAGCAGAGCGAACGAGGCAAGGTCTAGGTCCGCACTGCCCATGGCCCCGTTCCGGTCGTATACACTACGACGGGAGCGCGGCCTTTTCGCCGATGCCGACTACGACAAGAGCCTGGCAATTCGGCGGCAAAACCCGATGAGTGTCCGGCCGGAAGCCGGAAAACGCTACAGTCCCAATTCGGCGCAAACTACGATGCCAATTCGGCTCGCAACACTTTCCCGCCAGTTCCTTCACACCAGGAACCGTGCGCTAAGAATACTGGTTGAGTTCGTTGGCGGTGTACAAGCACATTCTCCGCCTACTATTCTGCACGCGTCAGTCACGATCGAGCCTGGAGGGACGCACGCCCGTGCGTCCGCCTGAAGCCGCACCATGTGGGCGCACGGGCGTGCTCCCCTCCAAAACTCTTCCCGGAATCCGCCCTGAGGCCCGAACTCGTAAGACGCAATTTCTCTGTCCCCAAGTCCGCTATCCAGAACACCACGGGGAAGTTCATTGCGTCGCTTTGCTTTAGAATAAGGCGTCCTCTTCGCCCGTTGGGACGATAATTGTTGTTTTCTGGATTATTCCACCCTCCCGCGTTTGTTCCTGCAAGTCATGCAGCGCTTGCTGAAACTCGTTCTGTTCACATGGAGTCCCTACGTAAACAAGCGTTGAAGTCCCCGGAATGAATGCCATCGATAATCTCTTGAGGGGCACATCAAGGCTACCCTCGATAAAGATATCTACGTTCGTTTCTACATTTATAACAATGTCAGGACTTAGTAGATAACAATGACATTCAAGCCGTGGCGGAGTATCGCGTATAAGGACTTCGTTACCCTCAAACCAAAAACGTAGTGGATAAATACTTGGTAGAAGGTAATTCATAGCATCGGAAAGTAGTAATTGATTTCCGCGCAGAGTTATTAATGGTGTTGCAGGCGCAAAGGATGGAGATGGTGAATACCATGAAAGAACCTGGACAACTAAATTATCTATAAAATGGGCGTATGAGATATTGCATCCGATTTTCGTGACCTTAGTCCGTGTGTTGTCAACCTTAAACCGTAACGGAATGGTATTTGATGATGCTATTTGAAGCGCATAGTTAATGCTGTCAACAAATGACTCTACTGGGGTTTTGTCAAAACTGATTTCTCTTAAGTGTATGTTATATACACTGGCTTCAGCATTATTCCAGTCTGTCCACCTTGGATCTAAAATCGCCTTTATTGGTTTTGTTTGGCTGCTATGACAGGAATCTGATATAGAAAAGCATCGTTTAGCGTCATTGCATCCCGGCATAGACACAAACAATGACGCCCCCAAAAACGCTTTGTATTGCCAAGGTGCCATAGTTGACTCCATCACATAAGGAATGTTCAATATTACACTCAAGAAATATTACATTACTCGGGAACAGATGAGCAAGAAACTGTTGAAAAATGACAATTGAATTGCTTGTTAATGTGTTTGCAGAAAAGACGAGCACATATTTTGATCTCTGATTGATACCCTCCCGCAGAGCAGGGACAACCCGGTGTTGCCCGAACGCCTATTTTAAACCAACGAGTTGCATAAATATATTCTGGTAACAATGCAAACTGCGGCGTATCCTTTAGTTGTATTATGGGAAACTCGCCTGGACAGGATGCCGTATGTTTACTTGGGTCGTTCCAATCGTTCCACGTGGGAGAACTCCTTGAACGCATATCTACCCAGCCGGAGTCTCTCATTTGTTCTTTACCGGATATCCACCTCTGCACTCTTTCCTCCCAATCCAGTATACACTTGCCATTAGGGGTTACGTCGGGGTGTGCTAAAGGGTCGACCTCGACGTTGTTTCTATCGATTCTTAAATAAAAAACTGCGCCGTTTTGTAAGGTATCTTCCAACACAATGTATACTCGTGATGGACAACAACAACAACATGGTTTATCAATGCTGTTTTCGACAAGTCCAAGCATATCTACTCTATTCACCAAATCATTATCTAACGCCACATAGATGTTTACTCCTCCGGCCTCCTCAATTGGATCTCTCGATGGCCACCTCCCCATTTCCGGACTGTACCACCTGTACCCCCAGTACCCTAATCCGGTGTCGTTGTCGAACCATTTGGTGCTGAAGCGGAAGGTGTTGGCTTTGGCGAGCGGGCCGGTGGAGACGACCGTCTCGCCGAAGGGGCTGTATTCGTAGTGGGCGAGGAGAGCGCCGTCGGCATCGACAAGCTGGCCGACGTTGCCGTTCGCATCGTGGCAGTAGAAGGCGGTCGACACGGAGGTCGTCCCTCCAAATGTACCGGCGAGAAGTCCGCCGATGCCGCCCGCGCCTTGTAGGGAGCCGGAAAGATCGAGACCCCATGTATAGAGGTTTGTGAGTGTGTGGGTTTGTGAGTGTGTGAGTTCAGTCACCACGTTCCAGCCGTCGTAAAGGAAGGCACGGGACTCGGCGGCCTGCCAGGCGTCGTTGGTCCAGACGGCGGTGGCGGAGGCGATTCTGCGGAATTGGTGGTCATAGACATACTCGACCTTTACGCGGGGAACGGACGCCGGGATGTCGTCGCGGGTGGTGACGACGATCAGGCGGTTTTCCGCGTCCCAAGTGTAGTCGAACCGGCCATCCTGGGTGAGATTGCCATCATCATCGTACTGGAACTGTTCGGGTGTCTCGGCCACGAAGACGCGACCGGTCTGGGAAGTCACCACGTCGGGGGCGTTGGTGCCGAGTGGATTGTACACGGCAGTGATGGCAACCTGGGTAAAGGCGGCGTCGGTGGCGTTATCGACCTCCAGCGCATGGTGCCAGTATGCGTTCTGACGGGATACCGGATTCTGATTGACCGTGACGGCTACATTGGTCGGGACCGTGCCGATCAGATCCTTCTCGTCCGGCACGGTGCGCTGGGTGTATTGGTTCAGGGCATTTGCCGTGTAGTTGGCGGTTCTGTCCGTATCGCCCTCCTCCGCCGTGATGCGGTTGCCGATCGCGTCGAACGCGTAGGCGTATTGCTGCCCCAGCACCAGATCGCCAGAAGCACCGGGCGTGCCCCAACGACGAGCGGCACCGGTGACCTCTGAACGGGTGTTGTATGAGTAGGCGTTGTAGGCGGGCATCTCGGCGGTGGCGGAGTCGCCGTAAGTCGGCTGTGCTGCGAAGGCGAGCCCTCTGTCGGCGCGGGAGGTGCGGCGGCCGAGTTCGTCATTCGCGTAATCGTACCGCGAGACGACGGCTTCGCCATAGCGGTTCTCAACGGCGGTGATCAGGCTGCGGGCGGATTCGTAGGCGCGGGTCCAGAGGAAGCCGCTGGAGGTGGACATGCCGGAAACAAGATCGGAACCTGGGAGATAGGTGTAGGTGGCTACGGATTGCACGGATGAGGAAACGCTGTGGAAGCGGCCGTAGGCGTCGAAACCGTAAGTGACAACGTAGTCGGAACCGACCAGGCTGAAGCCGGTGTCGCGGCCGAGGGCGTCGGTCGTGCGGTTGATCTCCATGCCGTTCTGCGTCTCCACGGAGAGCGCATACGTCTCGGGGTCATAAGTAAAGGCGTTTGTCGAGATTCCGGCAACAATCGCCGAAGTCATGCGGCCCAGCCGGTCATACTGGAACGCCACGTCGGGTGTCGTGTCAGAGTAGTCGATAGCGACAAGGGATGAGCCGTTGGTATAGGCATAGCTGGTGGTTACGTCGCGAGCCCACAGGCGGGAGGCGAGCTTGCCGTCGGAGGTGTAACTGTAGGCCGTGCCCTTCCCGTCGGCATAGACCTTGTTGGTGAGCAGCCCGGTGGCTTCGTCGTAGAACCACTGTGTCTCGTCGCCCGCGCCTTGCTCGTCGCGGAAGGTGCGCATCGTGACCATGCGGCCATGGGCATCGTACTCGTAGGCGACTGGATAGGTGGCGCCCCAGATGGCAACGGTGCGGCCTTCGGCGTCGTAGGCGGTTTGGGTGACCTGTCCGAGGGCGTTGGTGACGGCGGTGCGGCGTCCAAGGGCGTCATAGGCGTACCAGGTGCCGTTGGTGGCGGGATCGGACTCCCAGGCGACGCGACCGAGGGCATCGTAGCCGCGTGAATGCATACCGCCGCGTGCATCCTGCGTGGCGACCTGCCGCCCGAGGGCGTCGTAGGCATAAGTGGTGGTCAGGTCGTGGGTCGAACGGCTGGACTGAACCTGGCCGTTGACCGTGACGGTCAGGGCCGCGACGCTGGAGTCTGGCGTGTCGGTGACCTGGTAGACGGTCTTGTTGTCACGGTCCACGACGGTGCGGGAGGTGGTGGCGTTGCCGCGGGCGCCGATGGAGACCGATTCGGCGGTGAGGATGTCGCTGGCGCCGTCGGCGGAATACGCTTCCCCGAGGCCGGTGAGGCGGGTGCGGGTGATGGCGTTCGTTAAGGCGGCATCCGAACCGGAGTCGGGGTAGGTCCAGGAGCGGCTGACTTGCCAATAGTCGTCGGACGCATCCGACTCGGAGGACGTTTCGGAGCCGCTGACGCGGTCGGGGCCGGATAGGTCGATCTCGCCGTCGAGGTCGAGGTCCTGGGCCGTGAGCGTGGGGGCGCCGAGGGAGTCGTAAGTGAATAGGGTGGCAGCGTAAACGCCTTCCGCAGAACTGGATTCGGTGCGGACGAGGTGGTTGGCGGTGTCGTAGAAGTTGGAGGTGATGAGGAGGGTGTCGCCGAAGCCGGGGCGGATCTGGGCGATGGAGCGCCCCAGAGGATCAGTGACGGTCTTGGACCAGGCGGGGCTGTCGGCGGCTGCGGGGCCAGTGAAGACGGTGGTCCATTGCGTGCCGTCGGAATCGACGCCATAGGCGTAGGTCTGCTGGCGGATGCCGTTCTGCTCGGTGTAGTGGCTGCGTCCGTCGGCGAAACGGACGGAGAGGTTGGTCAGGCCGCCGCGGATGGTGGTATTTGCGTTGGTGTCATACAGGTAGGTCGTCTCGATGCCGTCGGGGTTGCGGGACCAGGTGAGGCGGCCGGCGAGGTCGTAGGCGTTGGTGGTGACTTGGGAGAGGCAGCCGGAGGAGGTGCGGCTAAACGTGGCGCGGCCAGCGGCGTCGTAGGCGGTCTCGGTGAAGATGTCCGGCTGGGCGCCGTGGCCGGCGCGGGTGGTCAGCACGGGGCGCTGGAGGGCGTCGTAGGCGGTCTCGGTGACCGAGCCGCCGGCGGCGGTCTGTGACTCGGGGCCGCAGCAACCCCAGGCGGTTTCCGCGAGCGTGCCGTCGGAGCGCCGGACGGCGGTAGCGCGACCGAGGGTATCGCGGGTGGTGGCGACCCAGGCGACGCGGGTGTAGTTAGTCTCGCCGATGCACAGCCACGTCTCGTCGAACAGGGGGCGGTCGAAAGCGTCGCGGATCGATACCTCGCGCCGGGTACGATAGGCGATGCCGCCGGGAGAATTGGTCGTACCGTAGTCGGCCGTGGCGCGGACCCAGAGGCCGGTGGGGTCGGCCGTAAAGCTCCAGGCGGCCGGATCGGCGCTGGAGGCGTCGAAGTTGCCGGTTTCGTAGACGTGGGTTTCGAGCAGGCCGCCGGGTTGTTCGACGTAACGGATCTCCTCGGACCACGGTTCGGTCTCGCTCTGGGCGTACCAGGTGTGTTTGGTGCGCAGGTTGCCAGCGGCGCCGTAGGGAGTTTCGGGGGTGGCGGCGCGCTCCTCGATCTCGACCTTCTCGCCGCCGGCCGTGTAGTAATAGGCATGGTACGTGCGGGAGGCGGCGATGCCCGCCTCGTAGGCGGTCACGGTGCGGGGCTTGTCGGACCATTCCCAGCCGCCGGTGTCGCTGGCGTCCACGGAGGCGTAGCCGTAGACTTCGCGGCGCAGTTCGCTGTCGGGCGCGTTGGTCCAGGCATTGCCCAGGGGGGCATAGCGGGCGGTTCGGCGTCCGGAGGCGTCGTATTCGTAGCGCTCCCAGTTGCCATCCGGATACTCGACGAGAAGCAACCGGGGCGGGTAGGCGTGGGTGTCGTATGTCCAGCGCGTTTCGAGCGCCAGGCCGTCGGGATCGACGACGCTGGCGAGCAGGACGGGAATGGCATGGGGCGTGTTGGTGGGAGCGAACCAGGTCTCGGAACGGGTTGTGACCGCCTCCCCGCCCGACTCGGACAACAGAAACGCCCGGTGCTCGATGACGGGGTTGATGTCACGGCTGATGGCCACCGACTGCTCGATGCCGCCCCGCTCGAGGGTCCAGAACGATTTCTTCATCCAGGGTTTCGAGATCGGGGCGGGAGTGAAGGCATGGCGGTAGAAATTGGTTTGGGGGGTCGAACCGGTCTCTCCGCCGGCGATGACCAACTCGTCGATGTCGTTGGTGTCGCCCGAGGGATTGAAGACCCGCCACGTGGCGTGGGGCGAGCGGCCGGAACGGATGGTGTAGCGGCCATATGCGTTAAGCTCGCTGTTGACGTCGGTTGCGTGGAAGAAATCGAGGCGGTAGGCGCTGTCGCTCTCCACATGAATGTCGACCAGTCCCGAAGTGGACATGATCTGCCGCGCCACGGGGGGAGCGCCTTGGCAGACCAGATCGACGTCCGTCTCGCCATGAACCAGATCAAGTCCGGCAGGCGTGGCCAGTTGAATCTCGGGTTCAGCGGCCTTGATGCGCAGTGCCCCAGACCCTGGGCCGAGCAAAAAACGGTGATCGAGGTATGGGGCGGCGGCCTGGGACTGGCCCTGCTGCGGTCCACCAGCGGCACTGCACCCACCGCCGGAGCAGCCACCCTCCGGCCGGATCACGAAGCCGTTGAGCGTGAGGGTTCCCGCCTGCGCGCCGTCCAAGTAAACGAGACCCGTGTAAACGGTGGCGCTGCCGCCGTCGCTGGCTGTGCACTGTTTTGTCCACGTCACACTCAGATCCTCGTCACAGCAGATGCTGCAGACAATCGGCGTATGCCCTTCCTCGCAACCACATTGTTCCTCTCCCATTATATCGTGATTGGGATCGAGCCAATATTCGAGGATGCAGTCTGCGATGGTGGCATAATTGGTTCCGTATAAATCGAATCCGCCATCATCGCCACAGCAATTGGCCCATGCGGCAGGTGATCCCGCCAGGGCGGCCACGACAACGGCAAACGGCAGCCAGCGCACTGTGTTCAATCGGGTTGTGGTGTTCATCGGTCTTCTCCTTGGCGTGAAAGCGAGACAAGCGTGTAACGTGTAACGGGTAATCAATACTCTCTGTCCCAGGCTCCAATGTCCTGATAATCTCATATTATCCAGTTTTCAACGCAATCAGTTTGTTGCATGTTGTTACGCCTATCCCTTTTCAGGTGAAAACTGGCTCGAAAGATTTCCAGGCGATTGGAACTTTCAGTCAAAGATATCTGATCCGGCATCGTGAGAGGAATCCCGCCTCCATCCAGATGAAACAAATCGCCAATCGTTCTGCTATCGGCATAGGGCTATGCAAACGGCAAGCATGGCAATTCGGCGTCAAAACCCGATGAGAGTCCGGCCGGAAGCCGGAAAACGCTACAGTCCCAATTCGGCGCAAACTACGATGCCAATTCGGCTCGCAACAACTAGTCTGCCAGAGCATCGAGAACGACCCACTCGCTAAACATGTCGCTCCAGGCCATCAGGTATGTCATACCGTCGCCAAAATCCACCGCTACTAAAGGCGGGCTCCCTTTGTAGACAAAGCGTATGCGCTGCACAGCTTCCGCATCAACTGGCATTTGCCGCAACTTGGTGATCAAGGCTACTTTGTAGAATAGAGGATATGCCGCCCAACTGCTGTCGTCGGGAATGCTAAAATCCGCCTTCGAACCATGCGCGGCGAAACTCACCCATCCGTGCCCTGGTATCCGAATCCCATGCTGCTTGAATGCCTCGCTGGGGTTCGGCCTGGAGAGCGTACATGAGGTCGCAACGCTCACGCAAAGCGGCACCAGTATCAACATTTCCCACCATTCGCGAGTATTACGGGCACTTTGCATTGACAGTTGCCTCCAGCTTCGCCAAATCCGCCTTCTGGTCATCCGCTTTCTTCTTCCAGGACGCAGCTTCTTTGCACCTCTGGTCACGAGGGTTACCGTTTTGAATCGGGGTCTTAAAGTCGTCACAGTCAAACTGGGCGTTGTTATAGGCTTGGAGTATCCGAAAATGATCCTCAAGCTTCAAAAGATAGTCCCATCGTGCATCGAAACACGGTTTGCAGACACAGCCTGACATCGCTCGCACTTCAGCGTCAAAGGCGGTTGCGGTCCTTCTGCCCTCATCGACATGTCGTTCTTCATGGGCTCTGATCGGCGTAGTGTGGCCCCCACCGGGATCAGTTGGTTCGTGTCCATTTCTGTACCTTATGGTGCTGGTACAAGTAGCTTGCTTGCCTTTTGGGTAATATATCTCCCATCCCCACTTAAACAGATTGCACAAACGACCCTTAAAGGGGGCAGACCAGACAGTGCGTGCTACCGCGGCAGGCAGCGACCCATCGTCAAAGGGCTCGAACTCACTGTCCGCCACCTTTGTGAATTCGGTGACTGGACACTCCAAATGACCGAGGATGTCAATAGCACTTACGGCTTGATTGCTCACCAACGCATATATGTTTATCCCGCCAGCCGCCCCGATTGGATCCATGCTCAGCCACCGCCCCATCCCCGGGCTGTACTTGCGAAACAGATACTCGCTCAACCCCGTCACATTGCACCACGGCTTGGTGCTGAAGCGGTGGGTGAAGCTGTCGGCCAGGTCGCCGGACTGGACGCCGATCTCGCCGAAGGGCGAATACTCGTAATGCGCGGCGAGGGCGCCGTCGGCGGAGAGATAATCCGTGACGTTGCCGTTGGCATCGAACGCGGCGAAATAGGGCACGCCGCCTTTGACTTCGGCCAGCAGTCCACCAACGCCTCCGGCGCCTTGGAGGGATCCGGAGAGGTCGAGGCCCCAGACGTAGGAATTGGTGATTGAAAATTGCTGATTGCAGATTGTCTCACGGACGATGTTGAAGCCGTCCCACAGGAGCAAGCGGGTGGAGAGGGCGACCGCGTTGGTGGAGACTTGTTTCCACACCATCCGGCCCTGGTGGTCGTAGGCGTATTCCACGCGGAAGCGCGGGACGGCGGCGGGTAGGTCGTCACGAGTCTCGGCTTTGATGAGCCTGTTCTCGCCGTTCCAAGTGTAGTCGAAGCGGCCATCCTGCGTGAGATTACCATCGTTGTCGTAAGTGAAGGCCTCCGGCGTTTCGGCAACGAAGACGCGGCCGGTCTGGGAGGTTACGACATCGGGGGCGTTTGTTCCGGGCGGATTGTACACGGCGTTGATGGCAACCTGAGGATATGCGGCGGACTCCGCATTGGTCACTTCTAGCGAATGGTGCCAGTAGGCGCTCTGCCGGGATACCGGATTCTGATTGACCGTAACAGCTACATTGGTCGGCGCCGTACCGATCAGATCCTTCTCGTCCGGCACGGAGCGCTGGGTGTATTGGTTCAGCGCATTTGCGGTGTAGCTGGCGGTACGGTCCGTATCGCCAGCGGCGGACATGATGCGATTGCCGATCGCGTCGAACTCGTAGGCGTATTGTTGTCCCAGCACCAGATCGCCAGAAGCGCTTGGCGTGTCCCATCGACGGGTAGCGCCGGTAACCTCGGAACGGGTATTGTAGGAATAGGCGTTGTAGGCGGGCATCTCGACGGTGGCGGGGTCGCCGTAGGTCGGCTGCACCGCGAAGGCGAGCCCGCTGTCGGCGCGGGAGACACGGCGACCGAGGGCGTCGTTCTGGTAGTCGTAACGCGAGATGACGATATCGTTGTGACGGTTTTCCACGGAGGTTATCAGGGAACGACCGGATTCGTAGGCGCGGGTCCAGAGGAAGCCGCTGGAGGCGGTCATGCCGGAGATCAGGTCGGTGTTAGTCAGACGGGAATATTCAACCACGGATGACACGGATTGCACGGAAGAGGAAACGCTATGGAAGCGGCCGAACATGCCGTATGAATACGCCACGGCGTAACTTTCGTCGAGAGAGAATCCCGCCGGACGGCCGAGGCCGTCGTTGCCGCGTGTGAGGACTGCGCCGTTCTGCGTCTCGGAGACGAGGTCGAGGCCGTCATAGGTGAAGGCGTTGGTCGAGACGCCGTCCACGACGGCGGAGACCTGCCGCCCGATGCGGTCGTACTGGAAAGAGACGTCCGGCGTGTCGTCACTATAGTCGATGCTCACAAGGGATGAACCGTTGGTATAGGCATAGCTGGTGGCGACGCCGCGAGCCCACAGGCGGGAGGCGAGTTTTCCGTCGGAGGTGTAGGTGTAGGCTGTGCCCTTGCCGTCGGCATAGACTTTGTTCGTCAGAAGCCCCGTCGCCTCGTCGAAAATCCACTGCGTCTCGTCGCCCATGTCTTTCTCGTCGCGGAAGGTGCGCATGGCGGTCATGCGGCCATGGGCATCGTACTCGTAGGCGACGGGATAGGTGGCCCCCCAGGTGGCGATAACGCGGCCCTCGGGGTCATATCCGGTGTGGGTCACCTGACCCAAGGCATTTGTGACGGCGACGCGGCGGCCGAGGCTGTCATAGGCGTACCAGATGCCGTTGGTGCCGGGGTCGGACTCCCAGGCGACGCGGCCGAGGTCGTCGTAGCCGCGGTAGCGGACTGCGCCGCGGGCGTCCTGTACCGCGACCTGCCGCCCGAGGGCGTCGTGGGCATAGGTGGTGGTCAGGTCGTGGGTCGAACGGCTGGACTGAACCTTGCCATTGACCGTGACAGTAAGGGCCGCGACTGTCGAATCGGGCGTGTCAGTGACTTTGTAGACGGTCTTGTTGTCGCGGTCGATGACGGTCCGGGAGGTTGTGGCGTTGCCGCGGGTGTCGATGGCGACGGATTCGGATGCGAGGAAACCCGAGACGCCGTCGGCGGAATATGCGTCCCCGAGCCCGGTCAGGCGGGTGCGGGCGATGGCGTTCGTGAAAGCGGCATCCGAGCCGGACTCTGGGTAGGTCCAGGAGGCGGACTCCTGATGCCAGTCGCCGGCGAGTTGGACGTAGCGGGAGGAGCGACCGCTGACGCGGTCGGGGCCGGAGAAGTCGATCTGGCCGTCGAGGTCGAGATCCTGCGCCGTGAGCGTGGGGGCGCCGAGGGAGTCGTAGGTGAAAAGGGTGGCAGCGTAAACGCCTTCCGCAGAACTGGATTCGGTGCGGACGAGGTGGTTGGCGGTGTCGTAGAAGTTGGAGGTGATGAGGAGGGTGTCGCCGAAGCCGGGGCGGATCTGGGCGATGGAGCGCCCCAGAGGATCAGTGACGGTCTTGGACCAGGCGGGGCTGTCGGCGCCGGCGGGGCCGGTGAAGACGGAGGTCCACTGCATGCCGTCGGGATCGACGCCATAGACGTAGGTCTGCTGGCGGATGCCGTTCTGCTCTGTGTAGCGTGCACGTCCGTCGGCGAAGCGGACGGAGAGGTTTGTCAGGCCGCCGCGGACGGTGGAGGTGGAGTTGGAGCTGTAGGAGTAGAACGTCTCGATGCCGTCGGGGCCGCGGGACCAGACGAGGCGGCCGGCGAGGTCGTAGGCGTTGGTGGTGGTCTGCGAGAGGCCGCCTCCCGAACGGGTGACTGCGAGCGTGCGTCCGACGGCGTCGTAGGTGTAAAGGGTGTACAGGTCGGGCTGTGTCCCGTGACCCACAGTGGTCTGGCTTTCGAGGCGCTTGAGGGCGTCGTAAGTGAAGCTGAACTCGGTTCCGTGGGCGTTTTGTGCCCATTCGCGGCCGCAGCAGCCCCAAGTCTGTTCGGAGGAAAGCCCATTGGGGACATGGGTGGAAACGATGCGTCCATCGGCATCGTAGCGCTTGACGGTCCAGAAGATGCGTTCGAAGCCTGAGGCGGTCAGCAGATCCTCTTGGGACAGCAGGATGCGGCCGGCATCGTCGCGGACGACGCGGGAGCGCCAGGTGCGGCCGGCGATGCCGCCGGGGTTGTCGGTCGTGCCGTAGGTAATGGTGGAGAGGTGGCAGGAGCCCAGGCTGTTGGTCGTGAAGGAGCAGAGAGCGGGATCGGCATTGTCCTCGAAGTCGCCCAATGCATAGTCGTAGGAGACCATGGTGCCATCGGGGTTGACGCGCTTCCGGATGCGGTCGGCGGAGTCGTCACCGGAATCGGACGCGAAGTAGGTGCTCACGGTGCGGGGATTGGCGGGGTCGCCGAAAACGGCGTCGGGATGGGCTGCTTGCTCCTCGATCTCGACGCGTTCACCGCCTGCGTTGAGATAGGCAAGCAGATTGCGGCGCGAGACGAACTGCCCGAGGATCGACTCGGTGACCGTGCGGGGCTGTTGCGGCTGGACCACGCCGGTGTCGAGGTTGGGATCGAGGAAGGCATAATTGTACGCGACGGAACGGCAGAGGGAGGCGGGTGAATCGGGGGCGGAGCCGAGCCAGGCGGAGAGTTCGTTGGTACAACGGCCGTACCGGTCGTAGTGGTAGCGCGTCCAGTCTCCGTTGGAATTCGTCTTGAGGCGCAGCAGGCCGGGAGGCCCGTCGAAACCGGAATCTCCGGCCTGATACCAGAAATTCGAGGTGACGAGGTTGGCGCCGCCGGGATCGGCGACCGTTTCGACGGTGCGTTCGCCAAAGGCCGGGAAGGTCCGGTAGGTGGTGCGGGTGCGGGCGGAGATGCGACCTTGGCCATCGGCCACGGTGCGCGTCTCCTGCCGGTAGACGCCGTTGGTCTGGCTGGCGAGGGTCTCGACGCGTCCGCCGCCGCCGGAGGTGAGCGTCCAGGTGACGGTGTCGCCGGCTTCGGAACAGGCGTAGAGGTTGGTGGCGGCTTCGCCGCCGCGGAGGGTCACATGCCGGAGCGTACCGCAGTCATTGGTGTCGCCGGAGGGATTTTCGACGATATAGCGGGCGAACGGCAGCGCATTCGCGGCTGTCTGGTAGAGGCCATTGGCATCGAACTCGGAGAGGACGTCGGACGGACGGTAGAGGTTGATCGCGAAGTCCTGGACGGCGCCAGGCACGATGTCGGCCAGGCATTCGCCGGCCATGATCTGCCGCAGACGCATGGGATCGGTTTCGAAGGGGTCGTAGACCACGTCGGCCTCGGCGGGACCGCGGACGAAGCGGAGCGCAGGCGTCCCGAAGGCGGCGGCATCAATCTTGTCGCGCAGCAGTTGCAGATAGCCGGTCTTGAGCAGGCCCCCCGAGCCGAGGTCCACGCGGATGTCCAAGCTGCCGAGGGACGCTCCGCCGCCACCGGCGCCGGCAATACGGCAGGCCCCGCCGGCCGTGCAACCGCCGCCGCCTTCCGAAGGCGGCGGGTTGTCCTCGCACCCGATGGCCATGCAGTGAATGCCGCCGATATCTTGGCCATGTCCGCCGCCGCCACCGCCGGAACCGCCGCCACCGCCACGGTTGCCACCGCCGGAACCGCCGGAGAGGTCGGACGGGTTGTCCAAGGGGACCCTCTCACATACCCCATCCGGGCACTCGGCCTGTACTCTCACATCGTTGGTTGTTAACGTCTCACAGAAGTTGGTTCCGCACCGAACCTCCCATGTCCATCTGTAGGTCACGTGTTCTTCGTCCGGAAAATTCGGCAACGTGACAACCCTGGCGTTCGTGATCACGCATGGGTTTGTGCAGCATTCCGACGGGAGATTTTCAAGTTGTGGCGCGACCGGGGGCGTCCCGCAGTCCAGGTTGGTCTCGCAAGGTCCTCCTTCTGGCCAAGTGATGGCATAGTCGCAGCACTCTCCTTGGGACACGCCGCTCCAAAGCAGCAGTATGCATGCCAGAACAAGGCCGGTCAAGGCCGTGCGTAGATTGCCGTTCATCGGTCTTCTTCCTTGCGTGAAAGCGTTGTCAAGGTGGCATGGCCGGGGTCGGCGTCGATCCACAGCAGACGGAATCCGCTCAGCCCGGCAAGGGCCAGGGGCAGGCGTCCGGGCTGGGCCTCGGCGAGGCGTTCGCCGCTGAGCAGGTCGAAGACCTGCGCGCCCCGGCACCAGGGGGGCACATCGAGTTCGACGCGCATGTCCTTGCGGACGGGCATGTCGCCGGGGATGGCGCCGAGGCTGCGGTCACGGACGAGGTAGAGCACGCCCTGCGAGCCACACCAGGCGGTAAGGACGCGGACGTAGCCGCTCTTCTCATCGCCCTGCGTCTCGTCGGCGACGGGTACGAGGGGGACGAGCAGAGGTTCGAGGCGGCGGATCTGGGCTCCGGCCCGTTGCAACACCGGAATCAGTTCGGGCGTGGCGTCGAGTCCGCCGGCGTTCATCCCGAAGTGCCATCTCAACCCCTTGGCGCCCGCCGCCAGGGCGCTCCATTGCAGCAGATCGAGTTCAGCCGGGGCGATATGCCGCCCGCGGCGGGCGAAGCGTTCGGGAATGTAGAGGAAGGGGAGCGGGGCGGCGGCTGCGCGCTGGGTGGTCAGGACATCGATTTCCTGATCGAGGAAGCGCGCGGGGTCGGCGCCCCAGCCGAGCTGGTAGGGTTTGGCGTAGACGGCATCGGCGATGCGGCCGTAGATGGCGGCGGTCACCGGCGTGACGCCCGTGCAGAAGCCGAAGCCGGCGAGTTTCTCCGGACGGCGGCTCCAGGCGCGTTGACGTTCGCCGACCACGGTCCAGGCCGAACCGCCGGGTGCGTTCTCGCGCAAATCGTTGCAGATGGCGTCGACGGGGATCATCAGGACGGCGGGATCGTCGGAAAGCGCAAGTTCCTTCGCGCGCTTGCGACCGCCGATGTCGCCGGGGGCCTCGAGGACGATCCCCTTGAGCACCCGCACGAGGGCGCGGCGCTCGATCCCGCCTGCGAAGCGCACCCGCAGGTCGAGCGGCAGGCCGGGGGCCAGCGCGAAGGGCGGAGACAGTTCCGCGAGAACCGGGGTGCGGGGATCGTCGCCCGCGAGGGTGCGCACGGGCGTCACGGGACGGCCGTTGAGCCAGAAGGCCTCGGGCGGGGAGCCGGGGGAGGCGCACTGGACGAAGAGCCGGGAGAGGTCGTGGGCGTAGGTCACGGCGGCGATCCGGGGGGCGGGCTGGCGCGCACGGCGGGGGATCGTCCAGGGGAGGATGTTGTCGGAGGCGTCGGCAACCGTCAGGGCGCGGGGGGTGCGCACATCGTCGCGGAAGCACAGTTGTAGCACGGCGCTGCCGCCGGGGGGAAGCTCGGCTGAGGGGTGGAACTGCCACCAGAAGAGGTCCGGGTCGGCGGGGGCGACGGGGAGGCGGACGGCATGGCCGTCGATGGCGATGCTCTGGGGACCGAGCAGGGAGGAGGCGGGTTGCGTCAGCCGGCGGCCGTCGAGCGT
Source organism: uncultured Verrucomicrobiota bacterium (assembly GCA_964404035.1). GTDB lineage: Bacteria > Verrucomicrobiota > Kiritimatiellia > CAIKKV01 > CAITUY01 > CAMBRF01. The sequence continues at coordinate 3,265 of CAYOIT010000086.1, read as the reverse complement.
CACCTCCGTGAAGGTGCGCGCCGTGGAGCCGGTGTTGACGAGGTAGACCTCGTAGAGCGCGACGGGCGTGGCGGAATCGGCGTACTGGCCGTGGACGGGGGGGAAGTCAACATCCAACATCCTATATCCGCCATCCGACGGCCGGCGGGAGGGAGAAAGGCAGCCGGAGAGGCCAAGAAGCAGGAAAAAGAAAAGAAGAGAACGCTCAACGCTTAACGCCCAACGCTCAACGCCCAACGGCGTCCCGCATACGGGGGCGGACGTTTCCGTGCTTGGCAAGATGGAGGATGGTATGTGCATGAGGTGCTATTCGAGGGGCGTGAGGATGCGCAGGTTGAGCTGGTCGGCGGCGTCGGAGACGGCGGCGGTGCGGGGATCACGGCCCTGGCGGTATTCGGCGAGGTCGGCGAGGCCGTCGCCGTCGGTATCCGTTGAGGCGTTCCCGGAGGTCGGGTTGAGTCCGTAAGCGACCTCCCAGCCATCGGGCATGCCGTCGCCGTCGGTGTCGGCGTTGAGGGGATTCGACCCATGCTGGTATTCCTGAAGATTGCTCAGGCCGTCGTCGTCGGGGTCGAGGGCGGCGTCGGAGAGGTTGAGCGGGTCGAGCCCATTGGCCACCTCCCAGCCGTCGGGGAGTCCGTCGCCGTCGCTGTCGGGGTTTTGGGGGTCGGTGCCGGCGGTCTGCTCGTCGAGGTTGACAAGGCCGTCGCCGTCGGGGTCAGCATAGGTGTCGAGCAGGTCGGCGACCGCCTCGGCGTCGAGAACGCCGGTGTAGAGGCGCACGTCGGCGATGTCGCCGTGCCAGAGGGTGGCGCCTTCCGCACCGTAGATGGAACCGATCCAGAGTGCATCGGCGTTGGCCACGCCTCCGGCGGCGTTGGTGGCGATGGCGGTCAGGACGCCGTTGGCGTAGAGGACGGTGTAAGCCCCGTCGTAGACCAGGCAGAGGTGCAGCCACTGGTTGGTGGCGGTCGGACCGCTGGATACGCGGTTGGCGGCGACATCCCACTGCCGGACGTGACCGGAAGGGGTGGCGCCGTCGGAGGAGAGGGTGAAACCATCGGACCAGGCGTCGTGGTCGGAGGTTTTGGCCAGGATGGATGCAACGTCCGCGAAGGAGTCGGCCCGCACCCAGGCGGCGGCGGTGAAGGCGCCGGCCAGCGGGGCGTTGGTGAGCGCCGAAACGCGCACATAGCCGCCAAGGCCAAGGTAGTCGTCATCGGAGACGCCATCGAAGCGCAGGGCGCCGCCGACAGGCGCGCCGGTGACGCGTGAAACGTGCTCGGGCGCCAGGATCTCGGCATCGTTCCCCTGTCCGCTCCAGTCGGTGACGGCGGCGCCGGACTCCTCGGTGAAGCGCCACCAACCGGTTAGGTCGGGGCGCAGGCCGGAGAGGGGATTGATTTCATGCGTGATCTCCCAGGCGTCGAGCAGGCCGTCGCCGTCGCTGTCGGCGGCGACCGGGTAGGTGCCGTACTGGTACTCCTGAAGGTTGGAGAGGCCGTCGCCGTCGGCGTCGGCATCGAGGGCGCCGTCGGACGGGTCATCGGGGTCGAGCCCGAAGCTGATCTCCCAGGTGTCGGGCATGCCGTCGCCATCGGTGTCCTGCCCCTGGGCGTGGACCAAGCCGGGGCGAAACGTGAGGATGAAAGCCAGCAACGCTGTCGCCGCGGCGGCAGGCAGCAGCCAGAGAACGATCCGTCCGGTGGCGGATTTCGAATCGCGGGTGATCTTCATAATGCCTCCTCAAGAAACTGAATTACAAAACAATACAATACGAAATGTTGTTTTGCGAACTACCACAATGGAGCGTTGGTGTCAAGTTGAGTAATTTTTCCGTCCAGGTGCGCGGACGCACCTTCCATCAGGCCATGACCGGCATCCTGGAGCAGAGCGAACGCGACAAGGTCTAGGGCCGCACCGCCCATGGCCGCGCTCCAGTCGTACACACTACGACGGGAACGCGGCCTTTTCGCCGACGCCGACTACGACAGGAGCATGGCAATTCGGCGGCAAAACCCGATGAGAGCCCGGCCGGAAGCCGAAAACCGCCAAAGTCCCAATTCGGCTCAAACTACGATGCCAATTCGGCTCGCAACACTTGAGAACGTCGTAGGCGGTTTCGGTGACCGAACCGTCGGCGGCGGTCTCGGACTCGGGGCCGCAGCAGGACCAGGTGGTTTCGGCAAGCGTGCCGTCGGAACGGCGGACGGCCGTGGCGCGTCCGAGGTTTCGCTTGGGTTAAAGATCGGCTGCTTCATCTTGCGCGCAATTAGCTATTTTCATGGATCCCGAAGCCCCGAATCCCGCCAAGGGTTGCTGCTGGTCCATGAGATCGTTATTGGGTAGACAGTTGTTTTTGTTCCGCCAGCAAACGAAACATTTTTGCAACTGAGGTTGTAAGATCCAAGTTGTATTGTATTGATGTTGCAGTTTTGTTTGTATCTTTATAAACAACTAGCATATGCACAGTCCAGTTGCCATTCGCAGAATCAAAAGAGTTTGTATAGGCGTTTTTATTTACAATGTCTACCATATTAGAAAAAGCGACAAGAAACTCTTTGTGCTCGTTAAACAAAACTATTTTGTTTTTTTTGGATAGATCCATGATAGCAGTATGTTCATATGCAGTAAGATCATATAGCACTTTTGCCTCGTTACCATCTATCAAGATATTGAGTCCTTGATTTATTCTTCTTTCGCGTCGCGTTTGAGAATCATAAAATGTAATATTGTCGCTAAGACAAATCTGACTAATGGTTTTCTCTGCACATTCGCGGATCACGTCGTGTTCTGCTCCATATGCAAAATGCGGAAAAAGCAACAGAAACGACAGGTATTTGCAGCAATTTCCCTTAAAAAGAGAGTCCCTTGAAAAAGAATACATGGCCACAATATCATTCCAGCTATCTTGTATTTGAATTCTATTCACAGACCCAACCTCCTTTACCTTTTCTGTAACATGTTATTCCGTTACAATGACGCCATAATATGTCAGAGTCCACAGATTTCATGTAGATGCATTCGTTCAGCAGATCATCCGTGCTGAATCTAGACTCTTCTGGGTGAGAGTGATAAATTGCAACGATTTTATCTCCAACCGTACATTTTCTATAATCATCCTCATGCATATACGATGCCCAATACCCATGACCATCCTTTTCAGCCCAGGCAATTTGGCCTTGCGCTGGTATTGTGCCGTATGCAGTGCATTTTTAGTACAACAAATGTAGCCACCAAATTCATAATGAATATTTATGATCTT
>CAYOIT010000085.1:17130-18818 GCA_964404035.1 uncultured Verrucomicrobiota bacterium | reverse complement strand
ATAAAGAGAGCCAGCGAGTAAGGCCGCAGTGAGACAGGGCGGCGGTTGCAGTGGGAGCGCGACCCTGAGGGGCTATTCCTGTTTTTCTTCGCGCTTCAGAATCGAGATGAGGTCGCCCACTTGCTGCTCGTTCGGTCGCTTGGTTTTTCCCGGCGCGATCAGGTCCACGGACGGGACCACAAGTGTATAGCCGAGTCGCTTGGCCTCGTGGGGCGCCCGCTCGGGCAGGACCGGAGTCCACGACGCGGGGTCAAACACGACAGTGCAGGGGCAGTCCCGTTCCGCCGGGTTATGCGTCGTGCCCGTCACCAGCTGAAAGAACCCGCGCCAATGGCCATCCACGGCGACAAAAAGCCGTCCCAATTCGTCGGACATAAAACCGTCCGGTAGATGCGGCAGATTCCAGACCTGAGCGGCGACGTCGCCCTCGCGTTTGTGCGCCAGCGTTTCCTTCGACATCCAGACTCCGATATCCATACAGGCCGCCTTTCTTCCTCGCTCGCCCTGGATTATGCGCCGCCCTCCCAGGTACGTCCATCAGATTGTTGAGGAGTGGGACCCTTTGTTCATACGGTCCGAAGCTGCACGGAGGACTGGACGTTCGTATCGGGAATCACCATGGTGATTCCGGCGGGGACGTCCAGCGTGCCGGTCAGGCCGCGCCCGTCACAGCCAAGCCTGGCGGTGATGGGGCCATGGGGGGTCGGGACGGTTACGGCCAACGTCTTCAGATCGCACAGGTTCGGGGTGAAGCGTGTGACGCGCCAGCCAGGTTCGAGAGGGGTCAGACCGGCAATACTCCTGGCCAGGTAGATGGCTGGGGAGGCTCCCCAGGGGTGTCCCACACTGGAGCCGAACTCGCCGTTGATGGCTTCGTTTTCCGGAGTGGTGGTCAGTCCTGCATCGACATAGCTTCCCCACACCGACCGGATTTCCGCCAGCATCTCGGGAATGCGGTTGAGGCGATGCAGGACTTCGAAAAGATGAACCCGGAAGAAGGGGCCGCACAACTGCAGAACCCCCGGCTGGCGCCAACTGCGGTCGAGCACGGTGTGGGGATCCTCCGGCAGACCGGCGAGGATGGCCAGCAAGTTGAGATGCAGGCTGACTTCAGTCGAGGGCACCCCCGCAACGACACAGTCCGCGAACAGGCCGCGCCGCTCGTTCCAATGCCCGGTCAGCAGCCGCGAGCGCAAGGCTGAGGCGCGCCCGTCGAGGCGCGCCGCTTCATCGATCCGCCCATAGGCGCGCAGGAGCCGTATGGCAGACTGCAGGGCCAACAGCTGCAGCAGGTTGATGCCGGTGGGGATGCCGTCATGCCGGATGGGGCGGACGGCGCCGTCTTCCAATCCGGGATGATCGACCCAGTTCCAGCCGGTGACCTCACGCAAGCGGGGATCGGCTTCGCGTCCGAAGCGGTTAACAAGCCCATCCAGAAGCCGGATCATGTTGGGCAGCAGGGGCTCGATGAACTCAACCCGGCCGGTATAGAGCCAGTGCTGCTCCAATTGGATGGGCCACAGGATGGTTTGATCCAGAAGGCGGTAGTGTTCGGGCGGCGGCCGGCAAGGCTGGTTGGGCTGGAAGATGCCGTCGGGCATCTGGCCCTGGGCATACAGGGTGTGCTGCCATTCGACGATCTCATGATTGCCGAACAGGTGGTACGCGGCCAGGTTGTGGACCTGGTT
>CAYOIT010000085.1:0-17030 GCA_964404035.1 uncultured Verrucomicrobiota bacterium | reverse complement strand
GGCAGGGTCAGTCCCGGGAGGTCGCTGAGGCGTTCGCTATAGACGAGTTCCAACTCAACCCCGGCGGTCGCCTGTGCCACCTCGACTCGCGGGAGCATCGTGATCGACTTGGGGAACTCCAGGATCATCGCGTAGTCCGTGTCTTCGACGATGAGGTCCAAGGTGCCCTCCGATCCAAGAGCGGCACGTGTTTCCGGCACGATCGTGTCGACCATCGGCCGGTGGTCCGGATCGGGGGAGAGTTTGCCCGGTGCAAAGGGGCCATCCGGCGTCGGGGCCCATTCGATCGTCTGGCCGCCGGCTGGTGTGCGATTCCAGCCGAAGGGAAAAACCGAGTTCTGGAACTCACCGGCAGGCGGATCATAACCGGCGATAACATGGGTGCCGGCCTCCAGCAGGAGCCGGCAGGGCTGATAGAGTTCCACCCAGGGGAAGGGCGGGTTCCAGGGGCTGCTCTGCGACGCGCCGTCGACGGTGCAGCGTGATGGCAGACGCTGTTGATAATAGAAAAGGGAGTCGCCCTGACGCTCCAGCGTGAAGGTGATTCGCCAGTACCGATGGGTCGCGGCGGGCGGGACGGCGAACCACGTCTCCGCCGGGATCAGGGTGCCCTGGTTGACAATTCGCGCCGGGAAGGCCAGTTCCTCGCGCAAGGGAGGGAGGGGGGTGGGCAGAAAGTCGAGTTCGGGGTGAGGCCTGCCCGGCGGTGTGCTCCAGGCGTCCGCGTCGAAGCCGGGTTCCCGCCAGCCGTGCGGCTCCTGACGCAGGTCGCGGTATTCCTCGTGGCCAATAAGGTCATTGTGGCGTCGGGCCGGCTGGTATTCCATCGAGGCGGGTGCGACACGCCAGGCGCCGGCCATCGCAAAGCCGTGCGAGCCGACCGTGCCGGCGGCGGCCAGCACTACCGGACCCGGGGGATACACCCCGGGCACGTCATGATCCGGTCGGCCCCAGCTGTGCAGCAGGACGGCAACCACGTTGGCGCCTATTCGGAGATGGGGCGTCAGGTCAAACTCCGAGTAGCGCATTTCGTGATCGTGGTGGCGGGTGTAGGTGCGTCCCAGGAAGACACCATTGATCCAGACGACGGCAAACTGTCGGGCGGCCAGACGCAGGTGGCCGTCAGCCCGCGCGGCAAGCGTGAAGGCCGAGCGGGCGTAGTAGTGGAGCGCGGGTGCGGGGAAGGTTTCCGAGACATGGAGGTAGCAGGGGTTCATAGGCTCCGGTGTCAGCCCTCTACGCTTTCGATGAAGTCCGTCAGGACATTCATATAGTTGATGTAGGCGTCGTAGGGCGAACTGTAGGGGTTGAAGTATTTGTGCACATCGCCGTCGGCGAGCCACTTGGTGCACATGTAATAGAAATGATCCGAGGTTTGGAGGCGTCTCCAGGTCTTGAGCAGATCCTCGCGGTCGGTGGCCAACACCTGGCTCTCGAGTTCGTAGACCGACCGGAGGGCGTCATTCTGCATGTCGTTGCCGACCCAGGCGGTGAGGTCGCGTTCGACGTCGGCCCAGGACATGAAGTGGGGGACGGACAGGCTCGAGACGGGTGTGGCCTTGGCGGCGACGTCGGCTGGCGTCTGGAACTGGAAATGAGGATCGGACAGAATGCATTCCGGCACCATCTTCAGGAAATCGAAGATCCCGGAGTCCGCCCATTGGTGTTCCCCGAAGGTCTCATAATCCATGAACAGGTTAACCGTCTCGCCGGCGTTGTCGAGGTGGTGCAGCCACCGGGCGAATTTCCTGGCCGTCAGGGGGTATTCCGGCCAGTCCTTGCTTGAGAAGCGGAAGGCGATGTCGTCGGAGAGGCGGTAGTTCTTCAGAAGCAGGCGCAGGGTCTCGCAGCCTGCCGGTCGATAGACGTGATTCGGGCTTCGTTTTCCCAGGACCCGGTCGGCGCCCTCGGCCAGGATGGCTTTGTAGCCCAGGGCTTCGACTTCGTGCGCGATCGCGTTGCTATAGATCAGTTCCGTGTTGCGGAACGTCGTGGCGTTCTGCCCGAACAGCTCAAGAATGCGTTGATGGTGGAGTTCCACCTGTCTCCGGAACTCCGGCACGGAAAAGACGAACGACAGCGAATGGTGGTAGGTTTCGTTCAGGAACTCGACGCAGCCGGTGTCGGCCAGGCGCTTGAAACTATGCAGGACCGCAGGATTGAACTGCTCAAACTGGTCGAGGGCTACGCCCGAGATGGAAAAGGCGACCCGGAAGTCGCCCTTGTACTTCTGCAGCAGGTCCAGCAGGACGGCGTTCGCCGGGAGGTAACACTTTTCGGCGACCTTGTTGAGGATCTCGCCATTGAGCGCATCGTCCTCGTAGTGATGCGTCTGGCCGATATCGAAAAAAGTGTAGTGACGCAACCGGCAGGGTTGATGAACCTGGAAATAGAAGCATATCGAGGGCATACGCGCCTAAGCCTGAAGCCGGTTGTAAACACTCATGATGCGTTCGGCCGCCACATCCCAGCGGATGGCCTTCAATTCTTTGCGTCCATTGCGCAGCATTGCGCGCGACAGGGCGGGATAGTTCAACACTGCCAGGATCTTGCCGGCCATATCCTCCACGTCCCAGAAATCGACTTTGAGGGCGTGGGAGAGCACCTCGCTCACCCCGGCGTTGCGGGAGACGATGACGGGGACATCATAGACCATGGCTTCGAGCGGCGAGATGCCGAACGGCTCCGAGACGCTGGGCATCACATACAGATCGCTCAGGGCGTACATGCGCTCGACGTCCTGGCCCCGCAGAAATCCCGTGAAATGAAAGTGCTTCCCGATACGAAGCTGGCCCACGCGCTCGATCAGCCTGGGTAACATGTCGCCGGCACCCGCCATGACGAAAGTGACGCCGGGCATTTTCTCCAGGACCTTCGCGGCGGCCTCGACAAAGTAGTCCGGCCCTTTCTGGAAGGTGATCCGGCCCAGAAACAGCACGACCTTGCCGGTTCGCCGGTGGTCGAGGTGGTACACCTTGCCCACGTGGCGGCGCGACACGGCATTGTGGACGACGACCACCTTTTCGGGGTCAATGCCATACTGCTCCAGAATGAGGTTGCGCGTGTAGTGGCTGACGGCGATGACCCGGTCGGCGGCTTCCATGCCCAGTTTCTCAATGGCGAAGATATCGGGATTCACCGTCTTGCCGCTGCGATCAAATTCCAGGGCGTGAACATGGACCACGAGCGGCTTGCCGCTGACGCGCTTCGCGCGAATCGCGGCGAGAAAGGTCATCCAGTCGTGGGCATGAATCACATTGAACTCTTCCCGACGGGCGATGGCTTCGGCGGCTTCACTGTAGCGGGCCACCTCGGCGATGAGGTTGCGGCCGTACGGTCCGACCGGCTCGAGGATGCTGGTGGCGCCCAACCGGCGCGCGATGTTCGCCTCCGTCGCCACCAGGACATGCTGGTAGTCCGTGTCGGTGAGGTAGGGGCGCAGGATCGAATCCACCGCCTGGATGTCGAGGCGTTCGAGAAAGGAGTCAACGGTGCCATCAGGATGATCGGGGACGAATCGTGAGGCGGCCCGCAATTCCACGTGGGACTTGCGTGCCTGGCCACCCATCCGGGGAATGACAAAGATGACCTCGGTGCCGTGATGCACCAAGGCCAGGGTCATTTCATGGCAAGCGGTTCCCAACCCCCCGCTGATATGGGGAGGGAACTCCCATCCAAACATCAAGACGCGCATGAGACTCCTCAATTCGAACCGATGCAGTCCTCGCGCCAGCAGCAATCAAGATAGGGGCAGGCAGGGGTTCCGGTCCCAAAGCAGGCGGCATTGCCTTCAGCCTTCTGGATGGCCAGAATCAATTCCGCTTTCTTCATCTTTCCAGGGTTGAGTCCGATCGTCTTGGCCTTCTTTTTGATTTCGGGCAGTTTCACTTCCGGTTCTCCTTTCTTGTGCTCCTGTCCACGACGGGCAGGTGCGAAGCGCGTCCCCTATCCTACTCGGGCAAACCACGGGAGCAAAGCGTAAAGAGACGGATTAGTTCGGCGGTACTCCAGGCCTGGGCGGTGCACCCATTGGGCCGGTGGGGGGCATCCCCATCAAAGATCTCGGGCACGTTCAGCAGTCCCGGTCCCTTCAGGCTGTAATCCAGCAGCGGCTGTATTTCCTTCAGGAGGAAGCGGACGGCCTGGCGGCGATCCATCGTGACGCGCAGGTAAGCCTCGCCGAAATGGCCCAGAAGCCAGGGCCAGACCGTGCCCTGATGATAGGCGGCATCGCGATGTTCCTGGTCGCCCTCGTAGCGGCCGCAGTAGGCCGGGTCCTGCGGGGAGAGCGTCCGCAACCCGAAGGGGGTCAACAGATCCCGGCGCACACGCTCGACGACGCCGATCCGTTGGTGACCGTCGAGGGGCGAAAAGGGGAGCGATGCCGCCAGGATCTGGTTCGGGCGTACGGCCGTGTCAAGGATTCCATCGGCGTAGGCGTCCGCCAGGCAGTTCTCCGATTCCATCCAGAACAGCTTGCTGAAGGCGGTCTTGAACCGCGTTGTCAGGTCAGCGGGCCAGGGCAAAGGTTCGCCGAACTCCTGCGCGAGTTGAGCGGAGAAACAGAGGGCATTATACCAGAGGGCGTTGATTTCAACCGCGCAACCGTGCCGTGGCGTCACCGGCTTTCCGTAGGCCTGGGCATCCATCCACGTCAGTTGCGTGCCGTGATGACCGGCATGAAGAAGGCCATCCTCCGACATAAAAATGCTGTTCGAGGTGCCCGCCATGAACTGCGCCAGGATGCGCTGCATCACCGGCCAGAAATGGAGTCGCACGGTTTCCCGGTCACCGGTCCACATCAGCATTTGCTGAACGGCCCAGAAATACAGGAGGGAAGCGTCCACGGAGTTGTAGGCATTGTGATCCGGGTTGGCGGCGAAGAAGTTCGGGATCAGCCCCTTACGTTCATGCGGCCCCATGGATTTGAGGATGGCGATGCCGGCTTCGGGGTTGCCCGAACAGAACGTGAGACCGGGCAGGGAGATCAGGGTGTCGCGCCCCCAGTCGTCGAACCAGGGATAGCCGGCGATGATCGTGGTGCGCCGGTCCGGGGTGGGGGTACGGGTTACAAAGTGACGGCCTCCCTGGATCAGGGAGAAAAGCAAAGGGGCCAGGCGGGCATTGCCGTGGCGCTTCGCCGTGTCATGGTCGAGTTGGCTGGTGGTGTGGCGGCGCACCATTTCCCGGTCCCAGGCCTCTTCCGATTGGACGGTTTGCTCGGAGAGCGCGGCGCTGATCACCACACTCTGCCCGTGGTGGAGCACGATGTCCATGGTGCCGGGGCAGAACAGATCCTCATGGTGGTCATAACCCCGCTCGGCTTCCATCAGGTATTCGAACCGGCGATACCAATCGGGCGCCGGGGCAAACGTGGAGGGGAGGCTGGTCTGAACGAACAGGGGCGGGAGTCCGTCATAGGGATGGATTCGGAACCCCTGGGTGACCGGCTCGGTCCGGGTGTGAATGAACCCGTCCTCATGCTTGAGTTCATGGTGCCCGCGAAAAGCCAGGAGCGGCTTCAGGCGCAGTGTCACGGGGGCGGCATTGTGCTCCACGCGGTAGCGCACCAGCACCGTATTCTCGCCGCGGATCATGGCGATGCTCTTGTGGACGACCATGTCGCCAAACCGGTAACGGAAGACGGGGCAGGCTTCCTGGCGGAAAGCGTTCAGGTAACGATGACCCTGGGGATGGAAAACGCCGGGATAGCGGTGGCAAGCCAGCGGGACCTCCTGGTCAGCGGTGACGATGGAATCCTCGAAATCGGACAGCAACAGATACCGGCCGGCAGGTTCAGTCAGGTTGGCCACGAGAAGACCGTGGTATTTGCGGGTGTGGCAACCGGTGATGGTGCCCGAGGCATACCCGCCCAGGCCGTTGGTTTCCAGCCATTCATGGCGGAGGGCTTCGCGTAAGCTCTGGCAGGTCCGCTCATCGAGTGTTAAGGTCATGGTACGGTTTTCCTCGGGTGCGTTCACTCATTTCCTCCTTTGCCCGTATACTGTCCCGTACACTGCCCGTCCAGCTTAAAGCGCAGCGAAGCGAACCGGAGATTGCCCTCAGGGAGGCGCTTTCCTATACTGCGCCGCTCATCGATAACGAAAGGATTACCTGACCATGCCAAAATCGACTCATGAAGAGACCACGCTGCGAGAGAAACTTGATCAAGTCATCCGGCGGCTGCCCCCCAATCATGTGTCGCTGGCGCAGATCCTCGAACTGATCGGGAGGGAAGGGCTGCTGCTGTTTTGTATCTTCCTGACCCTGCCTTTCATGGTCCCGGTTTCGATTCCCGGTGTCAGCACGGTGTTTGGTGCAGTCATTCTGCTGATCGGTGTCAGCATTCTATTTGATCGTACACCCTGGCTGCCCGAAAGTTTCATGCGCAAGGAATTTCCCGCCGACAAACTCAGAGTAGCCTTTGAGAAAGGGATTGGATGGGTTCAGCGGCTGGAGAAGATCAGCCGGCGCCGCTGGCTGGGGCTGACCCATGGCCCTGTCATGCATGTGATCAACGGGTTGATGGTGATCCTGGGCGCGGTCTTGCTGATGGCGCCGTTTGGGTTGATCCCTTTCAGTAACACCCTGCCCGGCCTGGCGATCCTGCTTCTGGCCATCGGGATCCTGCAGCGTGACGGGGTCTGCATTCTGCTGGGTTATGTCACGAATGCGCTCACGATCGTCTACTTTGCGGTACTGATTCTAGGGGGCGGGCTTGCCCTCCGGGAACTGTGGCGTGTGGTCCTGGGGTGGTTCGGTGGGGCGGCCTGAGCCCCGCCTCACGGCGCCCAGATGAACCACACGAATACGGAGGCGGCCGTGACCGCCGCCAGGGTGTACGGGATCCCCACGCCCATGAACTCCCTGAACGTCACAAGATAGCCCTTCTTCTTCAGCATGCCGATGGCCACCACATTGGCTGAGGCGCCGATGGGCGTGATGTTGCCACCCAGGCAGGATCCAATCAGCAGGGCAAACATCAGCAAGGGCACTGGCGCCCCCAGCGAGTCGGCGACCTTCTGGGTCACCGGAATCATGGCCAGAAGGAACGGGACGTTATCCACGAAAGCCGAGACCGCGACAGAAATCGCGATGATGGCGAGGAAGGACAGCAGCAGATGACCCCCCACCATGCTGGAAATGACGCCGGCCAGCTTGTCCAGCCATCCGGATTCGCTGAGTCCACCCACCACGACAAAGACGCCGATCAGGAAGAAGGTCGTGTCCCAGTCGAGCGAGCGGACCAGATGACGGGTTGACCCCCACTTGGCGGAGGTTTTGAACCAGATGAGGCCGGCGATCGCCAGGACCATGGTCAGGGTGCCCGCCAGCCACTTGAAGTCGGGATCGAACAGGGAGGTCGTGGAAAGCCCGAGGACGAGGGCCAGCAGGAGCGCGGTCGGCGTCCAGGCTCGCACTTTCTCGACCCGTATGGTTTCGATCTGTTCCTTGTGCGCCCGCAGCACGAAGGCGGAGACCGCAAGGGCGGCGAGCCCTCCGATCTGCACGGCGAAGAAGATGCCGGGCTTGCCGTGATACACAAAGAAGTCATTGAAGGTGAGCTTCATGTAGCCCGCCAGGATCATGCTGGGCGGATCGCCGATCAGCGTGGCCGTACCCTGCAGGTTGGACGCCATGGCGATCAGGAACAGAAGGCGTACCGGGGAGATCTTGAGTTTCTCGGCCAGGCTCAAAGCGATCGGCGCCACCAGCAACACCACTGCCACATTTTCGACGAACATGGAGATGAAGCCGGCCAGTGCGCAGACGACCAGCATGGCGCCGCGCATGGTCCTGGTGCGGTCGACCAGGCGTTCGGCGATCACGGCCGGCATACGGGACATCAGGAACAACTCGGCCAGGATGAGGGTGCCGAAGAATAAGGCGATGACGTTCCACTGGATCATGCCGGTCAGGGCATGATGCCAGGGCAGGGCACCGGTGAGGACCAGGGCCAGTCCGCCCCCGCAAGCGACGACCGAACGCCATTTGGGAAAGGCGACAAAGAGCACGTAACAGAGTACGAATACGATGATGGGTATGATCGGCGGTTGCATGGCTCGGAAAATACGGAAGGCCGAAAGGCCGGTCAATCCTATTCCGACCCAAGGCTAGAACCGGTACGCGGCGGTGAGGACCAGATTCCGGCCCGGCTCGTTGATGCCCGATCCGTGAATTCGGTAGTCCTCGTCCAGGACGTTCTCCAAAGCTACCGCCAGATCCAGGTTCTTGGTCACCTTGGAGCCGGTTCGCACTGTGCCGACCACGTAGCCCGGCGTGCCGCCGGGCGGAATGCGCTGGGTGTCGCGTTTGTCATCCGCCGAGAGTTTGTCCGCCTTCTCCGCGGCTTTCGCTGAGACTTCGGCCCAGTATTTTCCATCCGGCCGTTCCCAGCGCAGGCCGGCCTGGGCGGTGGGGGGCATCAGGCGGCTGATGGTGTCGCGCTCTATTACGGTGGTGGACTTGGGACAGGCGTCGACTTCGCCTTCCATCCAGGAGGCGGCAACCCAAGTTGACCATTCGGGGGTCAAAGCGAGGGATTCGGACCATTCCACCCCCTGGATATAGCCAGCGCCCGAGTTCTTCTTGGTCACCTCCATCAATCCGTCGATGGTGCGACCGGTGGGGGCCCGGACAATCATGTCGTCGATGGTGGTGTAGTAATACGTGGCCTGTGAGGTCAGCCGCGCGAAGCGAGATTTGACGCCGGCCTCATAGGATACGAATCGCTCCGGATCCAGGTCGTCGACCGGCGTTTCGATTTCATTGCTGCGGGCGGTGTCGAAACGCGTCAGATCGGACAGATTGGGCGCGCGGAATCCCTGGGACACGCCGGTAAATATCACATGACGCCGGTCGGCGGTGAGGGGATAGAGAATGCGGAAGGAGCCGACCAGCGCATCCCAGCTCCCCTCCAGGGAAGTCGCCTTGCCGGTCAGCGGATCCTTGACCCGGTTGGCATCAGCCCGTGAGGCTGTGTAGCGCAGGCCCGGCACAAGGTCCAGCGCTCCATCCATCAGATGGACCGTGTCTTCTACGAACGCTCCGGCCGTCTCATAGGTGGCGTTGTCGGCAACGGGTCCCTGAATCTCGGTCTTGTCCAACTTGCCGTTGGCCTTGTACTTGCGCAGATAGGAGTCCACATCATCGTGGTAATAGTCGCCCCCGTAAACCCATTCATTGACCGGATCCTTGGATTCCAGTTGGAGCGTGGCGCCCCAGGTGGTCACGTCAAAACCCTGGGCTTCGCTTTTGGCGTCTTTCTTGACGCGCCAGAGATCCTCGGTCTGCACCTGCCGGGACAGGGACCACTCCATCGCGTCGACGGGACCGTCCAAATGCTCGATGCGGTTCTTGAGATAGGTCAGGTCGCGATGCTGGTCATAGCTGTGGATCAGGTCATCGCCCCTGGAAAGGCCTTCCCAGTCGATGCCATAGAGGGTTTTGTGCGTGCGCCAGGCATCGTTCTGGTTCACCGTCTGGTGGCCGAAGGTCAGGCGTGAGTCGTCGGTCAGGTTGTAGTCGACCCGGGCATCGTAGTCCTGTTCGTCGTAGCCGGTGTGGGACTGTTTGCCGACGTCGCGGCCGCCCCGCAGATCGCCGAATTTCTTGGCGGTGATGCCGCCCGTGAAAGCCGCCTTCGACCCCAGCGGGCCGGACACCTGGGCACGCCCGATTGAGGAACGCTCGGCGGTGGCACCGCGGTAGAACAAAAGGCGTTCCCATTCCGGATTGGGGTCGTCGATGGGGGTGCTATTCGGCCGGGCGATCACGGCGCCGCCGATGGCATCGCTGCCGTACAACACGGACGAAGGGCCCATGGCCACGTCATAACCCTCGGTCGAGAAAGGATCGACCGTGCCCCAGTATTGGTTCGGTCCATCGCGGAACACGGAATTGTTCAGCCGGATGCCATCGATGAGAAACAGGGTACGGAATCCCGTGAAGCCGCGCAAAAACGGCGAACTCTGGCCTTGCGAAGTGCGCTGAACCTGGACGGAGGGCAGTTCCGCCAGCATGTCCGGTGTTGTACGAACCGCCTCATGGGTGGTCTGCTTTGTGGCGTCGAGGTGGTAGGCCGAGCGCGGTTCAGAGTTGACGTCGCGCGGAATCCGGGAGGCGGTCACCAGGATGGCCTCACCGGGCTGATTGGTGTTGGCCGGGTCCGCCGGGGGAGGCGCCGCCTGCAGTGTTCCCGCATAGATTCCGCACAGAATGACGGTTCGAATGAATGGTCTCATGAATCGGTTCTCCTTCCTGGGTTACGACACATAAACGCCGCGTGCGGCGAAATGGTTCAGTGTTTCTTTTGCGGCTTACGACGTTGCGGCGATGTTTGTTTGGTGTTATTACTTATGTGACAACATTGATGAAGGGAGGATGGCATGGTTCTTGAACTCAAACTTCGTAAGGTTGGTAACTCGGTGGGAGTCGTACTGCCCAAGGAAGCGCTTGCGTTCCTGCACGCAGAAGAGGGCGACACCGTATGTGTCACAGAAGCTTCGGATGGCAGTCTGCGCATGTGCCCAACGAAACCCGAAGTCATCCGGCAACTCGAGGCGGCTCAGCACGTGATTCGCCGCTATCGCAATACGCTCCGGGAACTCGCGAAATGAAGCCGCCGGAATGGGTTTTGCGGGACACTGTTCTCGCTCTGCACGAAGAATTGCTGGCGGAATTTGGCGGATCGTCAGGTGTTCGCGATGAAGGCTTGCTGGAGTCTGCTCTGGCTCGACCGGAAAACCTGCTTGCCTACGGCAAGCCGTCGATCTTCGATTTGGCGGCCAGCTATGCCTTTGGTCTCGTGAAAAACCATGCGTTCATTGACGGGAATAAGCGAACCGGGTTTGTGATTGCGGCGTTGTTTCTCGAAATCAACAGCTATCGTCTTCAAGCCGCTGAGGCCGACGCCATCGTTCATACGCTCGCGTTGGCCGCCGGGGCGATGGACGAAGCCGGCTATGCTGTCTGGTTGGAGACGAACTCCAGGAAAATATGAGCATCCATAGCGGAGTCCGCACAAGATCATCACTCAAATCCGGCCTGATGACTGATCTACTCACCGGCCGGGTGCGGGTGCCGTAGGAGGGGGAAGATGGCAGTGGAATTCCATCGGCGGTCGATCCGGTTACGCGGCTACGATTACACGAGGTAGGGCGCGTATTTCGTGACGATTTGCGCGCAGGACCGCCTGCGGCTGCTCTGCACGGTGGTGAATGGGCGCATGGCGTTGAACGAGGCGGGGCGGATTGCCGCCGCGTGCGGCCTGGTGCAACCAGTACCTGCTGCATGCGGCGGAGGCGGTTGTTGTCGGTCAGTTGGCCCAGGACGGCCTGTTGGCCTGCCTCCTGGCGGATCTGCCCGTCGACAAACCGGTCACCGTTTTGAAACGGATGCCTGAGTTGACAAACACGTCTGGAGTATCATAATCTGTCAACCATGAAACCCACCACCACAGAAGAGGTTAAGACGTTGTTCGGGCGTCGGCTGGAGCAGGCGCGGCGGATGCGGGGGGTGTCCCTGCGAGCGCTTGTGGACCGGCTGCAGGCGGCCGTGAGCCACAACGCGTTACACAAGTACGAGCGGGGCGAAATGCTGCCTGATTCCACCGTGCTGCGTGAACTGGCTAAGGCGTTGGGGCAGACCACGGAGTACTTTTTTCGACCCTTCACGGTGTCGCTGGCCGCCATCGAATTTCGCAAGAAATCGGCTTTGGGGGCGCGGGCCGAGTCGGCCTTGCGGGTGGAGGCGGCGGACTTCTTTGAGCGCTACCTGGAAGTTGAAGAGGCCGTGGGCATCGATACGACGTTTGCCAACCCCCTGGAAGGCCTTTTGATTCATTCCGGGGCTGACGTGGAGACTGCCGCCGAGCGTCTGCGCGATCGCTGGGAACTGGGCTTGGATGCGCTCGGGAACGTGGTGGAGTTGCTGGAGCAACACCAGGTCAAGGTCTACCTGCTGGTGGCGGAGGCGTCGTTCGACGGGTTCTCCGGGTGGAGCGGCGACATGCCGGTCTTGGCGCTAAATAAGCGCTTTCCGGCGGATCGCCGCCGGCTGACGGCGTTGCATGAACTGGCGCATCTACTGCTGGATTTCGACAAGCGGCTGGAGGCGAAGACCGTCGAGAAACTTTGCCACCGTTTTGCGGGGGCCATGTTGATGCCGCGTGCGGTGTTTGAGCGCGAGTGGGGCGGGCGCCGCCGTTCGGTGACGCTGGAAGAGCTGAAGGACATCAAGCAGGACTTTGGCA
Source organism: uncultured Verrucomicrobiota bacterium (assembly GCA_964404035.1). Classification (GTDB taxonomy): domain Bacteria; phylum Verrucomicrobiota; class Kiritimatiellia; order CAIKKV01; family CAITUY01; genus CAMBRF01. The sequence goes on along the minus strand of CAYOIT010000085.1, from coordinate 4,777 downwards.
TCTCGATGGCCGCCACCATGGCACGTGCACGAGACCTGGGGCTCATGTCGGAGGGGGATTACACACGCTTCTGCATTCTTCGGAACCAGCAGGGATGGAATAAGCAGGAACCGGGTGCGTTCATGGGCGTCGAGGAATCCAATCGGTTCGATCAATTGCTTCAGCGAGCCGTGGCCACAGAGGCGTTGAGCGTCACGCTGGCCGCCAGTTTGGCCAAGAAATCGCTGGTGGAGTTCGAGCGAGGACTTCAACTCATCCCATGATCATCGTCGTCGTTCAGGACGCCAACGTTTTCATCGACCTGCAGACGGCTCGCGTCTTGGACGTGTTCTTCCGTATGGACTGGGAGTGCCATACCACGGACGCGGTGTTGGACGAAGTTGAAGAATCCCTCGAGAACCACGTGCGGGAGGGCCGGCTTCGGGTGCGACGGCTGAGTGGCGATGAACTGGCGGAGACTGGCAAAAACGCAAGGAAGCCTTGGCGGGAAAAGCGAAGGACGACCTCGTGTTTGGTCTTGCGGTCCAGTGAGGATACAAGGAATCCCCGCCCATGAAACGGTTCTGTTGGCTGATAGCAGTAGTCTTGGCCCTGGCGGCCGCGGCTGCGGTCTGGTGTTGCTGTGGCGGTGGCGGTAACCGACCGGCGATGGTCCAGTCGGCCTATGTCTGGCAGAGATCCTGGACGCCTGCGGTGGTCGACGGCGTCAGGACCTGCCCCACCGGACTCTCCAAGCTCATCGTGCTCACGGCCCAGGTCGATTGGGACGGGGTGACCCCGCGCGTGACCCTTGTTCAGCCGGACTATGACGCCTTGCGGCGGGCGGGCCTCTCTGTTGGTCTGGCTTTGCGGGTGACCGCCCGGCGGACCCCTTTGGATCCTTCCGAGCCCGCTGTGGCGCAAGTGGCGGCGCTCGCCAGGAGTCTGGTTGAAACCGCCCGCGCGGCCGGCATCGAGCCGGTTGAGTTTCAAGTGGACTATGACAGCGCCGAAAGCCGGTTGGGTGAGTATCGAGAGTGGTTGGGGAGCCTGCGTCGGGCGGTTCTGCCGGTTCCCCTGACCATCACCATGCTGCCTTGCTGGCTTGGGAATCGCGATGTCGAGGCTCTCGTACGGGCGACCGATGGATTTGTCCTTCAGGTCCACTCACTGGAGCCGCCCGCCACGTTCGACCCCGCCGAAGCGTTGCGCCTTGTTGATGTTGAAGCGGCTCGCGCCGCCGTGCGCCGTGCCGCCACGCTGGGGGTTCCTTTTGAAGTGGCTCTGCCCACTTACGGCTACCTGGCGGCCTTCGGTCCCGAGGGTCGGCTCCTCGGGCTCACCGCCGAAGGCCAGCGTCCCAACTGGCCGCCGAGTGCTGTTCTGCGCGACGTGCGGGCCGATCCGGCGGCGATGGCGATGCTGGTGCGCGCGTGGACAGATCGGCGGCCCGGGACGATGCGGGGGGTGATCTGGTACCGGCTACCTGTCTCCGGAGACGAGCGCAACTGGGCTTCGGGGACGCTGGGCTGCGTCATGAAAGGTGAGGTCCCTGATCCGGCACTGGCGGCCAGAACCATCGTGACGGACGACGGGCGGCTGATCGACATCGAATTGACCAACACCGGAAAGGCGGATGCCCGTCTCGACGGAGTTCGGGTCACGGTTGGAGTTGGGGCACAGCGACTGGAGGCCCAGGACGGTATTGGTGGCTTCATCGCTCGACAGGCGGGAAATGGCGTGATCCTTGCCGCCCGCGGCATGGGGATTCCTGACCTTCTGCGTCCGGGTGAGCGACGGGTCGTGGGCTGGGTGCGTTTCAGCGAACCGGGACCGGTGAGCGTGGAGGTGGGGACACGATGAAGCGGCAAAAAGGGTATTGGAGCAGTGGAGTGGTCCGGTGGTGCGGGGTGGGCCTGGCGGCATGGCTGCTGCCGGTCTCGTTGCTGGCCTGCGGTCCGTATTTCCCCAACACCCTTCTGGACGATCCCGGGCAAGCACTGCGCACCATGCCTGAAGCCAATTTCGCGGCGGAGATGGGACGGCTACAGGAGGACATGGTCGCCGCCGGGATGTTTGGGAAGACGAACTGGCCTTCTTCCTCTTTCACCTGCGACGACCCGGTTGAGGAGACGCTCCGCGCCGATCTTTCCGATTTGAAAGAGGCGCTGGCCACCGGTCCATTGCCGGCGACTGTTCGGGAAGATCCGGCGGTCGAATATGAAGTATTCCGGGTCTGCCTCATCCAGCTTGAAGGGCTGAAGCCGGGGATTGTGCCGGGCCACCTGCCGGACCTGGAACCGCCAGCGGGATTACCGAAGGAATTCGAGCTGTATGCGCGCGGGGCGGTTGCCTACCGCCGGGGCGATCTTCCCGCCGCCCGCGCCTGCTGGATCGAATTGCTGGCATTGGCCCCGGCCGAACGTCGTTTTCGGAGTTCGTGGGCCGCCTTCATGCTTGGGCGGAGCTGGCAGGACGAGGAACCGGCGAGGGCCGTGGATTGTTTCCGGCTGGTCCGCACGTTGGCCTCAGCCTCTTTCCACGATTCCCTGGGGTTGGCCTTGTCCTCTTTGGGGTGGGAAGCCCGCGCCGAGTTGGACCGATGGAGGTTCGAGGAGGCTGCCGTCCTGTATTTGACCCAGTCCGTGGCGGGCGATGCACGAGCGGTCGTCTCATTACAGCTCGTTGCGCATGAGTTGGTGACCGGGTTCGCGCACCGGATGCCGGAGATCGCGGCGATCCCGGTCCTGCAGCGATTGGCGACGGCCTACCTTGTCTCGCGCGATGGAAACACGCGTGTGTTTGATGAGGCTTCCGACCAGTGGTTGGAAGCGGTTCAACAGGCCGGTGTCGGGAAGATCGCCGGCGCGGATAGACTGGCGTGGCTGGCGTACCGTCGCGGGAAGCCGGAGGTGGCGCAGCAGTGGCTCGAGCACGCGGCTCCAGGTTCAATCACGGCCAGGTGGCTCGCGGCCAAGCTCATGTTGCGCCAAGGCAAGCGCCACGAAGCACAGGTCTTGCTTGATGCGGTGACCAGGGAGATTGAGGCCGTTTCCCGCGACAAGTTGCCGTCATTTGCCGTGACCGACGAGGCCGCCGGCGACAGGCCCGCTTCGCGTCCTGCCGGCGAACTGGCGGCGTTGCTGATGGTTGATGGGCGTTATGCCGAGGCCTTCGATTTGCTGGTGCGGCATGGCTGGCGGACGGATGCGGCGTACGTTGGGGAGCGTGTCTTGACGCTGGACGAACTCCGTCGTTATGTGGATGAACGTCTGCCCGATTCGGAAAGGGTGGCGAAGCCCGGGACGCAGGCGGGAGCGGACAGCGATGGGACTCGCGACGCGGAGGACCAGGCGATGATGTGGCGTCACCTGCTCGCCCGGCGACTGGCACGCGCGGGAGCACTCGATGCGTCGATTCCCTATTTCCCGCCTCCCTGGCGAGAGAGGATGGAAGAATACCGGCAACGGCTTGTGACCGGGCGGAACACGACACTCGCCGTAGGGACCCGGGCGGCGGCGTTGTGGCGGGCGGCCCGGATCGCGCGCTACTGGGGATTGGAACTGTTCGGCACGGAGGTGTCCCCGGATTGGAGCCTGTATGAAGGGTACTACGAACTTGGGTATGTCGAGGACCGGATTTCCCCCCATCGGGAACAGGCGGAGTTCATCGGCACGGACGAAGTCGCAAGGACGGTGTCGCAGGTGCCACAGCCCGGGAAGCGATTCCACTATCGCTATGTCGCCGCCGATCTTGCCTGGGAGGCGGCCCGTCTCATGCCCAACGAATCGACCCTTACCGCCCGCGTTCTTTGCGAAGCGGGACTGTGGCTGAAGGATCGCGACCCGAAGGCCGCCGACCGGTTCTACAAGGCTTTGGTGAAGCGGTGCGGAACGACCGACCTCGGACGGGAGGCGGACCGGCTGCGATGGTTCCCGCGGTCTCCAGACCCGGATCACTTCCTGCCCGGCCTCCGAGGTGAGTAAGGCGGGGGTGGAGATATATTTTCGTTGCATCCATTCGGGCAGGCGACTATGAACGCGACTCATGTCCGACGATTCCGAACTTCCCGCGCTTCCAGACCCCGACCGTGAACTCATGTCGCAGGTGGCGGCTGGCTCGGAGACCGCCTTTGTTGAACTCGTCCACCGGCATCAGAACCAGCTGCTGAACTTTTTCGTGCGCATGGGCGTTTATAACGATGGCGAAGATCTGGTTCAGGAGACGTTTGTGCGGTTGTACCGCAGTCGCGAGCGGTATGAGGCGCGAGCGCGGTTCACGACGTATCTCTACGTCCTGGCGCGGCATGTGTGGGCCGACCGCGGCCGGAAGCTGGCGCGGGGCGAGAGGTTGCAGTCCAGCCTGAAGACGGATGCCGAGATCAGGGATCGCACGCGGCCGATCCGGCCGGCATCGGGTCTGGATGTTCAGGAAGCCCTGGCAAGACTGTCGCCGAAGTTGCGGGAGGTCGTGGTGCTGAACGTCTACCAGGGACTGCGTTATCAGGATATCGCCGAGGTGTTGAAGATTCCACTCGGAACAGTGAAGTCGCGTTTGAACCTGGCACTGACGGCCTTGAGGGAGACTCTCGATGCGAAATGACATTGGCGGCCAGCGTGGCGCTCAAGGAGAAGCGGATGTTCCCGCCCATCTCCGCCCTGTGATTGAGCGGATGAAGGCTGTTCCTCCGGTTACGGTTTCCCATGACCTTGCGCCCGAGATCCTGGCAAAGGTGAAGTCTGAGGGAAGCGACTGCTGTACGGCGGGCACTACGCTGCCCGCCGATGCCGGGCGAGGT
>CAYOIT010000084.1:0-18958 GCA_964404035.1 uncultured Verrucomicrobiota bacterium | reverse complement strand
TCGGACTATTGCCGTCCAAAGGCAGACTCCGGGACAGGCGGCATCCATTGCATCCTCGGAACGGTCTTGCCTTGTTTGATCGGGAGGATCGACGCGCAACAACGCCGGACAAGGTCAGGAATGTCCCACCCAAGCCAGTACATGGGCGATGGCACCCTCTGAAGGTTGGGAAAGTTGACGGAAGACACAAGATCGACATCAGCGGGAATGGCGAGTCCGAGCGAGCGCAGCCCCTCACCCACCAAAACTGGGCCATCGGAGTCGCCACAGGGCAAACCTATGAAGTGATTCTCGCCAGTTGTTACCGGCAGGATACGAATGTGGTAGTCCATGCCGCACCCGTCTACCCCGAGGTCAACAAGGCGGGGCTTGCTGCGGATGTCAGTTCATCGCGTCGCGGGTCAGGAAGTGTCATTGTGGACGGCAACACGGCGACGATGTGGTCTTCGAGCTGGGCCAATGGGACGCCCGATGACCACCCGCACTGGCTGCCCATGCTGCGCCGGATACAGGCGGCCGGAAAGGGGTTGTTCCTGTACACCTGCCCGGAGGAGTTGGATGCGCTCATGGACGGGTTGCGGCCCGAGGGGGTGATCCTCAATCTCTGGGCGGCGTCACCCGTCGAAGCCGACGCCTTGGTCGCCAAAGTCGCCGCCTGGCGGCGTGTTCCCAGACTTGGTCCATGATCAGCCGGTTTTCCGGAGAGAGCGCAGGGACGCCAATGCGTCATCCGAACTGGTATTACCGCTGATGCCCAAACGTTGGAGCGCTTCCAGTGCTTCGCTCAGCGGAAGTTCCATGCGGCGAGCCACCTCGCGCAACGTCAGCCGTCCGGCCCGGTACTGCTCCGCCAGGAACAGGTTGTATCCCATGCGCATAAGTTTTCGCATGGCCGTGGCCTCCTCGATATGTTCGGCGCTGCCGAGTTCCCGCACCGCGTCCAGCATGTGGTCAGACAATCGCAGGGTTTTGGTGGTCATGGTTCAAGGCCTCCTGAGAGCATCAACTGCGCCGCAGCCCATTGTTCCGAACTGATGTGTGGCCGCAAGGCCGTCAGCGCCTGACGCGCCTCGTCGGGGGACAATACGTCCTCCAGGCGTAGCCACACAATAATGACGGCCGGGACCGCGAACGGAATACCCAGTCCGCGTAGTTGTCGTATGAAGCGGGCATCGTCGGTCGCAACGGCCTCGAACCCGCCGCCTTGATAGAGGCGGAGCACGGCGTCTTCACCCTTGGCCGCGCGAACGCCTGGGTCTTTCACGGCGATATGACCCGCGACGATATTCTGTCTGATGCGCGTGGCGTCCGGTAGGTGAGATGCCTGGTCCACGGTTTCGCGCCGGACGAGTGGCGGGATGGAGACGCGCCAAGCGGCACACACCTGTTCCTTCAAGCCGGCTTTGGTGAGTTTGATCAGGCAATCCGCATCCATGACGACGTTCATGTGTTACAATGTAATATTCCGGATACATGTTGTCAAGTTGGGGGCGATCGACGCTCGGGAGTGATCGAGGACGCGACAAGCACTTGCCGGAATGGAGTCACCGCGGGGTTTCGCCGGACTATGGGGCTTTGGTGAGCGTGGGCGGGACGATGCGTATTGCCAGCAATTGCTGGGTCTATCCCTGCTCGGACAGCACGAACGGAGGTTCACCGAAGTTTAGCGTCGGGCGTCTTGCGGTTGACGCCTTCGGCGGCCTCGACGCCAACGGTAAGGGGTATCTCGGGGGTCGCGTAGCAAACGCCCCGGGCCGTGGACCCGGTAAAGGCCGGGGTGATGGCAACGGCGGCGGCGGCCCTGGCTGTGGCGCGTGACCGCGATACGCTTAACGTCGATTGCAGCACACGGCCCAACTCCTGGTGGGGGGACTTTCCATCACGGGCAGCGGCACGGTGGTCTCGACCGGAGGACGGGTGGCAGCACCGGGCGTGGACATGACGGGAACGTTCACGTTGGACAACAAGTGGGGCACGCAGGCCACGGTGGGGCTGGATTTCATCGATGACTTCGAACCCTATACGGCTGACAGTCAGGTGGCGAATCTCGGATTCCGGGGGTGGGGCGCTTCGAGTACCGGCGTGCTGGTCAAGGCAACCCAGGGGGTAGGCTCTTCCAAGGCGGCTGTGGTGCCTGACTTTTCGGTGCTTTCCAACCGGATAACCAGCGTGGGGCAGCCGAAGATTTGGACAGACTACTACATCAAGCCGGTGTTGGGTGTAGCCCCGTTGTTGACGGATACGAAAATCACGTTGAGCAGGTAACATCGTCGTTTCGGCGGCGGCCCGGAGCTGCGCGTCCGATTTTCAGCGCTCCTTCTTTCCAATGAAGCACGTGCCCGGGCCCTCTCAGTCGGGCCAAAACTGCCGTTGAAACGGTTGGCTTCGTGTGCTAGCCTTACTCTGTATGGCTTTAATGAGCAATAGGAAGTCTATACCGGCTAGGAACGGCCGGCCGCCGGACAAGCGCGATGCGGTCGTGCGCCATCTGCGCGGGTTAATTGTGAGCGGCAGGCTGAGGCCAGGAGATCCTTTTGCGAGCCGCAAGGCGATCGAACGGAAGTTCCGGGCCTCTCCCAACTCCGTGCAGTTCGCCGCAGTTCTACCGGGCCATTCACGCTGAGGCGGAGCGCTGGCTGAACGCTGAGCGACGCGTGCTGTCGTTCTATGATGTTCAGGGCCATACGGACGTCGAGGACTACCAGCGGCTCCTGCGATACGTGGAGAGCAGGCGGCTGGCCGGGCTGATCTTTGCGTCGCCACCCTTTGGACTGCGCGATATCGGGTCCCCGGTCGTCCGGCTTGCCGGACTGCCGCGGGTCATGATCGAGACCGGGGCTGGCGTGGACGGGTGCCCGACCGTGTATCCCGATCTGTCGGGTTTTCTACCAAAGGCTTTCGACCATCTGGCCTCGCGCGGCTGCAAGCGGGTGGCGGTGGTGCAGATGGCCAACAGGCCCGATGGCTCCGCGGCCCTTGATGTCGAACTGGCCGGCATTACGGGCATGGCGGCGGCCTGCGGGCTGACGGTGGAACCCCAGTGGATCCAATGGGCACCCCCAGCGCCGGCTGCTATAACCGCCAACTCGGGCGGTTGCTCGTACAGGGCGCGCCGGGCGAACGGCCGGACGGGCTGGTGATCACCGACGACAACCTGGTGCCGGACCTGACCGCCGGACTGGCCGAGTCCGGCGTGAAGGATGTGGTGGTGGCGCATACGAACTTCCCGCATCCGACCCCGAGCGCGGTGCCCGGTCACGCGCCTGGGGTGCGATATTCGCAAACTGGTGGCGACCTGCATGGAGCGGATCGACCAGCTGCGGAATGGGGAAACGGCGGCGGCCGTGACGGTACTGCCGGCGATTTTTTCGGGGGGCTGAATCGTGGCACGGGCTTCCAGCCCGTAGCCCGGCGGAAGGTTTGCCAACGAAGAGGCTACGGGCTGGAAGCCCGTGCCACGTCGGAGCGGTGGACGATTGATGCGGTAGCCGATGCCGGGACGGTTCCAGAAGAAGACGTGCGAACGGAAATGACCAGAACGAAGGGAGTGCGAACGATGAAGACCAGCAGGATCGGACGCGGAGCAGGATGGCGGGGAGTGGCGCCGGGACTGCTGCTGGCGCTGCTGCTGGCGGCGGGGTGGTTCAGCGGCTTCGCGCCGCAGGCGGAAGCGGTATCGGCGACGGGCGGGACGGTGACGAACTACACGGACGCCGGCGGCAGCGTTGAGGTGCTTGTGGTGGCCGGCGGCGGCGGGGACCGGGTTCATTTTCCGGTAAGGTGCGGGATTCCGATGCCCGCGAGAACCATGACCGCCCGGTGCTGCACATCAGGTATCGACATGATCCAGTGGGTGCCGGGCGCGGGGGCCAAACCGTTGCCCGAATGGCGGACGGAACTCCGGCAGATCCAGTCGCTCGGCAAAGGGCTCTGGCTTAACGGCACAGGGCGGGAGGTTATCCAGATGATGGAGTATCTCCGGCCGGAAGGCTGCATCTACCGCGTCGAATGCGGCTCGCGCGACGAGGCCGACATGGTCATCAAGGCCTGTGAGCGCCTCTATGGCTGCCGGGTGAGCGCGTCATGACGGACACGATGTTGCTGGGGTGGAACGGAGAGATGAGGAATCGTGAGGCAAGTTGGAACCGCATCTGATCGTTGGAAGTGTGATATGACTGCCCAAACACAAGAAAGCATCCGCGGCGGCAAGGCCGACGGTCGGGCTCGACAAGTGGGTGACGCTGCTGCCCGGCAATCTCTGGGGCCGGTTCGCTCCTCCCGGGCTTCGACCTGCAATACGGCCAGGCCGGCATCCTGGTTGGCTGGTTCGACCGGGTCTCGCTCATCCGCACCGTGGTCGAGACCAACGCCGGCGACGACAGCCTGCGGGTGGAGTGAGGGCGCCCGCGAACGCATCACCATGACGGAAGGTAAGGGATTATGAACAAGAATGACCGGATGCAAGACGTCGAGACCCGGATGGGCAAGTCGCCGCTTCATGACGCGCAATGGATTTGGACGGGACACGATGCGGATGCCGAGGGGCAGGTGGGCGAGTTGCGTTTGTCGTTTGCGGCCACTGCGGACGCGAGTTGGACGGGATTTGCCGATACGCTCTACACGCTCTTCTGCAACGAACGGGTTGTCGGGGTGGGCCCGACGCTGGGCGATCATCGCCGACCGTTCCTGACCTGCTGGGACCTTGGCCCGTTCGTGCGGGAAGGCGATAACGAGCTGCGACTCGAAGTATGGTTCGAGGGGCGGCGCAAGGATTGCTGTGATGCCGAGCCGATCCAGGCGGGGGTGATCGGGCGGCTGGCGAGCGACCGGGAAACCGTGTTGACCGGGCCGCGCTGGGAGGCGCGGCATTGGCCGGGGTACCGGATGCCGGGCCCGAAGGGCTGGCGGGGATTCGCCTCGCATCGGCTGATCATGGCGGATTTGCGGGAGGCGCCGGAACCCTGGCGGCCGGCGCGGGTGCTGCCGCCGCATCCGGAGCGGATCGAATTCCGGAAAAGCCCGATTCCGCCGCTGGGTTGTACACGGCAGGCGGTGCGCGAGGTGGTTGATGCCGGCGTGGCGCAGGGCGACGCGCCGGAGGTGGTGCTGGCCGAGGATGTGGCCAGGCGGATGGCGGCCCAGACGCATGTGTCGCTGATCCGGCCGCGTAGCGAGCTGCAGCCGATCTTCAGCACCGCCGGGAAAGAAATTTTTGGGTTGCCGTCAGCGGGATCGTGGCCGTGGAACGTGCCGGCGTTGGAGTCGGACTACTTCATGACCTTCGATTGCGGCCGGATGGTTTCGGCCTGTGTCTGGCTGGAGGTGGAGACCCGCCGGGAGGTGATCATCGACGTCGGCTATGGGGAGGCGCTCTCGCTTCAGGGCCGCGTCGACCCCAGAACCCAGGGGCACAGTTTTGCCGACCGCGTGATCCTGCCGGCGGGGCGGCGGCGGCTGCGTTTGCCGCATGATCGCGCCTTCCGGTATCTGCAGCTTACTTTTTCCGGTACGGCCACGCTCCATGACGTGCAGGTCGAGTCGCACGTCTATCCGTATGGTCCGGCCCTGCCTTTCGCCTGCTCGGATCCGACGCTCGACGCCATCCGCGACATGTGTCTGGAGACCCTGCAACTGTGTTCGCTGACCACGCTGGTGGACAATGCCCGGCGCGAGCGGCAGGGCTGGGGCGGGCCGGACATGGTCGTGGTCAACGACGGGGTGATGCACGGATTCGGGGACGCCAGGCTGGTTGCCAAGAAGTTGGATGATTTCTGCGACGACCACGATAGGGACGGCAATATCCCCTGCTGGGCGCCGGGGCATGGTGCCTGGCGGCGTGGGATTCCCGCGCATGACCTCTGGTTCCCCGCCGGGGCCTGGCGCTATGTGCTGTTCTCGGGTGACCGGCAACGGGCGGAGCGGCTGCTCAAAGTGTCCGAGGCGGTGCTGGCTTCCTACGATGTTCGGCAGCCCACCGGCGGCTGGAAATGGCCGGAATGGAACCTGAATGCGGCCGAGGCGGTCTGCACCTGGGAGGTGCTGCTGGCGATCCAGGGGTGGAGCGCGGTGGCGTCGATGCGCCGCTATCTCGGGTTAGCGGAAGGCAAGACGCCAGCCTTCGACGACCTACTCGAGCGTCTCTGGCATCCGCGTCACCAGGCTCTGGCGCAGGGGACGCGCGCCGATGGATCTCTTGTGGACTTCTGCGGCCAACTGGACAATGCCCTGGCCTTGCAACTCGGGCTGCTCGGCGGGGAGAAGGCCGCGGCCGCCTATCGTTTCTGCGCCGGGCACAGCGGAACCTGGCCCACGAATCGCAGTGGCTGGCAGGGCGGCGTGCTGGGCGAGCGGATACGGCATGATCCGCGAAAGCCGGTCGTGGCCGGTTCACCATTTGCCAGCCAGATCTGTGCCGAGACCATGTTCGCCAGCGGCCGGGCGGCTGAGGCGGTCCAGTACATCCGGTACAATTTCGGGGCGATGCTCGACGAGGGCGAGGGCGGAACCTGGGAAAGCTGGCCCGTGACGCAGGCGGGGCTGGCGGCCTCCTGCTACAGTCAGAGCTTCGGCGCGGGGTTGGTGGCAACACTGGTGCGCCATCTGCTGGGGGTGGAGTTCCTGGAGCCTGGGGGACGGCGGCTGGCCTTTCGCCCGTGCCGGGAATGTGGACTCCAATGGGTGGAGGGGACGGTGCAGACGATCGCCGGCCCGGCCCGCTTCCGTTGGGATATGAAGGGCGAAGAGGCTGAGTTGCCTGACGGTGTGGTGCGAGAACGCTGACACGTCAGGACCAGAACCTGAACCATGACGCAGTGTGAGTTGGAATGCACGGGGTTTCAGTCGGTCAAGGGGTTGATGACCAAAATGGCGCGGCGCTGCGCAACCCCGAAACCCGGTTTCTGCCTTGGTTCGACACCTTCGAGGGGGAAGTGTTCAGAACCTTTCGCTTTGAAGGCATCGAGCAGCGTGGCGCGGTCACCGTGATCCGCACCACGGCGGTGAGCGACCCGGATACCCTGTTCCGTGAGCGACGCGACTGCTCCGGCGACCCCTGTTTCCGGAATGCGAGTTGGGATGCCCCCGCGCGGGAAGCACGGTTCGACATCTGTCTCGAACCGGCCCAGGCCGAGCTGGATGGTCGTAAGTTTGCCGGTTTCCGCTACTGGTTTGAGTATGAGGGCGAACTGCCGATCCACCGGCTCGTCGACCGCCAGACCTGGGAGGTCGGTGGTAACCTCGACGATGTCACGCTCTGCCTGCGCAACTGGCTCACCCCGCCGCGGATGAAGATCGGCAGGGACACCACCTATTCCACCGTCGGCCTCGACAAGTGGGCGACGCTGCTGCCCGGCAATCTCTGGGGCCGCTGGTCGCTCCTGCCGGGCTTCGACCTGCAATACGGCCAGGCCGGCGTCATGGTTGGCTGGTTCGACCAGATTTCGCTCATCCGCACCGTGGTCGAGACCAATGCCGGCGACGACAGCCTGCGGATGCTCGACATGCACCTCTTCACCCAATCCAACAAGGTGACGACCAATCCCAAGACGATCCTGCACTGTCCCGACCGGCTTGACGACGTGGATGCGCTCAACCTCTGGACGCGGCTGCAGGATCGTGAGTTGGAGCGCGGCCAGGCCCAGTTCGGCATTCCCCAGGAGGAGCCGCCCGCGATCACCTTCTCGCACAATGTATGGTCGAATGTGGACTTCAACACCACCTACGACGAGGTCATCGATGTGGCTTCGGAGTTCGGTGGGGATTATGTCTTTATTGACGTGGTGTTCGAGCAGCAGCAGGCCTTCAAGGAGTATCTGCTCAAGGAGATCCCGCCGGAGCGGCGGGAAGGCACGATCTTTGAGAAATTCAACCAGCAAAACATGTGCGTGGTCCTGGACTGGACGGTTAATGAGACCTGGGGCGGGGAGGCAGGGCTCAAGCGGTTGTGCGAGCGGGCCGCCGCCAAGGGCGTCAAGCTCCTGTCGTGGATGTCCACCCACGCCTCTCCCAACAGCTACCTCAACGATGGGAACCATCCCGTGACCAGAACCCTGGCCCGCGGCGGCAACGGCGTCTTCGCGGGGAAGGAGTCCGGGCGCCATCCGGACACCGGCTATGCCGCCAGTTGCTGGACGTTCAACCTTAACACGCCGGTGATGGAATGGCTGCGCGAGCGCCTTCTCGGCGTTTGCGAGCGCACCGGCCTATCCGGCTACCTCTGGGACAGCTTCTCAAACCTTGGCTGGTGGCAGGTGGACTACTCGCAGGGCGACATGCGGCCGCAGTTCGATCGCATGGGGCAGCTCTATGCGGACCTCGCCAAGGCCGGGCTCTATATCAAGCCCGAGGCGCTGGTGAGCTTCAGTAACCATAGCTGCTGCGGGCTGCACGGGGGCAACGTCTATGCCGGTGACCTGCTGGGCTACTCCTACAACACGGTGATCGCGTTATGGTTCAACGATCACAAGGAAGGGGAGAAACCCTACTTCGAGAACCGCATCCTGCGGGGGCAGGCGCCGGTGGATCTCCTCTTCCAGTGCGTCGCCCACAAGCGGATCCCCGCGTTGGGCCTGCACTTGGTGCCGCGCGCCGAATGGCACGTGCCCAGCGTGGCGGAGATCAAGCGGGTTCTGGCCCTCTACAAGGCGCAGCGCCACCGCATGATCCGCCGGACGGTGCTCAAGGACGGCCTTGGCGTGCGCTGGGACGGCGGCGACCAGCCGGTGCTGTTCGCCTTCAAGGCCGCTCCGGCGCCGGCGGGCGCCCGCGATGCCATCACCGGCGAGGCCGTGGGCGCTTGCGAGCCGAATCATGCCTATTTGCTGCCGCCAGGGATGAATTGCTGATTTAAAGGGAACCGATCACATGACCCCGGTACACGTATGGGGACCTCGTGAAACGACTCCGAGGCACATGCGGTGGTGACGGATGGTGGGATGCCGGATCGGCGCGAACGAAGTGTGTCTCCCCGGCACACCTGCCCCGTTTCGGCATTCCCGCCTGACGGCCGATGCGTGGTCTTAGCATCCGACCGGTCCGGGTACACCCAAGAATACGAAGCGGAGGTTCGCAGCCTTTGCCCCGTCTGAGCGGCACTTTGAAAAGCATGAAAAGGATCTTGCTGATTGATGTGTTGGTATGATATTGTGTATCGCAACAAACAATGACTTCAAGACTATGACACAGCAACTTGAAGAAACAGTAGCCAAACGCGAGCGGATTGCCATGCATCTGCGGCAGCAGATTGTCTCCGGTCATTATGCGCCCTGTGACCGGCTTCCCACGCGCCGCGAGCTTGAGCGCTCCTTCGCCGTGAGTACGATCACGATTCAATCCGCGCTCGACGTATTGCAGCGCGATGGGTTCGTTGACGCCCAAGGGAGGCGCGGCACGTTTGTTTCGGAGCGCCCCCCGCACCTGCATCAGTACGCGTTGGCGTTTCCGTGCCGCCAGGGCGATCCCTTGTTGTGGAACCGATTCTGGCAGGCGCTGGTGAACGAGGCGTCTTCGCCTGAGTTTGCATCGGACCTGCATCTGTATTTCAACGTCGACGAGGACCCGGAACCGAACGAGGCGCGGCGGGAACTGGAGGCCGATGTGGCTGCGCACCGCGTAGCAGGTGTGGTCTTCGCCAGGTTGCCTTTCAACCTGACCGAGTCTCCCCTGCTCAAAACGCCGGGCATCCCGCTGGTCGCCATCGCTTCCCGAGCGGAGGGCATGGCGTGTATCTACCCCAACCACGCGGCGTTGATCGAGCGGGGCTTGAACGACCTGATGGCGCAGGGCCGCAAGCGGATCGCGGTCCTCTTGGCGGAGGGGTTGCTTGAAGGGCAGGTGGGGCACATCGAGGCCGTCCTGAAGCGCAACGGCGTCGAGATCCCGCCCTTCTGGATTCAGCGGGCGGCGCTGCATACTCCGGCCAGCGCCCGGGGCATCGTGCATCTGCTCATGCAGGGCAATCCGAATCCGGACGGCCTGCTGATCCTGGACGATAATCTTGTGGAAGGCGCCTGCGCCGGCCTGATCGCGGCCGGGGTTCGCGTTCCCCAAGATGTTGACGTGGTGGCCCACCACAATTTCCCGCTGCCCTCCACTGGGGCATTGCCGATTCATCGCATTGGCTTCGACGCGCGGGCCATCCTGCGCGAGTGCATGGAGTTGATCGCCATGCAACGCCGCGGCGAAACGCCGCTGGCCCTCAACCTGGTGCCGGCCAGTTTCGAAGAGGAAATGGAAGCGGTTGTGGGGGCGCCGGTGCGGGGGTGAGGATGCCTCACATGATGTCAGTAACTGACCTTGTATCAAGACAGATCATGAGCGGGCCAGTTCTCGGTTTCCCGGTTTTCGCGCACGACACGACCCATGGTGGCGGCATCGGCATCCGACAGCAACGGCTGTGCATCCAGATGGGCAAGCACGTCGGCGGCGGTATGGGCTGTCACGACGCGATCAATGAGGCGGTTAATGACTTTTGAGAACGACTCTGACTGGCGCTTGAGGTTGGCCAGTCGATCGTAGACTTCGGAGTCGATGGCGACGGTCTTTGTGCTCATGTATGTGGAATTGCATGTAAGCGGAAAAAGGTCAAGCGTGGAACAGGCTTCCAGCCTGTTCACACAGGCAAGATGCCTGTGCCACTGGCATTTGGATGGGGCTTGGATAACGGCTTGTCATAGCCGCGTCGGCAGGCGCAGCAAGAGGGGAGTATACGATGAAAACAGTGAACCAACTCAGAGTGGGAATGGCGGTCCTGATGGTGCTGGCTGGAGGCGCCTGGGGCGACAATCTGTACTGGACCAATTCCGCCGGCGGGAACTGGGACACATCCGCGCTGAACTGGACGAATGCATCCGGCGGCGTGGCGTTTCCTGATGACGGAACGGCCGATGTCCGGTTCACCTCCAACGTCACGGCTACCGTGACGATCGGTCCGAACATGACACCGGCTTCGGTTGCAGTGAGCACCACGTCCGGCACCATCACCTTCACCAACGGGCCAATCGATGGCGCCGGCGCGCTGCTCAAGACGGGTGCGGGAACGTTAGCGCTCGCATCCGCCAATGCCTACAGTGGCGGTTCCACGATTTCCAACACGGCAGTATTGGCGATTCAGAACCCAAACGCCCTCGGGTCCGGGCTGCTGACGCTGGCGGGTGGCACGTTCAAGCTCATCACCACCGCAATGACTTTCACCAACGCCATCACCGTGACCACCAACGCGACGATCACTCCCGATATCCAGACCGTTCTGACCGGGCCGTTGACGGTGAGTTCAGGGATGACTGCCCGTATTTCCTGTTCTGCAGTGGGCGCGAACAACCTGCTGGTCCTTCCCGGTGCCGTCAGCGGATTGGGGAACCTGGCCATATACGGGGCGGCCGTCGGGATTACGAACATGAACCAATTGCCATCCGGCAACCTGAATCTTGAGACATCAGGCGGCGCCAGGGGGAGCCTGGTTCTGTCAGACATTACCTGGGCAACCTTTTTGGCGGCCCGGCCGAACTACGGGACCGGTGCGGGACAGTTCCAGGGAGTCAGCTTCGGCGCTCGCGGCACTCCGCTGGTGATCAATCAGGCACCTAGCGGGATCCCCTCGGCGGCGTTTCTCAACCAGACAAACCTCGTGGTAGGCAGTCCCGCAGTGGACAGCAACGGCAACCTGTACGCCAACGCGCCCGTCGAGTATGCGATCGACACGGTTTTGAATGCACAAAGTACCGTCAGGGTGTCCTCGCAGGGACCCGGCACCAATGCGACCACCACTGGGTTTGCCCATGTCATCTCCGGCGACCTGACAGACGATGGCGTGACCAAAGGAGGTCTTTACGTCGTCGCTAACGGACAGGTCACAACCGACCAGAACGAATTGGTGCTTGCCGGTGCGAATTCCTGGCACGGCTCCACTGCAGGACAGGGCAGCGGATCTTTGTTCTATCGCAGCGGCCCCGGTGGTATCGCCATGGCGGTCAACGCGTCGACCATCTGGCTGCGGTTTGACAACCCCGCAAGGCTTCCCACCGGTAACGGGGGAAGTGCGGCCAACATCGTCGCCGTCGGGCGGAACAGCGGTACGGTCGGGATCCTGTTCACCGAGTCGTCGGCCGGTGCCGTCTACGAACCGGACAGCGGTTATCGCTTTGTGTTGGGCGACGCGGGCACGCCGTATTTCGGCGGCCATGGTTTGGTCGGCGAATCCGCCATGCTGCGGAACACCTCGGTGCTCCTGCAAAAGCAAAACATGAGCGACAGCCTCGTCTTCCGCCTGCTGGTGCGTGGCGGCGGGCTGGCGTTGGGGGACTCCGCGAAACCGGTTAACTTCGTACCCTCGTACAACACGGACACCACCACCGCCGGTGATGTGAACTCCGCCGCTTCCAGTTTCTCGGACGCGACCGGCACGCGCACGCTGACCAAGGTCGGCACCGGTACGCTGGTGCTCGGCAACATTGCATACACCAAGGTGGACGGGACGGGCGACACGAGCAGTCAGTACTCCTGGCAGATCACCGGCGGGGCGGTGCGCGGTCTGGCCGATGGCGACGCGATGGCCGGCAACTCGAATTCGTTGAAGAACTTCAACATCAACCTCAATGGCGGTGTTTACGAAGTGGATGGGCGCGGCTCCGCCAGTTCGTTCACCCGCGCGACTGGCACTGGTGCCAACCAGGTGCAGTGGGGCAGCGGCAGCGGGTTCTCCGCCTACAACGGCCCACTCACGGTCAACATCGGCGGGGCGGGTGCGTCGTTCACCGCGCTGGCGACCATGCAGTTCGGGTCGCAGTCAGCTAGTGACGCTGTGACGCTCGCAAACCCGGTCTTTCTCAACACCGTGTCGTGCACCATCCAAGTGAATGACAATCCCAATTCGGGCAATGACCTGGCGGTCATCAGCGGAGTGATCTCCAATGGTGTCACGGCCCGCAGCATGACCAAGACAGGCACTGGCACGCTGGCTCTGAACAACTCAAACACCTACACCGGACCGACGATCGTCAGCAACGGCACACTATTAATCAACGGTTCGCTCGCCGCCGGCAGTAGCGTGACGAACAGTGGCGGCACCCTTGGCGGGACCGGGACGATCTACGGAGCGGTGAGGGTGCTGAGCAACGCCACGATCATGGGCGGCACGGCAGGTTCGGTCGGCACACTCACGATCAGCAACAACCTGGTGCTGGCCGAAGGATCCGTGATCAACTGTGACATCATGGGCGGCACAGCGGACAGGATCGCGGTTACCAACGGGACGTTGACCCTTCCGACGAACGCGGTGGTGAACGTTACCCTTTCTGGCACCCGGCCGGGCTCGGTTACGCTGCTCTCGGCGAGTTCCCTGGTTGGCGTGACGAACAATCCGCAGCTTCCCGGCTGGTCCATTCCCGCGCCAAACTACGGGTACTCTGTTGGTATCCAGGGTAACAACGTAGTGCTCACGGGGCCTTCCCAGGGCACGGTCTTCAAGTTCCGGTGAGGGCTGGGACGCATTTGGAGTGCGGTGGCTTGCCTGCCCGCCGTAGCGTACTCGCGAAGGAGGGACACCGCTTTTGTTCAGCGCAGTTTGATGCGCTGTGCTATGCCTTGCGGCCCGTCAAGCCGGGCCGTGGGAAAGCGGCGTCAAGCCGCCGCACTCCAAAAGAAGACGAGTGAGAGTGTTTGGAAACGAAACAGAACAAGCAAAGGAAACAGAAAATGACAAAGACATGGATGAAGCTAGCGGTGGCGGGCGTGAGCGTGCTGATGGCGGCGGGACGGACCGATCTGGCGCGGGCGGAGGAACAGGAGGCGGTGTCGGTCAAGTTCGTGAAATACACGGACAATTTCTCAGATCCGAAGAAGAGCGAGACTGACAGCGAGACGATGAACAACGTCAAAGTGTTCGCCGGAATCGGCCTGAGTTCGGAGAACAGCAACAACGGGTTTGTGATCTACGACCTCGACAACCTGATTCCGACTCGTGATGCCACCGCCAAGGTGGTGCTGGTCTACGATGGCCGTGCCAACGGGCCTGCGGAGAAGCGTGGCGTGACGTGGGCGGTGTCCACGGACGGCAAGGAATGGAAGGATATCAGCACGAACGAATTCAACAAGCCCGTTGAGTTTACCGGGAAATATGTGAAGGCAAGTTTGCGGTGGATTCAGGCTTCCACCCCGGACTACGGATTCCTGAAGCAGTTCTCGTTCAAGACGACGGCGAAGAAGTAGGAAACCCCGTGAAACGATTATTGGTGATCTTGATGTCTTGCGCGATTCAGGTAATGGCTGCAGTCCCCGAGACGGCGTCTACTGAGGCGCCGCCTGTCCCCTTGGGCGTTTACTGGCCCGGTGAATTCACGTTCCGGGACCAGCAGATCCCGAAACTGCGATGGAAGAAGATCGAGGCGACCCTTGATCTGTTGGCGAGCAATCACGTCAACGCCGTCTGGCTCACGCATGTGAACGCCGAGGAGGGGGCGGACTTCGCACGGCGGGCCGCCAACCGAGGCATCTATCTGGTGGCCTCCTTGGGCGAACTGGCTGGGGAGAATCCGGCGGCGCGCCAGGGGGGCGGGGCGTTGATGGAGAGCGTTCTGAAGAACTGGGGCGATGCCCCGAAACCGATCGCCTGGGGACTGGGGGACGAGCCGCGCGCCGAGTACATGGCCGAGATGGCATCCTACTCCGAGCCATGGAAAAAGGCCAAACAACCGGTGACCACGGTGGTCATGTCGGGCGATATCCCGACCTGCGGGGCGGTGATGAAGCCCACGTTTCTATGCACCGACGTCTATCCCTTCTTCAGTGCAGGGAACCCGAACGGACCCGGCGACTACGCGGCGAGCACCACCTATTTTCTCGATTCCGGCCGCTCCGCGCAGCGCTGGAGCGAGGGCGACTGGTGGATGATGGGTCAGATCTTCTCCGAAGTCTGGGGCCCGCGCGATATCGACAAGGACGGCAATGTGGTCTATCTGCCCGGCGGCGGACCACACTGGCGGATGCCGACGCCTGCCGAAGTGCGCTGGCAGACCTGGTCCTCCATCGCCTGCGGCGCCCGCGGGGTCTTCTACTTCTCGTTGTTCTTCAATGCGGGGGCGGCGACAAATGCCGCGCCGTTGGAGGCCAAACTGAAGTTTGCCGTGAGCCAGCCGACGCCTTCAGGATTGCCTGCCAGTATTCTCTACATGGACGGCCGACCGACGCCGCTGCTGGCGGCCATGGGGGAGTCGTTCGTGGCGGTTACCAAGGTGGCGCCGTTGATCAAGACGCTCAAGCTGGTCGATGAACGGTTCGCCTTTGTCGCCAAGGGCTGGCGTCCGGCCGGCACCGTGGTGCAGCCGTTTGTCGGTGTCGATGGTCAGCGCTATGCCGTGGTCGTCAATGGCGATTTCCAGGAAGCCGCGGACGTGGCGGTGAATGTGTCTGGCGATGTGACGGCGGTGCAGGATTTGGTTTCGGCGCAGGCCCTGCCGCTCCTGGCCAAGGCGGCAACCTCATGGGAACCGATCGGAAGCGGGTTCCAGCAGGTGCGGGTGAAACTGGCGCCCGGCGATGGGACGCTGCTGCGGCTGGAACGCGGTAGCGAGGGAAAATGACCAAGGAGGGTGTTGCCCGCAACCCAACTGTAGCCGGCCTCAGCGCGGCCGGCTACAGAGAGAGAACGGAAGAAGAAAGGACTATGGTAGTGAATAGAACGATATGTGCTCTCATTTCAATCATCATGAGCGTCGGAACGATGGCGGGATTCGGGCAGACAAATCCGACCCCTCTTGTCACGGCGCCGCAACGCTCGCCGGACTTTCTGCCCCTGGGTGTATACTGGCCCGGAGAATGCACCTTTCAGGAATACCAGATTCCCAAGATGCGTTGGGCGAAGATTGACGCCGCGCTTGACGGCATGGCCAGTAATCATGTCAACACCGTCTGGCTGACGCATCTCTCCTCGGCCGACACCGCCGAGTTCTCGCGGCGGGCCGCCAAACGCGGCATCTACGTGGTCGCGTCGCTTGCCGAACTGGCCGGCGAGGTCGAATGGGTTCGCAAGGGCGATAACAAAACGCTGATCGAGAACACGCTCAAGAGCTGGGGCGATGCGCCTAAACCGATCGCCTGGGGGCTGGGCGACGAACCGCGGGGCGACTACAAGGGCGAGATGGCGCAGTATGTGAAAGCCTGGCGTCAGTATGCGCCGGCTGAACCCGTGACCTGCACCGTGATGTGGAACGACGTCGCGGCAATCGGACAGATCGGGTTTGACGCCCTCTGCGCCGATGTCTACCCGTTTTTCAGCGGCGGGAATCCCAACGGCTATGGCATGCCGCCATCGGCCGCTTGGAGCCAGATCACCGAGAACGTGGCGCGCCAACCCGGGGGACGGCCCTGGATGATGGGGCAAGGCTACCAGGAGCCTTGGGGACCTTACGAACTCGACGAGAAGGGCAACATTGTCTATCTGCCCGGCGGCGCGCCGCACTGGGTGATGCCGACGCCGGCTGAGATCAAATGGCAGGCGTGGGGCGCGTTTGCCAGCGGCGCCAAGGGAATGTTCTATTTCCTGTACCGGTGGCCGCTCACCGCGAATCCCAAGGCTGAGGCGGCCAAGTTGCCGGCAGCGGTCAAGGAGCGGACGAACTCCGGGTCCCCCCGCGCCCTCGTGTATGACGACGGGCGGCCCACGGTTCAATACACGGCCATGGGCGAGGCGTACGGGCGGATCGCGGCGCTGGCGCCTTTGCTGGCGAAACTGCGGCCGGCCGTTGCGCCGGAGGCTTGGCCGGAGAGCGGGGTGGATCAGGGAAGTATGGCGCGAGTATTCGTCGAGCCAAAGAGTGGCCGGCGCTATCTGTTTGTCGTGGCGAGTTATGAGGGCACCAATGCCTCGGTGCGCGTGCCGGTTATGCTGGGGCCGCACATTCTTGGACTGAAACCGGTATCGGGCGGGGCCGCCATCGCGGTCGAGACGGCCGCTCCGTTTCGGCGCGCCGCCATCGAACTGCCTCCGGGCGAAGGCGCTTTGCTCGAATGCACGGTGGATCCGGACAATCTTCCACAGGCCTACGCCGATGACTTTGCGACCGACAAGTTCAAGCGCGACACGGTCAATGGGGCTGACGCCAGGAACGTCATGCTGTACCCCAGTGCGGCCGGGACGTGGTTGACGGCCGCCGGCGGCGGGACGAGTGCCGACCAGGCGTTCCTGATCTATGACCTGGAGAAGTTGTTCGGCCCGGCACCAGCCGGCGCGCTACGCATGTTGCTTTACAGCGGTAGCGCCAATCCGGCGGCCTATCGCGGCGCGTTCTGGTCGGCCTCGGATGACGGCAAGACGTTCGCCAGTCTGAGCGACAACCAGTTCGACAAATCCATTATCTTCACGCAACGCTATCTGAAAGTGGGGCTATCGTGGATGGGGGCCACCGCGCCGCACTATGGTCATGTCAGCAAATTGAACCTGTTCCAGTGGAAGAAACCGGCGGTGGCCACCCGAGATTGAACCCAAAACGGGAGTTTTGACAGGATGGACAGGATGCTGAATCCGGACAATCCCTTTCTGATATCATGTTATCCTGTCAACCCTCCTTGAACTCATGTCCTCAGAGTGAGTTACAATCGATGAAATTCAATGACACAGATTTCCCGCTCTTCGCTGGCGATCCCGAGCGGCTGGCGGACAAGTTGAGCACGGCCTCGGGATTGCTCGGAGAGTACTGGTCCGATTTCCAGCAGACCAGCCTCAAGAACCCCGCCACGCGGGCGGATATGCTCTTTCTGCCAGCGCTTGTCAGCGGCGAGGGGATCGAGGAGGCCCGAAAAGTCCTGCGCGATTACTACATCCGACTGCCGCAGGAGGACTGCGCCGGTGATGTGCAGTTCCACACCTGGTGCCGCTGCGGGGTTGTGACGCGCAAGGCGGCCTTCTTTGACTGGCTTGCGTATCGCGGCGCGTGGTCTGACGCCGAAATCGAAGAAGCGGCGGAGTGTTTCCTGGGGTTCGCGTTCAAACATGCTTACCCCACGCTGCTTGGCCGGGCACGGACCAGCAATAACCAGGTGCTGGGAATGGCGCTCAACTGTGCCGCGGTCGGGTACCTCTTCGGCCACAAGCTCTGCCAGCATCCCTCCGGCAAGTTCCTGTTTGAGTATGGAATGGGGCGGCTTTCCGATGTGATCGGCCTTTTCCCCCAGGATGGCTATGGCGGTGAAGGGTCAACCTATACCTCGGTGGTCAACACCCCCCTGATCTTCTGGACTTGCGAGTTCCTGAAGCAAGTGACGGGCCGCGACTGGTTCGAAACCCCGTTCCGACCGAATGGGACCACCTTGCGGAGTATGCTGGAGATGGAACTGCGGATCACGAGTCCAGGCGGTCTGCTGGCTCCCTGGGATCATTACGGATGGCAGCGCGGCCTGAATGCCTCGCCCTATGCCTACCTGGCGCGGGTGACAGGCGATCCGCGCCATCTCAGTCTCATCCCCGCGCTCGACTTCTGGGCGGGGGCCGGCGCGCTGGCCTGGGGGGCGGATGATCCCCTGTGGACCCTGCTCTGGTGGCCGGAGGAGTTCAAGGCGTACGACAAACGCGAACTGCCCTCCGAGTTGTTCGGTTGGTTCCTGCCCAAGACCGGCGCGGCGCTCGACGATCCCGGGCGGCGTACTCGGCTCATGCAGGTCTGGGATGCCTCTTCCGAGGGGATTGCAGGGCTGGGGCGATCGCAGACCAATCCAAACCACCTGATGTTTGACTATGCCGGCGAGCCTGTCTTCCAGGATGGCATCGTGGATGGGGACCGCGATCCCTGGGGTTTCACCGCCGATCAGGTCCTGGCCTCCCTGGATGCCGAGGAACGGGACCGGTTGCTGGCCTACTATCGGTCGGTCGATCCGAGCCGGGGAATTGAAAACCTGATCCGCTTTGTGTCGCCTGGTCTGATTGGCGCGGCCAACGCGATTGTCGTTGACGAGGAACCGTGGTACTGGCCGG
>CAYOIT010000083.1:0-18971 GCA_964404035.1 uncultured Verrucomicrobiota bacterium | reverse complement strand
CCAGACAACCTCTGTAATCGCCCTGCTTGGCGCATGAGCTCAGGTCCTCGGCCACTACCGACAGCGAGGGAACCCCGATCGTCCCGCCCATCCCGAGAAGGGAATGAGCATCACGACGGACATCCGGCGCGCTCTCTCGCCCGGCGGCTGATACGATTGACGCCACCAGCGCGCTGATGTGCTCCCTGAAAAGCAACAGCATCTCCTCGTCGATCTCGGAGGTATCCACGCGGAACTTGCGGCACCTGTCGGTCAGGCCGGGAATCAGTTCCTAAAAAATACGTTGGGCGCGATCTTCCAGGGCTTCAGGTTTCAACGCGGTCACCGGGCTCTTCCTTTCTCGAAAGTGTTGCGGGGCTCCAGTCCTCAAGCACTTTCTTCAGGACCTCGACCCGGACCGGTTTGGAGATGTAGTCATCCATCCCGGCCGCCAGGCATTTCCCCCGATCGCCTTCCAGTGCATTGGCGGTCATGGCCACGATGGGCATCCTGCGCCCCCCCGCCCCTCGCTGCCGTTCCTGTTCACGAATACGTCTTGTGGCTTCAAAGCCGTCCATTTCAGGCATCTGGCAGTCCATCAGGATAATGTCGTACTCTTTCCGGCCCAGGGCCTCCATGGCTTCGCGCCCGTTGCACACCGCCTCCGTACCGCTGTACCCCAGCTTGAGCAGTTGTTTGAGCGCCACCATGCGATTCACCGCGTTGTCTTCCACCAGGAGAATCCGGGCGGAGGGCTTTTCTGCCCCCTGACTGGCGGGAGCCTTCAGGTCGGTTCTGCCCGATCCTTCACCTTTTGCCGGCCCCTCCAAAACCACCATAACCGCGTCCAACAACAGCGATTGCTTGACCGGCTTGAACATGACCCGGACCCCGGGGAGTTCCCGCAGCTTCTCCAGTTCGGCCGAAACACCCATGGAGGTCAACACCACGATGGGCAGGGTGGCCAGACCTGGCTCACCCTTGACGGACAGGACAAGGTCCACTCCCGTCATTCCGGGCATGGCCATGTCACTCAGCAACAAGGCGTAGGGAGCGTTGGCAGCCGCCTGCCGGCGAAGGGCACGCAACCCTTCCTCGACGGTCTCAAAACAATCACAAGTCATGCCCCAAGTAGACAAGATCTTGTCCAGGATCAGACGGCTGGTGGCATTGTCATCGACCACCGCACAATGCAGGCCCCTCAGACCGGCGGCATCCGGACGAGCACGCGGACTCGGGGCGCGACTGGTCGTGAAGGGTAGCCTGAACCAGAAGCGGGATCCCTTGCCTGCCTCGCTCTCCACCCCAATGCGTCCGTCCATCAATTCGACGAGGCGTTTCGAGATCGCAAGCCCCAACCCGGTCCCGCCGTACTTCCTCGACGCGGAACCATCCTCCTGCCAGAAAACTTCAAATAGCCGGCCCTGCACCTGGGGCGACATCCCGATCCCGGTATCTTGAACTTCAAAATGCAGCCAGACCCGATCCGCCTCCCGGTGATCCATCCTGACCTTGACAACCACCTCGCCCCGCTCGGTGAACTTGACGGCATTCGACAGCAGGTTGATCATGACCTGGCGCAACCGTCCCCCATCGCCGCGCAACATCAACGGCACATCCCTTTCGACGTGCGAGACCATTTCGACATGCTTCGAGGCGGAGGATTCAGCCAGGACATCCAGCGATTCCTCAACCAGATCCAGAAGATCAAAATCCTCTTGCACAATCTTGAACTTACCGGCCTCGATCTTCGAGAAATCCAGGATCTCATTGATCAGAGACAGCAGGGCTTCGCCGCTCGTCCCGATGGTTCGGACATAGTCAGCCTGTTCGTCGGTCAAGGGAGTCTGCGCCAGCAGTCCCGTCAAGCCGATCACCGCATTCATCGGGGTACGGATCTCATGACTGATGTTGGCCAGGAATTCACCCTTGGCTTTGTTGGCCGCCTCGGCCGCCACCGCCAACTGGTTGGAGCGCTCAATAGCCTTCTGCAGGTCGCCATGCGATTCTTCAAGCCTTTGTCGCGAAGCCTCGAAATCCTCCATAACGCTTAACATCTGGCGATGATTCTGCTCCAGTTCCTGGGCCCGCTTGCTTAAGTCTTCGTTCGCTTTCTTGAGAATCAGCTCACTGGTCTTGCGCTCGGAGATATCCACAAAACTCTCCAGCAGGCAGGTCCTTCCCCGGAGCGTGATCCGAACCACGGTTTTCAAAATCGGCAAAAGGGTGCCATCCTTCCGCCGCAATTGACGCTCTGAATTATCCACCATCTGGCGCAGATCGCTGATGGGGCATCTTCCCACTTCAGCCGGACAGACAAAAGACTGGCAGCCTCTGCCCAAGACTTCCTCACGGGAGAACCCCAGCATCTGCAACGCGGCGGGATTCGCGTCGCAGATCTCATGCGTCTCTTCATCAATGACCAAAACCCCGGCTTGGATGTTATCCAGCAGCATCCTCAGCCGGTGTTCACTGTCGGCCGCATCCTTCTCTTTTTGCTTTCGTTCGGTAATGTCCACGGCCGATCCGATAAGCTCGACCGTCACCCCTTTGTCGCTGACGGGCTGGACGCAGAAAAGACAGGCACATCGTCCGTCCCCGAACACCAGGTCAAAGGAGCTGCCCTCCCCGTTCCAGGCGCGCTCAAGCTGCTCCACAAAGGCCCGCCTTGACTCCAAGGGCAGAACCTCCTCCACGAACCGGCCTTCGCCCCCCCCCACGCAGGAGCTGAATCGGGCAACCAGTTGGCCCCGGCAGAACGTGAACACGAATCGCGCCCCGGTCTTGGCGACACGGAACGTCATCCCGGGTTGAAGCGCCAGTGTCTGTTCGAGGTTCACCCGCCCTCCTTCACCGGGAGAAGAACCCGTTCGGCTGCCATTGTCGTCGTCGCCAAGACCGACTGGTAGGCAGGAGGCCGGGCCAGTTCCGCGCGCAGGGCATTGACCTCCTGCTTGAGTTCGAGTATCCGCGCCTCCCGGCCGGTCATCAGGCGATTGTGCCGTTCCAGTTCATTCAGGGTCCCTTTAAGCATGGCTTCGCCCCGCTTGATTTGCGTGATGTCCGAGATGATCACCAGGTTGCCGACCACGCTTCCCGCCGGCCCCCGCAAGGGCGCGGCATACAGCAGGCCGATACGATGATCCCCGGTTCCCGTCAGCAACTCCAGTTCACAGGGCTCCACACGCTGCCCTTCCTTGAACACTCCCATCTGTTCCTTCACTCGCACACGGCTCTCCTCGACGAAGCACGGCCATTCTGAAATGGCCTTCCCCAGAAGTAGCTCGGAGGGTGACCCGATGATCGCCAGGGCGCGCCGGTTCAGTTCCACGAGCCGGTCCTCCACATCCAGCACCATGATGGCCTCGGGCGAATGTTCAAAGACACGCCGGTAGCGTTCTTCACTCTCATATTTCTGGGACTCAATCACCCGCCGTTCGTCCCTTTCCATGAGAAGGGCAAGCATGTCCACGATGGCCAGGACCAGTTGCGCCTCCTCGTGCGTCCACGTCCGGATGGTTTCGGTATGCTCGATACATAAGATCCCCTGGATCTTTCCATGACGCAAGATCTGGGCATCCAGAAGGGACAGGATACGCTTGGACTTCAGGTAATCCTCCGTAAGGCCGCGCGTTCGCTCATCAACGCGAGTGTCCGTAATGTCGAGAAAAGGTCTGGATTCAAGTGCCTGGAAATAGGAGGGATACAGGCGAACCCGCAAGGCCTCCCCGCAATCGTGCCTGTTCTCGGACAGGGAATAGGACTCCTCACAGATAATGGCCGAACGGTCGTCCGTATATCGCCACACACTGACGTGCTCGACATCCACCGCCATGGCCAGAGTCTGCGCAACATGCTCCAGCGCCGCCGGGAAGGACTCAAAATCTTTCCGCGATAACTCCAATACCACCGCCTGGTTGATCTCCAATTGCCGGGCCCGATCCCACCAGTGGTGCCGAAACTGGAAAAAGCCCATCAGGATAACCGATAGCAGGGCGATCTGCTGAATAACGAGGAAACGGGCCTCGCTCACCCGATACTCGACGGCCGACGCCGATACGTCCAATCCCAATGCGAGCTTGAAGCGATCGGGGCCCGCCTTATCGGGAAGCATTCCGACCAAAGCCGAGACCCAGGTTCCCCAGCGATCAGTGTAGGGTTTCGAGACATAGGGGGTCCCGGTCCTAAAGAAGGCTTTATCCTCCTCGTCAAGCGCCTCGGTATAAACCGTTCCCGGCACAATGTCATCATCCTGCCCGGGCGAAGCCGAGGCTACATAGTTGATGCTCTTGCCGTCGCGAGGGCCGTACAGGTAGACATTGCGCACATCAGGAGAGGACTTCTGGATCCGTGTGAAGACGCCGCGCAGATGCCCATATTCCGGCAAGGTCATATCATCCAGTGTCCCCGTGAGCGGGAGCATCGGTCGCACGTCCAGGGCGGCAGCGACCGCACTGGCACGTGTCATCAGGTCCTCCCCGTATTTCTTCCGGGCCTTTTCGCCTGACTGCTGCGTCAGAACCCATCCCCCACACGCCAGCAACACCAGCACTCCCGTCATCTGAAAGCCAAACCAGGACTTACGCCAGACGGTCTCAACCCGGGCCGTGCTTTGCACCGCATATTGATAGGCCTGCCAAAGCGAGGCTGCAAGCAGGAGCGCGACAGCGATGTAGACATAGGAGATCGAAAATCCAGCACTTCTGGCGAACACCTCGCGGTTCATGACAGATGACGGGAACCAACTCTCTTTCGGCGAGCCCATCAGGAACGAAAGCGCCAGCAACACCATGCTGATGGTCGCCAACCCCAAAGGGCTTTTCGCCACGCGCGAGAATCGGGCCGAACGCCACATCCTTCTCGCGCAGTAGGTCGCCGTGGCGGCCAGGAAGAAGAACACCGCCAGTTCGTATTCGTGAACCCCGCCCAGGTCGATCACCGCGGCAAGGATGACCAGGGGAAGAAGGTTCAGCCCCAAACGAAGCCAGGGCTGCGAGACCCACCGGGGAATAAGCTCTTTGGCGGAGAACAGCAACAGGCAGGCCGTGGCCCCGGCAAACAACACGGAACGCATGGCCTCGAGAGCCGGCCATTGAGCGTTGTTGAAGGAGGCGCATTCGACCCACTGGCAACCTCCGAACAAAACGCCAAACCAGCCCAGACTCGCCCACGACAGAAGGGGCGTCGGAATCCGCCTGAGGGAAAAACAAACCGAAGCCAGTACAAAGAAAGCCAAACCTGTAAGGAATTGGAGATAGTCCGCTTCCAGAACAAAGAACGATGTGCTCATGAAATCGGGTCGCCCCCCTTCACTTTCGCTGCAACCCCTCTCTCCCGAAGGAACTGCTCAATCCGGCCCCACATGGCCACCACCTGCTCGCAGTAGGCCCGGTCATCGGGATGAGGGAGATCCAAGACAAAGTGGGCATGGCACCGGGTCGGCCAGATGTGACGCTGATAGGTGGGCTCAACCTGTTGCTCAAACTGACGGACGATATCCCCGGCGGCACGGCCACGCTCCACCGTGTCACGGGCGATGCGCCGGCGAAGCCGTTCCGCGGCCGGCACCTCCACAAAGAACCGCAGATCAAAGGAGTCACGCAGGGCGGCACTGGTATATAAAAAGAGCCCTTCCACGATGATCAGGGGCGCCGGGGCCAGCGTTTCGGACTGCGACCGACGGCGGTGAGAAAGAAAATCATATTGGGGAACAGCCACTTCTTGTCCCTGCCTTACCGCTGCCAGGTGTTGGGCCAGCAGCTCAAGATCAAGCGCAGCGGGATCATCAAAGTCGTACGTTTCCACCGGCAAGCCTTCGGGGATCCCCCGGTAATAATGATCTTGAGAGAGGATCCGGCAGCCAAACCGCTCCGTCAACGACGCCAACCCCCTGGCGAGCGTTGTCTTGCCGGAACCTGAACCTCCTACAATACCAACCAGGACGGGATTCATAAGGAACTGTGAAACGTCATCAACGCGAGCCCCCCGCTCGCCTTAGGTCGCTGCAATTCTTCAATCCTATTGAAAGAGTGCCCATCAGGCAAGACCAGGCCCTATCCCTTCACAAGATCGTCAACCTTGGGATGCCAGTGCGCCCATCATCGCCAATCAATGCACTCTTGTCGAGTAACGCCCGCAGCTTCTTGATCGCACCGGACTGAAAACCAATCTTGATCCTGCCGTTCCCGCCCCTTATGGTTCCCTTATGGAGTTGAGAGGATCACTATGACGCGCACCGGATGGGATTACTTGGTGGTTACAGCCTCGAATGAGGCACAGGGGACGGCCTATGAATCCCAGCTCGCACACCGGCAACGGGCAGGGCGTCTCGATCCCTTTGGGAAGGTCATGGTGGTGACCGATCTTGCTGGCCGACGAATCGGCAGCGGCGGCAGTACCCTGCTGTGCCTCATGCGCGTACTTGATCGCGAACTGGCCGCCCGGTCGTTGGACCCGAGAGCCCCCGGCGTGATCGAGCAGACCCTCCGGCGACTCCGGATCATGATGATTCATGCCGGCGGCGATTCGCGGCGGCTTCCGGCCTACAGCCCTTGTGGAAAAATCTTCATCCCGGTTCCCGGCCAGGAGGGGTCACCGGTCAGCCCTACCCTGTTCGACCGGATCCTGCCGACCTATCTGGCCTTGCCGCCTGGTCGCGAAGGAACAGGTCAGGTTCTGGTGACCTCCGGCGACGTGCTGCTGCACTTCGATCCCTCCCGCGTCCGGCTGGATCTGCCCGGCCTGGTCGCCCTCGGCGCCCTGGATTCTCCCGAACAGGCCTCCAAACACGGCGTCTTTGTCGCTCAGGGCACCGAGGTTACCCGCTATCTCCAGAAGCCCACCCCTGCGAAACAGGCGGCGGCCGGGGCCATTTCTCCTCAAGGTCAGTCCGTTCTCGATATGGGCGTGATGAGCTTCGACACCGAGGCGATTCTGCGGCTGATGGACGCCTTTGAGATCGGACCGGGAGACCACAACCAGTTGGACTGGTCCGCCACGACGCATGTGCGGGTGATGACCCAGGGGCTCGACCTGTATCGCGAAATCTGCTGCGCCCTGGGTTCATCGACCACACAGGAACATTACGTCGAGGGTGCCCGGGCCAGCGGCTCAAAATGGGAGGCTGAGGCGCTTGACCAGACCTTCGACGTCCTTCATCCGATGCCGATGCAGTTGCAGATTGTCCCCCGCTGCTCCTTCCTTCATTTCGGAACGACCCGGCAGCTGGTGTCCAGCGGGCTCAGCCTCATGGAGCAGGATCAGGGCGCCCCGCCCGCCACAACCGCCATTGTCCTGAACTCGCTCCTCAAGCCGGGAGGGAAGATCATCGGTGACAACGCCTGGGTGGAGGCTTGCGACATCGGCGCCACGCTCACGCTGGCAGGCCGGAACGTGGTGGTCGGCCTCGCCATCACCCGTGATCTCGCCCTCCCGCCAGACGCCTGCCTGGACCTGGCGCCGGGGCGGAATCGGGACGGGCTGCCGGTGTTCTTCGTACGCTGTTACCACATTGGCGACACCTTCAAGGATAGTGCCACGGAGGGCGGAACCTTCTGTGGGCGGCCCCTGCTCAATTGGATTCGCGCGGTCGGGTTGAACCCGGAGGACATCTGGGCACCGGAAGAACCGGAGGACAAGCGGAGCCTCTGGGAAGCCCGTGTGTTCCCGGCGGTGTCGGACCCCGCGGGCATTCATGACTGGCTCTGGATGTTTGAAGTCGATCAGGCTACGTCCGAACAGAAAGAGGCCTTTCTTGCAGCCGATCGCTACAGCGCGGCGGAAGTGGCCCTGAGAACCAATCAAGCGGCGTTCCATGCGCGTCGCCGAAGAACAAAAGGATAACACCCTATGCGTTACGCACTGATCATTGCCGGCGGTTCGGGCACGCGCCTGTGGCCCATGAGTCGCGATGCCGTCCCCAAACAACTCCTGCCCTTCATCGGTGGAAAGTCGCTGCTGGAGATTGCCTCACGTCGCCTCGAAGGCCTGGTCCCCGCCTCCCAGCGCTACGTCTGCGCCGCCTCGCGGCATGAGCCGATCATTCGCGACGTTCTCCCGGAGCTGGGGCCGCACCACTTCCTGGGCGAACCCTGCGGCCGCGATACCCTTAACGCCGTCGGGTTCAGCGCCGCCATTCTGACCCGGCACGACCCCGAAGCCGTGATCGCGGTGTTCACGGCCGATCACATCATCGAACCGATTGACCGGTTCCTGAGTATCGTCGATACCGGCTACGGTATCGTCGAACGCCAGCCCAATGTCCTGGTGACCTTTGGTATCGCCCCCACCCACCCCGCCACAGGATACGGCTACCTTCAACTCGGCGTCCCCCACAACAGCAACGCCCGCCAGGTGGACCAGTTCAGGGAAAAGCCGGACGGCTCGACCGCGGATCAATACTTCCAGGCTGGGAGTGAGCGCTACCTCTGGAACAGCGGCACCTTCGTATGGCGCGCCTCGACCCTGCTCGATTGTATCCGCCGCTACAAGCCTGAGAACTATGCCGGAATTCAGAAGATCGCCGCCGCCTGGGGCACCCCGGAATACGAGGCTGTACTGTCGGCAATCTACCCCACCTTACCCAAAATCAGCGTGGACTTCGCCGTCATGGAACCGGCCTCGCGTGACCCCGCCGTGAAAGTGGTTGCCGTGCCCATGCCGCTCCAGTGGCTTGATGTCGGGTCCTGGCCCTCGTTTGCCATGACCTGCCCCCATGACAAGGACCAGAATGCCGTGGGCGCCGCCAACACGTTGTTGATCAGGAGCGGCGCAAACCTGGTGGTGTCCAGCGATCCGGATCATCTCGTGGCCGCCATCGGTTGCCAGAACCTGATGATTATCCATACCCCGGAGGCCACCCTGGTCTGCCCGGCGGATCAGGCTGAATCCGTCAAGGAAGTCTACAAGCTTGCCGCCGAGCGATTCGGCGGACGCTATTCCTGAAGGAGCCGACATGCACCCCATCGAGACCCTTGCCCGCCGGACGGTTCTGGAAGTGAGCCGTTTCCTTAAAGTTGAACTGCACACCGTTCAGTTTCCGGACGGGCGGCGGATCGATGATTGGGCATGGCTGGTCATGCCGGATTATGCCGTGATTCTTGCCCGGACCCGGGACGGCCTGTTCCTCTGCTTTCGCCAGGTCAAGTATGCCATTCCCGAGCCGCTGGTCGCCCCACCCGGGGGCTATCTTGAGCCCGGTGAACCGGCGTTGGAGGGGGCCCGGAGGGAACTGCTGGAGGAGACCGGCTACGAAGCCAGCGACTGGCATGATCTGGGATGTTACGTGGTTGACAGCAACCGCGGCGCGGGAAAAGCCCATCTCTTTCTCGCCCTGAATGCCGTTCTCAAAGCGAAGCCCATCAACGACGACCTGGAGCAACAGGAGCTTCTGATGCTTAGCCGCGAAGCCCTGGAGCGCCAGTTGGATGGCGGTCAGGCGAGGGTATTGGGATGGGCGGCCTTGATGAGCCTGGGCTTCCGCAAGTTGGATGCCCTGGCGGCGAAGGAATGACAAGTACGGCGGGCACTACGTTGCCCGCCGCGCTTCGCGCCCGACCTCTTCAACGGCACCCTTACGGCAACAACCGCTCGATTTCCTTCAACAGAACATCCGGCGGAACGGGTTTTTCAAGAACAACCCGCACCGGCAGCCAGCTCTCATCCGGCTCAAGACCGAACGGAAGATTCTTGGCCTTGCGCATGCCCGTCAACATCAACACCGGCATGGACTTGAGTTCCGGAATCTCGGCAATCTGGCGGCTGATCTCGATGCCTTCAGTCTCCGTCGTCATCATGACATCTAGAATCATCAGGTCAGGCTTCTCCGCCTTGGCCTTGGCCAGACCGCTCACCCCATCCACAGCCACCAGGACGGCATAGCCGTGAGCCTTCAGCCATTCCTCGACCGAGCTCACAAAATCGGCGTCATCGTCCACCAACAGAATACGTTTTTTTTCGCTCATAGCGTCCTCACTTTCCGGCCTTCACGCCGGTCTCCTTACCCGCCGCCTTCTTGGCGTCAAATCCATACTCGGCCAGGATCTTGGCGACCTGGTCGGGCTTCACTTCCGCATAGACCTTCTCGTCCACGATCAGAACAGGAGCCAGCGCACAGGCCCCCACGCACCGGGCCACGTCGATCGAGAACTGCCGGTCGGTCGTGGTCTGCCCCACGTCGATCCCCAGCAAATCCTTCAGACGATCGAGCACCCGGCCGGCCCCTTTGACAAAACAGGCCGTGCCGAGACAGATCGAGACGCGATGCTTGCCTCGCGGCGTGAAATTGAAGTAGTGATAGAAGCTCGCCACCCCGGTGACCTTCGCCGTCGGGATCTGCATCAGGATCGACACCGCGTCCATGTGCTCCTTGCCCAGGAATCCAAAGTGATCCTGAACCTTGTGTAGCACCGAGATCAGGTGACTCTCCGGGCGCGGCTTCTGCCGGCAGCCCTCGATATAGCTCACCACCGCCTCAGGCAAAACCGCCTTTGCCTTCGCCTCTTCCTTCAGCATCAACTCTGACTTCATTTCACACCTCGCGGGCACTTGGGTTCATAATGGGTGTGCAACAGCTCGTGGCACCGATGACTGTTCGGCGCACCCAGAAATTCCTCGTACAAGGATTCGATCGCCGGGTTCTCGTGCGACTTGCGCAGCGACTTGCCAACGTCAATCGAGTAGAGCGCCTTGGCGCGCATCCGCGCCAGATTGGGATCCAGCACATGCATGCCGCGCGGGGGATAAGGCTGACCGCCGCCCGCCACACAGCCGCCCGGACAGGCCATGATCTCGATGATGTGGTACTCTTTCTCGCCGCTGACCACGCGGTCGAGGAGGTTCTTGGCATTCTGGAGACCATTGGCCACGCCAATGTTGATGGTCATCCCGTCGATTTGAAGCGACGTTTCCTTGACCCCCTCCACTCCGCGCACCTGCTCGAAGTCCAGCGATTCCAGCTCCTTGCCCGTGATCTTCTCGTAGGCCGTTCGCAGGGCCGCTTCCATCACACCACCCGTGGCGCCGAAAATGTCCGCGGCACCCGAGGAAACCCCCAGCGGGGAATCGTACGAGCCGTCAGGCAGATCCCGGAAATCGATGCCAAGGCACTTGAACATCCAGATCAGTTCACGTGTCGTCAGCACCGCATCCGTATAGGGCTTGCCCCAGGGTGCCATGTGTTCCTTGCGGTCCGCCTCGAACTTCTTCGCCGTGCAAGGCATTACCGCCACCACAAAGACGTTCTTCGGGTCGATTTCCATCTTCTCCGCATAGAACGTCTTCAGCAACGTCGAGAGCATGCCCATCGGCGATTTGCACGTCGAGGTCAGCGGAATCAGTTCCGGATAGAACCGCTCCATGAAGTTGATCCAGCCCGGTGAACACGACGTGATCAGGGGCAGATTTTCCTTCTTCTGAACGCGACTGATGAACTCGGCGGACTCCTCGATGATGGTGAGGTCCGCGCCGAAGTTCGTGTCGAACACCTTGTGGAACCCGGCCATCCGCAGGGCGGTCACCAGTTTTCCAGCCACTGGCGTGCCCGGCTCGTAGCCAAAGCCCTCGCCAATCGTCGCACGGATCGCCGGCGCGGTGTGAACCACGACATGCAGGTCCGGATTCGACAGCGCCTCGAAGACCTTCTCCGTGGCATCCTGTTCCACGAAGGCCGCCGTCGGGCAGACATTCACGCACTGGCCGCAGTGAATGCAGACCGAGTCGATCATCTTGTGGTCGTGCGCCGGGGCCACCACGTTGAAGAAGCCGCGGTGCTGCTGGTGCAGGTTATGAACGCCCTGGACCTCATCGCAGACCCGCACGCAACGCCCGCAGAGAATGCACTTCTCCGGGTTGCGCTGCACAGGCGACGACTTGTCGATGGGGAAACGCTTCCGTTCCCCCTGAAACAGGCGTTC
Source organism: uncultured Verrucomicrobiota bacterium (assembly GCA_964404035.1). Lineage (GTDB taxonomy): Bacteria > Verrucomicrobiota > Kiritimatiellia > CAIKKV01 > CAITUY01 > CAMBRF01. Next base: position 7,080 of record CAYOIT010000083.1, on the reverse strand, counting down.
CCTGACGCCCAGGTCGAACGCCAGTTTCTGCAACTCGCAGGACCCGTTACGGGTGCAGGTCTGGCAATCCATCGGGTGATTGTCCAGGATCAGTTCCACCACGTCCCGGCGCAAACGCCGCAACAGGGGGGACGATGTCTTGACCTTCATGCCTTCCGTCACCGGGAAACAGCACGAGGCCACCGGGTTGCGCTGCCCCTCCACCTCGACCACGCACACACGGCAGGCGCCGAGCGTGCTCAGATCAGGGTGATAACACAGGCGCGGCACATTGATGTTGATGGAATCGGCCGCCTGCAAGATGGTGCTCTTGTCCGGGACCGTCACCTTGACGCCGTCAACCCACAGCGTGATTTTCTTTTCCATTGTCATGGTTACTTCCTCTTAACCGCATCGAACTTGCATACTTCAAAGCACTGCCCGCACTTGATGCAACGGGCTTGATCGATTACATGAGCTTCCTTCGGCTTCCCGCTGATGCATTGCACGGGGCACTTCCGTTTGCACGCCCCGCATCCGATACACTTGGTCGGATCGATGGAGTACGAGATCAACCCGGCGCAAACGCCGGCCGGACACCGCTTCTCCTTGATATGGGCTTCATATTCGTCGCGGAAATGCTTGATCGTGCTGATGACCGGATTCGGAGCCGCCTGCCCCAGCCCGCACAGCGACGTCTTCTTGATCGTGTCGGCCAGCCTGAGCAGTTTCTCGATATCGCCCTCGATACCCTGACCGCCGGCAATGCGCTGCAGGATCTCCAGCATGCGCTTGGTCCCTTCACGGCACGGGGTGCACTTTCCGCACGACTCGTCCTGGGTGAAATCCAGGAAGAACCGGGCCATGTCCACCATGCAGGAATCCTCGTCGATGACGATCATCCCGCCGCTGCCCATGATCGAGCCCGCCGCCGCCAGCGACTCGTAGTCCACCGGTGTGTCGAGACAGGACTCCGGCAGGCATCCGCCCGCAGGACCGCCCGTCTGCACCGCCTTGAACTTCTTGCCGCCGCGGATGCCGCCGCCCACATCGTAGACAACCTCGCGCAGCGTGGTACCCATCGGCACTTCCACGAGGCCGGTGTTACACACTTTTCCCGCCAGGGCGAAGACCTTGGTGCCTTTGCTCTTCTCGGTGCCGATCGAACTGAACCATTCCGGTCCGTCCAGGATCACCACCGGGATATTGGCAAACGTTTCGACATTGTTGATGACGGTGGGCTTGCCCCACAGGCCGGAGACGGCCGGATACGGCGGACGCGGACGCGGCATGCCGCGCTCGCCCTCGATCGAACGGATCAGCGCCGTTTCCTCTCCACACACGAACGCTCCGGCGCCCAATCGCAACTCGATATCGAAATCCCAGTCGGTCCCGAAAATCTTCTTTCCAAGGAACCCGGCCTTGCGGGCCGCGTCAATCGCCACTTCCAGCCGCTTGATGGCCAGGGGATATTCCGCGCGGATATACACAAAGCCCTGCTTGGCGCCGATGGCATAGCCGCCGATGATCATCCCTTCCACGATGGTATGGGGGTCACCCTCGATCGTGCTGCGATCCATGAAGGCGCCGGGATCACCCTCATCCGCGTTGCAGATGATGAATTTCTCCTCGCTCTTCTGGGCCGCGGCAAAATTCCACTTCACCCCGGTGGGGAAGCCGCCACCACCGCGCCCCCTCAGGCCGGACTTGGTAACAGAGTTCACCACGTCTTGCGGCGTCATCGCCGTGAGGGTCTTCACAGCCGCCTCGTAGCCCCGGACCGCCAGGTACTCATCCAGGCTCTCGGGATCGATGATGCCGCAGTTCCTCAACGTCATGCGCAGCTGCTTGCCGAAGAAATGCACGTCGCCGAAAATCGGGAAGAAACGATTCGTCAGGCGGTTGCCCTGCCAGACCTGTTCCGCGACCGGCTGGCCGCCGATGAAATGCTGCTTGACGATCTTCGCCACGACTTCGGGCGTGAGCTTCTGATAGAGGATACCGTCCGGATAGACATAAGCCACCGGTCCGACATCGCACAGGCCGTGACAGGCCGAGCGGGTGACGACGACCTTGTCGCCCAGCTTCTGCTTCTCGATTTCATCCATGAACACCTGTTCGATGTTCATCGAGTTGCCTTTGAGGCAATGCGCGCCGCCGCAGACGCTGACGACATGCTGTGCCGGCTTCGTCCCGGCATGGTGGCGCATGGTCAACTCGCTCAGAGGCTTGCCGCCGAGCACATGGGACTCGAAAACCTTGTCCACCTTGTCGGCGGTCATGTGGATATACTTGCTCGGAATGGTACGCGGGCTCACGATCGTGACGACCGGTTCCATATCGCACTTGCCGGTGCAGCCGACACGTCCGAGCACGACATCCTTGAGATCGTGCTTCTTGATCAGCTCTTCGATCCGCTTATGCACTTCGTTGGCGCCGGCCGCGTTCTCGCACGTGGCAGATCCCACCGTAATGCGCATCCTGGCCTTGAACTTCTGCTCGAAAAGCCGCTGTTCGGCCTTCCGGCGCAGCTCAAGCAACCGTTCCATTGGTTTGCTCATTCCTGCTCCCTTTTGTCCTTACACGCAACCACGTGTATCGTTTTCGAAAAAACCTAATACCTTGGCTCGCTGACTTTCACCGCATAAGCCAGTTCACGCAGGCTCGCCAGAACCCGCGCATCCACCAGGGACACTTTTCTGGGCACAATAATGTGAGCCGTCGTCAGGTTCAACAACCCGCGCACGCCGGCCACGATCAGCTGGTCCGACACCTGCTGGGCCGCCATATGCGGCACGGTGACAATGCCGATATCCACATCCTGCCCACACACCACACCCGGCAGTTCCGTCATGCTCTGCACCATCAGCTTTCCGACCTTCTTGCCGATGACGCCCGGATGGCTGTCGAAAATACCGCAGATCTTGAACCCCTGCCTGGAAAACTCTTCATGCTGGGCCAGCGCCCGCCCAAGGTTCCCCGCTCCGACAACCACGCAACAAATCTCGTGATCCGCTCCCAGCGTCGCCGCCAGGGACGTTTCCAGACCAGCCGTGGAGTACCCGCGTTTTGAAATGCCGAAGAAGTCGATGTGGGAAAGATCCTGGCGGACCGTGGAACTGGTCAACCCCAGCGCCTCCGCCAATTCGGTCGAGGAAACCCATTCAACACCCGCCTGCCGTAGCCGCTGGGCATGGGTCATGTACTTCGGCAGTCGCCGAATTACTGAGACCGGTATCTTGGGGTTTTGACCGTCTTTCGATTCCACAAAGGCACCCTTTTGAGACGCAAACAGGGGTACTTGTACCATTTCAGAAAAGACGCCGTCAAACTTTTAACGTTATTTTTTTGACGCGCCGTCCTCCACCGTCTCTCGGAAGTGAAATAGCCTCATTTTGCAGCGTCTTTCCCGACCTGCCCCACGGCACGTGCCCATGGCCTTTATTGACTCTCCGCATCAAAACCAATACCTTGTTTTTTTGCCGCAACGAAAGGATCGACCGTTTGGTTATGACAACGCAACTGATTGAAGCTCGAAAAGGAACCATCACCTCCGTGATGGAGATGGTGGCGAAGGCTGAACTGGTCCCCGCTACCCGGATTCGTGATGAAGTGGCACGGGGCTATGCCGTTCTGCCCGCCAATCCCGCTCACCCCATGACTCGTCCGGCGGTTGCCGGCCGCGCCTTCCGGACCAAGGTAAATGCCAATCTCGGCCGCTCGACCGAGCGCTCTGAAGCCGGCGAGGAGCTTCGAAAGCTGGCCGTGGCCCTCAAAGCCGGTGCGGATTTCGTCATGGACCTGAGTGTGGGTTCCGATCTCGACAAGATCCGCGCCGGGATGCTCAAGGCCAGCCCGGTTCCCCTCGGAACCGTGCCCCTCTACGAAGCCATCTCCCGACTCTCGGGCAACACCATGGAACTGACGCCTGAACTCCTGCTTCAGGTGATCGAAGATCAAGCCCGCCAGGGAGTCGACTTCATGACCCTGCACGCCGGACTGCTGCAGAGGCACATTCCCCTCGCGATGAAACGCAAGCTGGGCATCGTGAGCCGGGGAGGCGCCCTGATGGCCGAATGGATGAGCATCCATAAACGGGAAAATCCGCTCTTCACGCACTGGAACGACGTGCTGGCGATCTGCCGTCAATACGACGTGACGGTATCGCTCGGCGATGGCCTGCGCCCCGGCTGCCTGGCTGATGCCAGCGATGCCGCCCAGTTCGCCGAACTCGAGGCCCTGGCCGAACTCGTGCAGTGGTGCCGCAGGGAAGGCGTGCAGGTCATGGTCGAAGGCCCCGGGCATGTTCCGTTCAACCAGATTCAGGATAATATGGAGCGCGAACAGAAGATCTGTGACGGCGCCCCTTTCTATGTTCTGGGACCGGTCGTCACCGACATCGCGCCGGGCTACGACCACATCACCTCGGCGATCGGCGCCACCGCCGCGGCGTATCACGGGGCCGCCCTGCTCTGTTATGTGACTCCCGCCGAACACCTCGGCCTGCCCACCGAGGACGAGGTCCATCAGGGCGTCATCGCCTACCGCATTGCCGCGCATGCCGCCGATGTGGCTCGTGGACTTCCCGGGGCCCGAGACGCCGATGACGCCATGGCCGAAGCCCGTCAGAGCTTCGACTGGTCAAAGCAATTTTCGATCGCCCTGGACGGCGATCGTGCCCGGGCGCGCTATGAGCAGACGCGTTCCTGCGACGGTACCGAACCCGATCACTGCTCAATGTGCGGGCGCGATTTCTGCGCCATCCGAACCAGCCAGCGTATCCATGAAGCCCAAGCCCATTGACCAGGTTCTCGATATCATGCGGAAACTGCGGGATCCCGAAAAGGGATGTCCGTGGGACCGCGAGCAAACCGTCGACTCCCTTAAGCCGTTTCTGATCGAAGAGTGCTACGAACTCATCGACGCGATCGACTCCGGGGATATCGAGAAGCACAAGGAAGAGCTAGGGGATATGCTCCTCCAGATCGTCTTTCAGGTGCAACTCCGCGAGGAATTGGGGCAGTTCACGTTCGACGACATCGCGCTCACCCTGGCGGAGAAGCTCATTCGCCGCCATCCGCATGTATTCGGCGACACCACCGTAACCGGTTCCAAGGATGTGCTGACCAAGTGGGAGGCCATCAAGAAAACCGAAAAGAAGTCCGGCAGACGTTCCGTCGTGGACGGGGTCCCCATCCATCTGCCGGCGCTGATGAAAGCCCACCAGGTCCAGAGCCGCGCCGCGCGGGTCGGGTTCGACTGGACGGCCCTGCACGACGTGCTCGCCAAGGTGGATGAGGAACTGGCCGAAACCAAAGAAGCCATGAAGTCCGGTGACCGCGAAGCCATCGCGGAGGAAATCGGCGACCTTTTGTTCGCCGTGGTCAATCTGAGCCGCTTCCAAAAGCTCCACGCCGAGGAACTGCTCGCCGCCACGGTCCGCAAGTTCGCCCGGCGCTTCCAGGCCATCGAAGCGCTGGTTCACGCCCAGGGCAAGCAAATGACCGACTGTTCGCTGGAGGAATTGGATGCCTTCTGGAACGAGGTCAAGGCGGGAGAGAAGGCCCAACTCAAGAGTGGAGAACCGGTATGAGAACGCTTCTTGTAGTAATGGCCCTGTTGGTGAGTGGCCTGACAGGCTGTGGCAAAGCACCTGAACCCACCCCGGCCCCAAAACCTCAGGCGGCCGTTCCGGCACCCGCACCGGCAACCGCACCCGCCGCCGCCCCGGCCGCCAAACCGGCCCCCTCCACCATGCAAACGGTTGTCGATGGGTTCACCGGAAGAGCCGTCATCCAGCAGGGCAAGGCCGCCGGCGAAAAGGCCAAGGCCATCCGCGACAAGGAACAGGCCGACTTGAACGAAGTCATGCAGTGACGACCGCCCTCACCCCGGGCGGAGCAACGTCATCCGCAGCATGTTCAGCGCCGTCTTGGCCGCTCGATCCCGAACCATGCCACGGTTACCGGGAAACCTGAAGCGTTCAGCCCTGACTTCCGTCTTCCGCCCCTGTCGCACCGCCAGTCCAATCCACACCGTCCCTACCGGTTTTTCGAGCGAACCGCCTTCGGGACCGGCAGTCCCCGTCAGCGCCAATGCAAAGTCGGCGTTGCTCAGGCGTAACGCGCTCCCGGCCAGGGCACAGGCGACCTCCTCGCTGACGGCGCCGTGCCGGCGCAGTAGCAGTGCAGGGACCTCCAATGCCTCATGCTTGAGGAGATTGGAATAGACCACCCAGCCTCCCACGAACCATCCGCTCGATCCGGGCACATCCGTGACCATCTTGGCCAGCATTCCGCCGGTGCAACTCTCCGCCACCGCCAGGCTTTTCCCGACCTTCTGCAGCAACCTCGCCACAACCTCTTCAAGCCGCTCGCCGTCGCTCCCGAACACCAGGTCCCCGAGTCTCTTCCGAATCTGCGCAACCGTTAACCGGAGTTCACGCTGGGCCGCCTGTCTCGTACTGAAATCGCTGCGAACCCGGACGGAGACGATGCCTCCGGAAACGGTCGTCCCCACCACGGGATTCCGCCCCCGTTGCATGAGTTCCCCGAGAAGGTCCGCCACCGTTGACTCGCCGGCTCCAAACGTGTGCAGGGTCAGCGGCAGGATGCAGCGACCCGTTCCCCGGGTCAGCCCGGTTTCGACGTGATGGGCAAACATGGACATCATTTCATGCGGGACACCCGGGAACGCATAGAAGGTGGAACGTCCCAACCGTGCCTTGAGACCGGGCGCCGTCCCCCAGTCGTTCTTCAGGATCTCCGTTCCGCGCGGATACATGGCCTGGATGCGATTCGACTCCGGCATGTCCCGTCCCAGAGTCTTGAAGAATGCCCTGATCTTCTCAAGCGAAGGCGCATGCAGCACGAGCGGTTTACGAACCACGCGAGCCAGGGCCTGCCGGGTCAGGTCGTCATCGGTCGGCCCCAGCCCCCCGGTGAGAATCACCAGCGGCGCCGCCGCTGCGGCCTCCTTGATGGCGAGCGCCGTGGCCTCCCTATCATCCGCCACCGTCTTGTGGTAGAGGGTCATCACCCCGTGTTCGGCAAGTTTCGCGCTTAACCACGCCGAATTGGAGTCAACCGTCTGCCCCAGGAC
>CAYOIT010000082.1:0-19362 GCA_964404035.1 uncultured Verrucomicrobiota bacterium | reverse complement strand
TGGTGGTACTGCTCCACGCCGCCGGCGGCGTGCTGGGGGGCGGTTTCCTGTTCGGCGATTTTGTCTACAGATCCTATCTGGTATCCAGTGAAGCGGTGCGCGATGCAGGGATGCGTGACGCCTTTCCGGCCTGGTTTGTTCCCAAGCCGGACAGCCCGGCCATTCTTCAGCGTAACCTGTTTCACGCCGATTGGCTGGTGCCTGTCGGTCTTCTGGCCTTCCTGCTGATCATCGGGTTCCTGAATCGGTACACGCTGGGGTATTTTTTCTTCCGCCTGACGTCGGACATCGAGAAACTGCCGTTCCCGATGGCGCCCATCTCGGCTCAAGGCGCCATGGCCTTGGCTGAGTCCGACCAGAAGCCGACCGATGGCGCGGGGGCCGGCATCGATGCCGGGCAGGCGGCGTTCATGCGGGCGAAGCGGGGCGAGCGCAAGAAGAGCGAGCGGTGGCGGCTGTTCTCGTTGGGCATTGTGATGGGGCTCGCCTTCGGCGCCATCCAGGTGGGGATCCCGGCGGTTTCCGGATTGCTGTTGGATAAGCCGATCTTCCTTATTCCGACTCCGTTCCTGGATCTGACCACACTGACGGAAAGCGTTTTGCCCGCCACGCCCACGGGCATGGTGGTCGACCTCGGCATCATCCTGCTCGGATTTGTCCTGCCGTTCTGGGCGGTGATCGGCACCTTCTCGGCGATCGTGTTGACCATTGTGACCAACCCGCTGCTGCACCATGCCGGCGTGCTGAGCAAGTGGCAGCCGGGCATGGATACAATCAATACAACGTTCTCGAACAGCATGGATTTCTGGATGAGCTTTGGGATCGGGTCGGCGTTGGCCATTGCCTGTATCTCGGTCTACCAGACCGTGCGTGATGTCCGGCGCAAAGTGAAGGAACTGCAGGGGCGGCCCGTGGTGGCCGGGGAAAAACGGGAAAGCCTGTGGGCGACGCCAACCAAGGGCCGCGGCGATTACCCCATGTGGATTGCCTTGGTCGGGTATCTCCTCACGTCCATCTGCCTCGTGGCCCTTTGCGACTATTTCCTCAAAGACACAGGGACCAACCGCCTCGGAATGCTGCTATTCCTGTGTCTGTTCACCTTTGTGTACAACCCTCTCATTTCCTACGTCAACGCCCGCTTGCTCGGGATCTCGGGCCAGAGTGTCGATATTCCCTTCATCAAGGAGACCGCCTTCATTCTCTCCGGTGCGAAGGGCATCGAGGTCTGGCTGGCGCCCATTCCGATCGCCAACTACGGCGGTCAAGCCCAGGGGTTCAGGGTCAATGAGTTGACCGGGGTCAGTTTCCGGTCGCTGATCAAGACGGACATCGTGCTCATTCCGTTCATGTTCTGTCTGAGTTGGGTCTTCTGGGCGTTCATCTGGCATGCGGCGCCGATTCCTTCGGACGCTTTCCCGGCCGCGCAGATCAACTGGGAACTGCGGACGAAGACCGATACGTTGCTGTACACCTCGACGTTTGCCCCGGAAGGCCGGGCCAGCCACAGCATTATGGACAGCGAGTTCATGCGTGCCGTGCATCCCGCGGTGATCGGAACGGCCTTCGGACTCACGACCGCCGCCTTCACGTTGTTCAGCGTGTTCGGCCTTCCGACACTGTTCATCTATGGGATCATTCGCGGGCTGGGCGCATTGCCCCACACCATGATTCTCGAGATTGTCGGGGCGATGATCGGGAGGATCTATTTCCAGAGGAAATTCGGTGCTGACAATTTCCTGCGAATGGTGCCGACGATCCTGGCGGGTTATTTTACGGGCGTGGGGCTCATTAGTATGGCGATGATCGCCATGCGGTTGATACAGGCCGCCGTTTCTGCCGCACCGTTCTAGGCATCCGGAAGTGAAGATGGAATCATGACCAAGGCTATTCGAAAACAGGTGAAACTGCCGGTATCCGTCGCCTTCGACGTGGTGCTGCAGGGGATTCGCATCCGTTTGGGACGCTCGGTGGTGACCTTGATGGGCGTCGTGTTCGGCATCGCGTTTCTCATGGCGATTCTGACGGGGCAGATGATCCGGCAGGGGGTGAGCCATGAGAACGAAATCCGCGCCGAGATGAAACGCATGATGAGTTTCCTGACGGCGGAGGTCGGCCCGATCCAGGGCCGCGTGGTCGGGGTCATCCAGGCGGGGCCGCTCAGCGAGATCGAGGGCCGTTTCCTGGCCGAGTTGTGCGAACACGGGGGGAACCGTCTGCGTTGGGCGGGTACCGTTCCCGTTGAGGCTCCCGCCGTGGGAGTTGAGTCAGTCGCCCTGGCGGAAGTGGCCAAAGGCGCCGTGACCGTTCTTGTTGTGGGCAACGGGACCGCCCCCAAGGTGATGTGGGAAGAAGTGCTGGCATTGGCCGAGCAGAAGGTGGTGGCCGTGACGCGCACGACCCAGGCGGTCGATGCCGGCGCGGGCAGCGTCATGGTGGTGCTGGAGCGCGAGTTGCAGCCCGACGAAACCGCCGAACAGGCCGCCGCGGCGCGACGCCTGAAATTCAGGACCGTCTGGATCATCGTGATCTCGCTACTCGTGACCGTCATCGGCATTGCCAATGCCATGTTGATGTCCGTCACCGAACGGTTCCGGGAGATTGGCACCATGAAATGCCTGGGGGCCCTGTCCGCCTTCATCCGCCAGGTCTTTTTTATCGAGGCGAGCCTTCTCGGCTTCACCGGGTCGTTGATCGGGTGCGTGGGCGGGGCCCTGTTTGCCGCCGGCGTGTTCAGCCTGTCGTACGGCCCGGAACTGGTGCTGTCGTCCCTGTCTTTGCCGGTGCTGCTGTTGCAGGGGCTCTTCTGTGTCGTGGCGGGGGTCGCGCTGGCGATTGTGGCCGCGATTTATCCCGCCAGTGTGGCCTCACGGATGGTGCCGGCGGTGGCCTTGCGGAGTACCGTCTAGGAGCGGGTATGGACATTGACAGGAACAAATTGGAGGCGCTGTTCCCGGCCGCTGAGGCAGGCGGGCGGCGCAGCATTATCCGCGCGGTGGATGTGAAGAAGATCTATCGTACGGGGACGCAGGAAACCCACGCCCTACGAGGGGTGTCGGTGGACATCTACGAGGGGGAATATCTCTCGATCATGGGCCCTTCGGGATCGGGAAAGAGCACCTTGTTCAACATGATCGGCGGGCTGGCCAAGCCCAGTTCCGGGAAGGTCTATATCGACCAGGTGGATATTGCCCAACTGGATCATAACGAACTGGCCTGGTTGCGCTGCCGCAAGATCGGCTACGTGTTCCAATGTTACAATCTGATCCAGGTCATGAGTTGCCTTGAAAACGTGATGTTGCCGATGAGCTTCGCCGGGCTGGACGCCGAAGAAGCGCGCGAGAAGGCCATGTATATTCTTAAGCTGGTCGGCTTGGCGCACCGGCCGCTGAACAAACCGGCGGAGCTTTCCGGCGGTCAGCAGCAGCGCTGCGCGCTGGCCCGGGCCCTGGCCAACAGCCCCGATATCGTGCTGGCGGATGAGCCGACGGCAAATCTGGACCTGCATACCGGCGAGGAAATGATTGAGCTGCTTGCCCGTCTGCGCGATGAGTTGGGGGTCACGATCATTTCGGCCACGCATGACCTTAAGATGCTCAAACGGTCGGACCGCATCCTCTGGATTGAGGATGGACGGATCGTGCGCAAGGCCAAACCCAGCGAAGTCGACTTCAGTGCAGGGGAGTTTCATTGAGATGAGCGATATCATCATCAAGGCAGACAACGTCAAGAAACGCTACTTTCTGGGTGGCGAGGAACTCTGGGCGTTGAAAGGGGTGACGCTGGACATCCATCGTCATGAATTCATCTCCATCATGGGCCCGTCCGGTTCCGGAAAGTCGACCTTCTTCAATCAGATCGGGGCGCTGGACGTGCCCACGGAAGGAAAGATCTATTTTGAAGGGGAGTCGTTGTTCGAACTGTCCGAATCGGAACAGGCCTGGGTGCGCTGCAATAAAATCGGGTACATTTTCCAAACCTTCAACCTGATCAATGTCATGTCGGCGCTGCAGAATGTGATGCTGCCCATGACGTTTCAGGGGGCGAGCAAAAAGGAAGCCGTAGACCGGGCGACGAAGATTCTGGAACTGGTCGGTCTGGGACATCGCCTCCATCACAAGCCCGGTGAGCTGTCCGGAGGCCAGCAGCAGCGCTGCGCCATCGCCCGAGCCCTGGCCAACACGCCGGATGTCGTTCTGGCGGATGAACCCACCGGCAACCTGGACACCAAGACGGGGTCCGAGATCATCGCCCTACTGAAGTCATTGAACTCCGAAAAAGGGGTGACCGTGATCTGCTCGACGCATGACACGAAGATGCTCGCCTCGTCGGACCGCGTCTGCTGGATTCGCGATGGACGCATCGAGAAGGTCTCGAGCGGCGCCGAATTCCGTGTCGAGGAGATGGAAAAGGACAAGACGGGCCGATAGTCGGCGCCTGATCGTCACGATGTCGATTCATCTCGCCGGCCGCGCCTCGGCCCTGGTTCCTTGCTGTGGGCCGCGGAAGGCAGGCAGGGGACGGGCTGGGTCTCAGGCAGGGGCCCGGTAGCACGCCAATCGAGGCTGCCAGACGTGCTGTCGAACTCAGCGGTGACCGTCGCCTGCGTGGAGTGCGGATCGAGGTTGAAGTAGCGCTGCCAGCCCGCCAGATTCTGATGGCAACCGGGAGCCGGGTGGACGATCTGGAAAGAGCAGCCGTCGCCCGCGGCGTCGTAGAGATTACCGTCGCAGCGATTCTCCTCGCGCCGGCCCAGGGCGATGCGGTGCGGGCAGCGGTAGTACACGTTGTTCAGGGCCGTATTGGCGCGGCAGAGGCCGGTGCGCCCCTCGTGCCTTCGGTCACTCTGGTTAAGGGAAAAGTTCGTGCCGCAGCCCTGGATGTTCCCAAAGAAGTTGTGCGCCACCATCAGCGTCTCGTTGCAGTCTGCCCGAACCCCGTCGCCGCCACAGGCTGGCTCCGCCTCGTGGATCTCCCAGAAGATGTTGTGATCCACGCAGTTCAGGTCGAAGTTCATCTCCATGTAGACGGCCCCATTAAGGCACGAGATATCGGCGAAGACATTGTCCGTGATGCGGGTGTTGACGTGGCTGCAATCCAGCCAGATCCCGCTGGCGTGATGGATGTGGCGGAGCGTATTGCCGCGGATCAGGGTGTGTTCCGCCAGGTGGAACTTGATGCCCGCGCATTCCCACATACGCTCCATGTTCAGGCCGCCGATCTCCTCAATGAGGTTGTTCTCGATCAGGGTATGGTGTACTCCCAGCGCCCCGGCCAAACCGCATACGCCGCAGTGGCGTATGGTGTTCCCGCGGACGATGTGGCCTCCGGTCAGGTCGGGAATCGCGGCGTCCCAGGTCTGCTGGCCGATATCCATGCCACAGCCATTCGCCCAGGCGATCCGCAGCCCCTCCAGGATCCAGTGGTGGCCGCGCATCGTGCTGACGGCGGCGCGCTGTGGCACAGGCAGGCCATCCGCCGCGTGTTCGCAGATGAACCCGCTCAGGCGAAGGTAGCCGAGGCCGTCATCCAGCGGGGCGATGATCTGTTCGCGCGCGGTCGCCTCCAGCGTGACCCCCTTCGGGTCGGAGTCCTCGGGGAGGCGGAAGTGGAGGCGCCGTCCGGGCTCCTCCACCCAGAAGGCGCCGGCGGCTGGCGCCAGATCGCGATAGTGGAAAACCTGCCGCAAGGGAACTCCCCGGAGAAAAAGGGCTCCTCGCCGCGAGAGGGCCCGCTGCATGAACGCGCCATTTTGGGTGTCGCCATAGACTGACAGGTAGGCGTAGGCATTGCGCAGCGCGAACGGGTTGTAGTCCGCGGTCACGGCGATCGGCAAGTCCGCCATCCAGATGGGGCCGGTCGATCCCGAGACTTGGTAGCCGCTGCTCGGGCAAACGGTCGGCGTCCAGAGCTCGGACCCTCGAATCACCACGCGCTCACCCGGCGCCGCTTCGTAGGCAATCATCCGGTCGGGGCCCTGTCCGCCCCGCGCCGGCCGCACGCACTCGCGGTAAACCCCTTCATGCACAACGACCTTCTGTCCGGGTTGGAGCCGGCTCGCGGCCGCGGCAATCGTGAGGAACGGGGCGTCGGCCGTGCCTGCGTTCGTATCTGCCGCCCGTGGGTGGCCTTGGGCAACGTGGTAGACGGCATGATAGGTCGTGGCATCATCCCAGAAGGCAAATCGCGCTCCGGATGGCAGTTGATCGCGGTGCATAAGGATTCCTTTCGCTTGAACGGGCCGCGGGCTCGACAGGCTTCGCGCTTCCCCAGTCTTTCCAATCCCTGGAAGTCTACTGAGTGAAGCGCCCAAAGCCAGTTGAAAAGGCGTCCACGGTGATGCAATGTCATTGATTCCTTTTCCCGCCTGAGATATCCATCATGGTGCAAAGACGAGGTGGAGAAGGCGGACGGTGAGACGATTCTTGAACGGCGGGAGTCACTGAGCAGGGAGGATCCATGGCGGCACAACGTTTTTCGAACAATCCGATCTTACGACCGGCTGACTGTAAGGCCAGTCGGCCCGATATGGTCGTTGAGTGTTTACTTAACCCGGGAGCTTTTCGCTACAAGGGGCGTACCGGATTGCTGCTGCGTGTCGCCGAACGGCCCAGGCAGGAAGAGGGCTGGATCAGCACTCCCGTGTTGGATCCCACGGAAGAGAGCGGCATCCGTATCCTGCGCTTCCGCAAGGGCGATCCCGATCTGAAGGCGGATGATTCCCGTGTGTTCGTCTACAAAGGCGCCATGTACCTGACGACGCTATCGCATTTGCGTCTCGCCTGGAGTGACGATGGCATCACGTTCAAAGTGGATGAAAAACCGACGCTGATGGGGCAGGGTGCGTTGGAATCATTCGGGATCGAAGACTCCCGTGTGACCGAGATTGAAGGGCGCTACTACCTGACTTACACGGTGGTTTCCTCCGCTGGAGTAGCGGTGGGCATGACGTCCACGGTTGACTGGAAGACGTTCACGCGGCATGGAGTCATCATTCCCCCACACAACAAGGATTGCGCGCTGTTCCCTGAAAAGATCGGGGGAGAATACTATGCCTTCCATCGGCCCAGCGGTCTTGGCCTGGGCGGGAACTACATCTGGTGCGGCCGTTCGCCGGATCTGCTCCACTGGGGCGATCACCGGTGCGTGGCGATGACGCGGCCGGGGCAGTGGGACGGCGAACGCCTCGGCGCCGGGGCCGCGCCCATCCGGACACCGGAGGGGTGGCTGGAGATCTACCATGGCGCCGATCCCAAGAATCGCTACTCGCTTGGCTTGATGCTCTGCGACCTGAAGGATCCCTACCGCGTGCTGGCTCGCTCCACGAAGCCGATTCTTGAGCCGGAAGCCGCGTACGAACTGACCGGTTTCTTTGGGAACGTGGTGTTCACCAATGGACATGTGGTGGACGGTGATCGCGTGACGGTGTACTACGGAGCCTCGGACGAAGTGATCTGCGGGGCCACGCTGTCCATCGGGGAGCTGCTTCAATCGCTGAAATAGTCAGAGGGGGTTATTAACCATAACCCAGTAGGCCGGGCGCTACGTCGCCCGGCGGCGGGCAGCGTAGTGCCCGCCGTACGGCAATCGGGTTGCGGGCGATGGCCCGCGTTAGGAGAGTGCGTCATGTATGTTGGTGCGGATTATTATCCTGAACATTGGCCGAGGGAACGTTGGGATGTGGATGCCAAAGCCATGCGCAAGGCGGGCTTTAACGTGGTGCGTTTGGCGGAATTCGCCTGGGTGTTTCTGGAGCCCGAAGAAGGACGATTCGAGTTCGGATGGCTGGACGATGCCCTGTCCGTTCTGCATCAGCACGGCATTTCCGCCATTCTGGGAACCCCGACGGCGGTGATGCCGGCCTGGTGCGCCCGCAAGTATCCCGAAACACTGGCCATGCAGAAGGACGCCACCCGTGTGGTGTGGGGGGTGCGCAAGAACAACTGTTTCACCTCCGGAGCATACCGGTTGCTGTCCGAACGCATCACGCGCGCCATGGTTGAACACTTCGCCGGCACACCCAATGTCATCGGATGGCAGACCGACAACGAGTTCGGGCACCCGAGTTGTTATTGTCCCACCTGTCAGGCCGAGTTCCAGCAATGGCTCCGGAAGAAGTACGGTACCCTCGATGAACTCAATCGGGCCTGGGGAACCCATTTCTGGGGGCACCGCTATGGGCAATGGGCGGAAATCCCCATTCCCGTCGAACCGGGGGGAAGCAATCCCAGCGCCGGATTGGATTGGCAGCGGTACTTCTCGTGGCTCAATGTCCGTTTCCAGGCCGACCAGGTGCGCATTCTCCGGGAAGGGGCGCCCAAGCACTTCGTGACTCACAACTTCATGGGGTTGTTCAGCGACCTGAACTACTACGATCTGGCCGCCGATCTGGATCATGTCACCTGGGACAACTATCCCGTATGGGGCAAGCCGGAAGTGCATTACGGGGCCGCCGCCGGCGCCGACGTGACGCGCGGGTTGAAGAAGAAGAACTTCTGGATCATGGAGCAGACGGCCGGCCCGGGTGGGTGGGGAAGTTTCAACCGCAACCCATGGCCGGGCGAAATTCGCAACATCGCTTACCAGCAGGTGGCGCACGGGGCGGACGGCATGATCTGGTTCCGGTGGCGGAGTTGCACGGCCGGGCGGGAGCAGTACTGGCACGGCTTGCTGGGCCACGATGGCAAACCGCTGCGCCGGTATCGTGAAGCGGCGCAGACGGCGCAGGAACTGCACAAGCTGGCCAAAGTCATGGAGGGCACCACCGTCAAGGCGAGCGTCGCCATGATCTACGACTACGACAGCATCTGGGCCCTGAGGCTCCAGCCGGGGTTCGCCAAGAACAACTACCATGAGGCCATGCACCGGTACTACAACGCCTTGTTCCGGGCCGGTGTGAATGTGGATATGATCCGGACTACGGATGACTTCTCAAAGTACCGGGCGGTCATTGCGCCGGATCTGCACGTTCTGCCCGACGCGGTGGCCCGGGCCCTGAGCGACTATGTGGCCAAGGGCGGCGTGTTGCTGACCGATTGCCGGACCGGAGTGAAGGACGAGACGAATCTCTGCCATGCCCGGACCCTGCCGGGACTGCTCTCGGAGGCCTTGGGGATCACCATAGAGGAATATGAAGGTCTTCCGGACGATCTCCCCTATGCGATGGTGGGGACCCCGGGTTTCCCTGAGACTCTGACGGCCATCCACTATGCCGACTGGGTCAAGCCCGGTAAGGCGGAAGTCCTGGCGGGCTACAGTCAGTGGCACATGAAGACCTTCGCGGCGGCGACCCGCAACCGGTATGGCAAGGGTGTCGGCTATTATGTCGGCGCGGTTGTCAAGGAACCGGAATTCTATGACGCGCTGATGGCGGAAGTGCTCAAGATGGCCAAGGTGAGACCGGTGGTCAAGCCCCCGCCAGGGGTCGAGGCTTCGGTTCGGCAGGGCGGGGGGCGGAAGCTCCTGTTCCTGATCAATCACACCGAGACGCCGCAAACCGTAAACGTGCCGAAAGGCAAACGCGAACTGATCACCGGAAAAGCCACTGGCGACAGCCTCCGGTTGGATATCTTCGGCGTGGCCGTCATCAAACTGTAAGACGACAGCCGTAGCCGGGATTGCCCGGCTACGAGCTTGAGGCCGCCGGGTGATCAGTCGTGACTGAAGACCATCTTCTTGGCTTCAACGCCGCCGATGGCGTTAAGCTTCTTGAGGATGGTCAGGCACTGGCGTTCGTTCCCCACCATTTCCAGGAGGATGATGCCATTGGAGGCAAGGTCCTGGGTGACGTCATGAAGCCCGAGGCGGGTCTTGATGTTGACGCCATACTGGGTGAGTACCTTTTGGACGACACTGGCGCGCTTGACCCGATCCGTGATGTGAATGCCAACGATGATGTGATTATGCTGTTTCATGCGATCTCCCTGGAAGTTGGTTCCTTCTATCACAAAGGCGGCGGCAGTGGGAGCGGAAATGTTTCCGCCCACCTGACTGAGACTGAAAAAAAAGAGCGAAAAAGCCGGCGCGACGCGTTATCTTCCACCGCTATATGAAACGAATTCCTGTAATCCTTGATACGGACATTGGCGACGACATTGACGACACCTGGGCGTTGGCCCTGATGCTCAAGTCGCCGGAGCTGGATGTGAAACTGGTGGTGGCGGATACCGCCGACACGACCTACCGGGCCAGGCTCATCGCGCGCCTGCTTGAAACGGCCGGACGCACCGATGTTCCCATCGGGGTTGGGATTCCTGGTGTGGGACGCCAGACGCAATGCCGACAAATGGCGTGGGTCGAGGATTACGACCTCAGCCGTTACCCCGGTCGTGTGCATCACGACGGCGTCCAGGCGATTATCGACACTATCATGTCCGCCTCCGAGCCTGTGACGCTTATCTGCATTGGGCCGGTCCCCAATATTGCCGAGGCATTGCGACGCGAGCCGCGCATCGCTGAGCGCACGCGTTTTGTCGGCATGCATGGCAGTTTCCACTGGCATATCACGACGAATCTGAGCCTGGGCATGGAGCCCAGCCCCAGAGCGGAGTGGAACGTTGTCTGCGATGCGCCGGCCGCACAGGCCGTGTTCAGCGCGCCGTGGCTGGACGCGACGATCACGCCGCTGGATACCTGCGCACGGGTCGTTCTGGATGGAGCGCTGTATCAGCAGGTGCGCGACACGACGGATCCGCTGATGGGCGCCGTGATCGAAAATTACCGCCTCTGGGGCAAGACCCACACGCGCGGCTGCGATCCGGAAACGCACTCATCCGTTCTTTTCGACTGCGTGGCCATTCACCTGGCCCATACGACGCGTTGGCTTAAGATGAGCCCCATGGGGGTTCGGGTCGATGCCGACGGCTTCACCCGTGAGGATCCGGCGGCGCGACCGTTCAAGGTCGCCCTGGAGTGGGAGAACTACGGGGCTTTCGCGGAAGACCTGGTCAAGCGACTGCTGTCGCCGGTTGTTGAGGCGTAGCCATTTGAGCGGCGGGCACAGCCCGCGGAGGAGTCCTACGACATGAAGGCCCATACACTTCTTCCATCCGGTTGGAACCCCAAGGCGGCGGGCGACCGCGTGCTCGGTACGCTGTCCAATATTTGTCTGCCCGCCGTCAAAGGGGCTCACGACTCTGATTTTCTCATCCTCGATGGCAAAGCCTATGTCGTCTACATGGCCAATGATGTGGAGCCTGGCGAGAATCCCGTATGGCCGCATGTCTACAATGCCCTCTCGATTGTGGATGTGGCCACCGGCCGGGTGGAGTTGACGAAAACCTTTGCGGCGTCGGGAAAAGCTTACGAAAACGAAACCCTTCCCGTGGGTGCATGTTTCGTGGCCCGGATCATCCAGAAGGATGCGCGTACCCTGCGGTGCTTCTTCGCCAGTGAGCAGCCCGGCGTGCGGGAGTCCCAGACCTGGTATCTGGATTACGACTTGAAGCATCAAGAGTTCGATTGGACTATTCACCGGCTTGAACTTGAGACGGACGAGGGTGTCTTTCCCATGCAACCACAGTATTTCTACCGGCAGGCTGTGGCGCAGGGATTCACCGGCAAGAGGCAGACCTATGGCGCCTATATGATCGATTCGTTCAAGCGATTCGATGGCAGAATCCATGCCGTTGTTAACAACTACCCGATTGGTCAGAATGCCTGGGCGACGTTGAACGACGACCTTACCCGGGTCACGCTTCTTGGGAACCTTTTCCGGCCCAACGAGGCGAAGCTCACGGAATCAGCGGTGAATCGTCTGCCGGATGGCACATGGCTCGCGATCTCCCGCCAGGAAGAGCGGGGTTGCAACTACATGTTCGCGCGGAGTTCGGATGGAATCACCTGGACTCCCCATGAATACTGGGCCCTTGTCCCCAACGGCACCAGCTCGAAACCGACCTTTGACCGGTTCGGCGGGGTTTACTACCTGGGGTGGCAGGAGTCCACGCAGATCAACGGTGCATGCCGCTCCGTGTTCAACATCGACGTCTCGGTCGATGGCCTGAACTGGGAGCGAAAGTACCGTTTCGAGACCGACAAATCCTTCCAGTACCCGACGTTCCGGGACTATCGGGGTGCCGTCTACCTGACCGTGACGCAGGGTGATTCATCCGACAGCCGCAAGGAACGTATCATGTTCGGCCGATTGGAATAGCCGGTGTCAGCCATGGAATAGGGATTCCGCATCATCGCAGGACGGAGAACAAGATTACGATAAAGGCCCATCAATTCCCCCTGGTCGGATCATTTGACGTTGTAGTCTGCGGGGGCGGCATGGCCGGGGTCGGCGCCGCGGTAACCGCCGCGCGCGGAGGGGCAAAAACGCTGTTGGTCGAACGGCTTGAGATTCTTGGAGGCCTTGGCACCAGCGGCGGCGTGGGTAACTTCTGTTTTGGCGACGACTCGTTACCCAAGGGGCAGGGCCCCGTGTTCGATGCCATCTGGGAAGGCCTCGCGTTCTACGGCGCCATAGGAGAGGCCAACGGCTGGCGGGTGGCCCGGCATCCCCCTTTCTATAACCACACCTTCGATCACAATGTGCTGGCCCTCGTTTTGCAGGAGCTCACCGAACGGGAGGGAGTGGATCTGCTGTTTGCCACCGATGTCATCGGCGCGGAAGTCGAAGAGGGGCGGGTCACGGAGGTTGTGATTCACAACCGGTCACTGAGTCAGCGGGTGGCGGCTCGTGTGGTCATCGACTGTACCGGTGACGGCGTTCTGGCGCGGCATGCCGGGGCGGTGCCGTTGCCACCGGATCCGGACCATCCCGCGTCGATTCCTCCCGGCCATATGTTTTTCGTGCAGCAGGCCGGGCATCCTCACCCTCAGCGTGTGAAATGGGAGGAGCCGGGTGGGCCACCGCCCAAGTATAGCCTCTGGCCGGAACCGGACCGGACCGCGCTCAAGATGTGGTGGCCCAATGGAGAGTTCGATACGGCCACAGGGCGTGGCTATTCGGATGCCGGTCGGGCCTTTCGCCGGCGCATTCCCGAGTTCATTCGCCATTTTCAGGGAACGGAGCAGGGGCGGGACTGCGTCCTGGCGTATTCCGCCGCGATGTTCGGCCTGCGGGACAGCGTGTGCATCGAAGGCGACTATGTGCTAACGGCTGATGACCTTCGAGCCGGGCGAGGGTTCACGGATGTGGTGGCGCATGGGTGTTTCCCGCTGGACTCGGCGGCGATCCGCAAGGAGGTCATACCTGCCTATCAGATCCCTCTCCGTAGCCTGATCGTGAAAGGACTTGAGAACGTCCTTGTGGCCGGACGTTGTTTCTCAGCCACTCGTATCGCGCTGTCATCGGCCCGGATCATGCCCACCTCCTGCCTGATGGGGCAGGCGGCGGGTATGGCGGCCGCCATGGTTGCGTGCGGTGACGTCTCACTGCGCCAGGTGGAGCCGGCGGCCATACGTGCCGGGTTCATCGATGCCTGCCCGCACGACGCCGTGCTGGCTGATCGGTTGGCGAGGTGAGAGGTTTTGGTGCGATCCCCTGTCAGAAAGAAAACAAAGGATGAACATGCCACAATCCAGATCCATACCCGATGACTTTCCCCGTTTGCGATGGGTTCAGCCGTCGACCGCGTTACGATGCCTGTGCCTGCTGGGTCTCGTCCTGATGACGGCGGCGGCAACGGCGGCAACCACGTCCGGGGACTCATTCAGGGAAGGACAGGCGGCCCCCAAGATCCTGTCCATCGGCAGCCTGCAGACGCCTCCGGCACTCGATGGCCGGTTGTCTGACTGGCCGGCCGACACCGTCACGATCCTGCTTGGGCAAGCCTCGGATCGCGTGCGTCGCTATGGGGGGTGGACAGGGACTCCTGACGTGAGCGGCGCCGTGCGGCTGGCTTGGGACGAGTCGTATCTCTACTTCGCGGCGGATATTGGGGATAACAAGATTGAGCAGGCCAATGGGCCCGGCGAGGTGTGGCAGGGCGACACATTTGAATTGTTTTTCAATATTCATCCGGGAGAACAACGGGTAGACGGCTTCTGGCAGATGGCCCTGGTGCCGCCGCTCGTTTCCGGTGCCGTGCTACTGGTGACGGGACCGCAGAAGGATTTCGAGGGGGTCGAAGGCGCGACGCAGGTCCGGACCAATGGCTACACGTTCGAATGCCGGATCCCCTGGAAGAATCTTTCCGGCTTTGTCCCCGCCGCCGGCTCCTATCTCGGCTTCCAGCTCTTCCTGGACGATCGCGATGGCAGCGGGCGCAAGACGCAGTTGGTCTGGTATCCGAGCGCGATCACGTTTTCGCATCCCACGCATACGGGCGTGCTGATCCTGCGCCCGCAGGGCGACACGACCTTGCCGCGGGTGCTCGCCGGCCCCTCCACCTGGTGTGTGACGGACCCGCGAACCATGACCTTGAGCGCCATCGCGGATGTTGACGGCGCCAGCGCCGCCACCGTCAGCGCGATTCCGCCGTTTCCCTCGGACGTTGCCCGGATTCCAGAAGCGGTAACGTTACCCCTGCAGAAGGTGGGCGAACGCGTGAGCCTCGGGCAGGCGGCGATGAACGTCGATGGGGTGGAGGGCCTATTCACCTTTGCCGTGACGGTCGCCGGTGAACAAGGGCAGGTGCTGGCCGCGAACACATTCCAAGCCCAACTCGTAGGGGCTCGCTATGCCAGGATGCAGGCCTTGAACACGGCCGTGGTTAAACGTCTGGAGGCCCTGCAGAAACGCGGTGATGCGGACCCTGCGGCGTGCGCGGGGCTGGCGGCCTGGCTCCTCCGCAATCGCTCGTACATCGGTAACGAGGCTCGGCCCGACATGCTCAGTCGCACCCTTCTGGATCAAATGCTGGTCGAACTGACCGCGCTCGATACGGCGGTAAGTGCGGTGGAGGCCGGGCAGGATCCCTACTCCGGGCGGAGCGGTTCGTTGGTGCGTGCCTATCGCTCTCCACTGACCGACCAGTGGCGGCCGTATGCCCTCCTGGTGCCGGCGGTACAGGATCCGGTTGACACCAACGGTCTGCCGTTGATCGTCTTCCTGCACTCGATCTTCGCTGACGAACGCCAGCTTGCGATGATGGCCGAGGTGTTCCGCGACATGGGTGCCATCGTGTATCAGGGCGCTGCTTACCGCCAGTTCGACTGGGGCGGCATCAGCGCGGCGGAAACTTGGGCCGGGCTTGATGACCTGAAACGTCATTACCGGATCGATGAGAATCGTCTCTATCTCGTGGGGTGCCACATCGGTGGTCGCGGCGTCTGGCAGATGGCGCTGGGCCGGCCGGATCTCTGGGCGGCCGCCGCACCGCTATTCGCGGGCATTGACAGCCGGCCAGGGTTCTCCGCGCTGCGGCTTTACCCGTCGTTTTACGGACAGGCGATCAGGGTGCAGATCCCTCCTCCGCAGTTCAAGGCCCCGCCCGCGCCGGAACCGATCACATCCCCCCTGGAACGGAAGCTTTTCGAACAGGCCAGCCTCGTGCCGCGTCTTGAGAACATCGTTCACTTGCCGCTGCGAAGCGCCTTTGGCGAAGACGATCCGGACGCGGCGGCAGAGAGATTGGCGATGGAACAACGCTTCCGTGAACTCGGCCACCCGCTCGCCACCCGCTACGCCCCCGGAGCAATGCACGGGTCGCCAGCCGAGGAATTGGACGATCCGTCCTTCTATCGGTGGCTTCTGTCGCACCGCCGGCCCCCCTATCCCCGGCACGTGACGTTCTCGGTTGCTTCCCTGCGCTACCATGCGGCCTGGTGGGTCCAAGTCGATGGTCTGGTGTCACCGGCGGAAGTCGGGCGCGTCACAGCGGACGTTGACGGCACCAACCTTGTGGTCAAAACAGAAAACGTAGCGGCGTTGTCGTTGCGGCTCGATGAACGCCTCGCCCCACGGGGTGTGTCCCTCACGCTTCAGGTGGATGGTGTGCCCTGCGGCTCGACCGTGGTTGGCGCGGATCCGGTTTCCGTTGAACTGCTTCGTGATGCCAAGGGACTGTGGGGAGCCGGACGTTTGGCGGCAGACCGCAAGCGGCACGGTTTATCGGGGCCGATCGATGACTTTCAGTTTGAGCGTTTTCTCTTTGTTCATGGCACAGGCGGAGACGACGCGGCGAGGCTTGCGCTGGAGAAGATGAGCAAACGGCTGGCCGACTGGGGCCTGGGGGCGCTCTTTGAAACCAAGGCGGACCATGACGTGACGGCCGAAGATCTGCAGAAGGCGCACCTGCTCCTGATCGGCACACCACAGAACAACACCCTATTGGCGAAGATCGCAGACCGCCTGCCGCTTCGATGGACAGGGACGGGCCTTCAACTCGGGACCGCTACAGTTGAAGGTCCGGGCGCGGGCGCCTGCCTAATCTACCCGAACCCGCTCGCCCCGGAACGCTATGTCGTCGTTATTACCGCGACAGATGAGTCGGGCTATCAGGTGTGGAGTCACCGCGGTCCCGGTGGAGACTATGTCATGGGCCACGTTGACGCGGCTGGCCCGACGAAGAGCTTCGTGGTCACCACGCGCGGGTGGTTCGACAGTCGCTGGCAGTGGGCGGCTGATTTATCGCTGTCATTAGGCGCGGTGCCATGATGTGAACTGACGGTATGGATGTGTTTCGGAAACATAAGGTGAGGACAAGACCATGACCAATCGCGAGTTGTTTCATCAGATCATGTATTACGGAAGCTTCGATCGGATGCCGGTGGTTCACTGGACCGGCTGGACGGAGACTCTGGAGCGCTGGTATGGAGAGGGACTGCCCCGTGACAAGAACATTCACGACGTGCTGGGAACCAAGCCCCACTGGACCGGGGTCGGCGTCGATGTCGGGCTTTTCCCCAGGTTCGAGGAGCAGACGATTGAGGATCGTGGTGATTCGCGCATCTTCCGTGACGGCAACGGCGTTGTCTGCCAGGCCTGGAAGCATCAGAGCAATATTCCCCATTACATCGACTTCACGCTCAAGACGCCGAAGGATTGGGAGGAGCATTACAAATGGCGGCTGCAGCCGGACCCGAAGCGACTGGGCGATCCGGCCCAATTGGCGGCCGGACTGGCCGCTGCGGAAGCCTCCGGCCTGCCGATCTCGTTCTGGA
This sequence comes from uncultured Verrucomicrobiota bacterium, assembly GCA_964404035.1. Classification (GTDB taxonomy): domain Bacteria; phylum Verrucomicrobiota; class Kiritimatiellia; order CAIKKV01; family CAITUY01; genus CAMBRF01. Next base: position 2,310 of record CAYOIT010000082.1, on the reverse strand, counting down.
CCGGGTCGCTCATGGGGTGGATCCGGGACTGGATGGGCGTCGAGAACCTGGCCTACTTCATGTATGACCATCGTGAGGTGTTTGCAGAGATGGTGATGACAATCGCGGATCTGGTCTGCTGGGCGGCCGACCAGGTGCTGCCGAAGATCAAGGTCGATATGGGATTCGGGTGGGAGGACATCTGCGGGCGAAGCGGTCCATTCGTGAGTCCTGATATCTTCCGAGAGTGTGTGGCGCCGGGCTACCTGAAGATCCGGACCAAGCTGGAGCAGTATGGGGTGAAGCTCTACGGTATCGATTCCGATGGCGATGTGACGGCTTTGGTCGGACCGTGGTTGGACGCAGGGGTGAATGTGCAGTTTCCGATCGAAGTCGGGGTATGGAAAGCCGATGGCATGGCCTTTCGCCGGAAGTATGGCAAGGAACTGCGCATCATCGGGCATTTTGACAAGATGACCTTGGAGAAGAGCCACGAGGCGGTGGAGGCTGAGATTCAGCGGTTGATTCCTCTCATGAAAGATGGGGGCTACATGATGATGCCGGACCACCTCATCACCCCCGGGGTGGCGCTGCCCGACTACAAATGGTACTTGGAACGGGTGCGGACGCTTCGGTTCTGAGCAGGATCCGTATGAAAACGGTGCTGGCTTTCGATTCCTGGAAAGAGTGCCTGACGGCGTCGCAGGTCTGTGCCGCGGCCGCCGAAGGCGTCCGGCGCGTGACCCCTTTGCCGGAGGTAGTCGAATGCCCGCTCTCGGATGGTGGCGAGGGATTTGCGGCCACCCTGTCCCTGGCTGCGGGCGGGGAAACCCAGCGGGTGACCGTGACCGGTCCCTTGTTTGAACCGGTGGACGCCGAACTTACGTTTCTTTCCAATGGGCGCATCGCGGTCGTGGAATCCGCCCTGGCCTGCGGACTGCAACGCGTTCCCGTAGAGAAAAGGAGTCCGGGCCGGCTGACGACGAGGGGTGTCGGGGAATTGATCCGGCATGCGATCGACGCGGGTGCCCGTGAGATTGTGGTGGGGTTGGGTGGTACGGCCACCCATGACGGCGGACTGGGCATGTTGACTGCCTTGGGGTGGACGTTTAAAGACGCGGCCGGTCAGCTCCTTACGCCTTGTGGCGATGAACTGGAGCGTGTGGCTGAGATCATCCCCGCCAGTCTGCCTCCGATCTCTTTTGTGGCGGCTTGCGATGTGAACAACCCCCTGTATGGCCCGCAGGGCGCTGCCGATGTCTTTGCGGGGCAGAAAGGGGCTGGTCCGGACGAGGTGATTCGGCTTGATCACGGCCTCCGGCATTTTGCCCAGGTTGTGGCCGCGCATCTTGGGCGGGATGTGTCGATGGAACCGGGAACAGGCGCCGCCGGTGGGTTGGGGTTCGCCCTACAGGCTTTTCTGCAGGCCCGATTCCGGTCGGGGGCTGATCTTGCCATCGAGTTATCCGGCCTGCGGGAACACCTAGCGGGCGCCGATCTTTGTCTTACCGGCGAAGGCTGCACGGATGGACAGACGGCACGAGGCAAGCTTCCCGCCGCCGTGGCGGCCTGCTGCAAGCAGGCCGGCGTGCCGTGCGTATGTTTGTCGGGAGCACTGGCGGAAGGTTGGCGGGAAGCCTATGCCGCCGGTTTCACGGCGATCTTTGCGGCCGTTTCACGTCCGGTCACTCTCGACGTGGCCCTGCGCGAGGCGCCTGTTGCCATTGCCGATCGGGTTGAGGCCATTGTGCGGCTCGCCCGCAGCCTTGACGAGGGGTAACACGTGATGGTTAAACATGCAGACACAGTCATTGCAACAGGAAGGAAGCGACGATGATTCTCGATACGATTCAGAATGCGGAACGGTATAATGCCATGCATCCGGGGTTCAAGGCGGCGTTCGATTGGCTCAGGAAGCAGTCAACGGGAGCCAAACTGCCTGCCGGGCGTCAGGAGATCGATGGCAGCCGGCTGTATGCCAATGTGATCACCGAAGGCGGACGCGGGCAGGCGCGGGCCAAGTTCGAAACCCATCGCCGTTACATCGATATTCAATACGTGGTGGAAGGCTTTGACCTGATGGGCTGGAGACACCTGGATTCAACCCTGAAGGGGAAGGGCTTCGACGCGGCCAAGGATGTTGAGTTTTATGAGGACCGGCCCGAGTGGTGGATTCCTGTTCCGGTCGGCCACTTTGCCGTCTTCTTCCCGGAGGATGCGCATGCCCCGATGGCAGGCGAGGCGCCCATGTATAAGCTGGTGGCGAAAGTGGAAGTCTAGTCGGCGGGGGAGAAAGGCATTGATTCCAGCCTTGGGACTTCGTAGAGCGCC
>CAYOIT010000081.1:0-19391 GCA_964404035.1 uncultured Verrucomicrobiota bacterium | reverse complement strand
GTGGGAAACCACATAAGGGCTGGCGGAAACCAAGGAGGATAGCGACGTGGAACAAAACTATTTTTGTTTGGCACTTCCCTTGGCTTTTGCGACAGACCAACACTCCAAGACCGACCAGGGATCACTCCTGGTGGACGCCGGCGTCCCTGCCGGCGTCTGGCCGTGCTGAGGCAACACGGTCCACCTTACCACGACTGCAGTCGCTCTGCCCAAGTCGACGCGGCGTCTTCCTCCAGAATCCACTCATGGAGCACTCACCGGTAGGGACAATGGGAAGGCGAACCTGCGGTGAGCCGTCTGAACGGCGCTTGGTGTGAGAATGTCTGGAACAGATTCGGATTGAAGAGTAGCAGCAACAAGGAGGTCGACATGAAGGACCGGAGTTACGGCAGAGAATGGGGAGCGGTTGGGATGCTCGTCTTGTGCGGTCTGGTTGGGACAATGGCGGTTCACGGCGGCAATCTGGACTCCCCGGCGGTACCCACGGATCCGGGTAGCGCCATGTATACGCTGGAGGATCTCTACAACCGGCTCGACGCCGGCACGGGCGGCATGCAGAGCGTGTTCACTGAGCCAAGCGCCGGCCCCGGCAGTACGGGGCATTCCCTGAACCAGGTCATGGGCAAGGCCCCGGCTACCAATGCCAATGCAGCGGTGGCCGGCGATGTGCTCAGCGGCAAGACCTATTGGGGACTGAACGCGGGGGCATGGGGATCGAATACCGGAACGCGGGCTCACGCGCCGGTGCCCAAGACGGGACAGACCACAGTCTATCGCACAGGCGATGACGCGACGTATCAGAAAGGCGTGGCGTCGCCGAGTCCGCGGTTCACGGATAATGGCGACGGGACGGTGACGGATAACCTGACGGGGTTGATGTGGACGAAGAACGCGAACATCTGGGGCACCGTTGTCTGGAACACGGCGGTGGACAACTGCGAGGGGTACTCGTTGGCCGGGTATAGTGACTGGCGGTTGCCGAACTTGCGTGAACTGCAGAGTTTGATTGACTATGATCGCTACAATCCGGCGTTACCTTCAGGGTATCCGTTCACAGGTGTCCAGTTGGCTTACTACTGGTCGGCTACTACGCCTGCGGGCTCTACGACCGGCGCGTGGTACGTGGGCCTGTACGACGGCAACGTGTACGGCAACGTTAAGACGTACACGACCTACGTATGGCCAGTTCGCGGCGGGCAATAGGATGATTTGAGGGTTTGATTCTTTGGGTGATTTGATCGAGCACGTCACGTTTTGGAGGGCGAGACTCTGGCGAGCCGAGTGCAATTGAGGGGCATAATGAGCGAAAGAAAGAGAATTTCGTTCGGTTCTTTTGTTCTCACGCATGCCCATTTCTGCACGCGGCTCGCGAGGACGCTCACCCTCCAGGGACCAGCGGCTCGCCAGAGTCTCGCCCTCCAGGGGACGGGACCGAGCATTGGGTCTGTGGTGAGCCGGGATTTCACTTCGCCCTCTATGACATGAATGGATGTAATGAACGTCGAGTTGTGCGCGAAAGAGAGGCTATTATGTACCGTCTGAATTCCATGCGGTGGCTGGTGCTGGCGTCCGGGTTTTGGCTAACGCTGGGAATGGCGGGGGTGTCGGGTGTCGAGAAATGCGGCTCGCCAGAGTCTCGCCCTCCAGGTGATCGACCGTGCATAGTGCCGCAACTCTTGGAGGGCCAGACTCTGGCAGGCCATCTGAATGCATCGGCCAGCGGATCAGCGGATCTACGTTCCATACCCCAGGGTGATGCCCGCATCCGCATCATCCCTAGCATTTCTTCGCACACGTGCAAGAACGGGGAGAAGATCACGATCCAGGCCCTGGTGCGGGCGGAGAACGGGATTGCGCGGGTTGAAGCGGTCATTCCGGGCATCGAGACGGTGGCGCTGACACCTGGCCCTGACAATTCGCCCGGCATGGCATTGCCTCAAGTTGGGCTTTACTCGAGCGAATGGGTGGGACACGGGCTTGAGGAAAAAGTTTATCGCGTCACCATTCGCGTCAAGGACGCCGCAGGCTATGTGATGGAGGATCGCTCCCTCTTGTTCTCGGATCCCGTAGCTGGCAACAGCGACGTGGGATCAACCGTTTACCCTTCTGACATGCTGCGTGCCAACGGGACTCTGGTTCTGTCAACCGAGATCAACCTCCGGTGCGCGATTCCAGACGCCTCGGACGGCTACGCCTATTTTGGGACGTATACCTCCCCGGGGAAGGTGGTGAAGGTCCGGGTGTCGGACTTCACGCGGGTGGACGCCCTGGTCTGCAACACCGGGGAGAACAATCTTCGGTGCGGGGTTTTGGACGAGGCAGGCGGGCACGCCTACTTCGGAACAGATACCTCACCGGGACAAGTGGTTAAGGTACGGCTCTCGGACTTCACGCGGGTGGGGGTTCTGGTCTGTAACACCGGGGAAAATATGCTCCGGTCCGCCGTGTTGGATGCTACGGGCGGGCACGCCTACTTCGGAACATACACCTCGCCAGGACGGGTCGTGAAAGTGCGGCTGTCGGACTTCACGCGAGTGGGCGCTTTGACCTTCAGCACCGGGGAGAATACCCCATACTGTGCGGCCTTGGATGCCATCGGGGGATATGCCTACTTTGGAACATACACTTCACCCGGGCGTGTCGTGAAAGTGCGGCTGTCGGACTTCACTCGGGTGGGCGCCTTGACCCTCAATTCGGGGGAGGACTCCTTGCGCAGTGCGGTCTTGGACGGTACAGGAGACTATGCCTTCTTCGGAACCGAGACCGCACCGGGACAGGTCATCAAGGTTCGGGGATCGGACCTTTCGCGGGTGGGCGCCTTGACTCTGGATGCCGGAGAGGACTGGCTTCGCGCCGCTGTGGTCGACACCGCGAGCGGTTACGCTTGGTTCGGAACGAGCACCCTGCCGGGAAGAGTCGTCAAGGTGCGGATGTCTGATTTAGCGCGGGCAGGTGCCGCAACGATCAGCACCGGAGAGGGCAACCTCTACAGTGCGGTCATGAACGCCTCGGGTGGCTACGCCTACTTCGGGGCATATAACCCACCGGGGCGTGTGGTGAAGGTACCATGCGGTTGGAACGATCGTATCCTGGCCACCCGACTTTCCATGCCGGAAACCAGGTATCTAGCGGATGTGCGTTTCTACTCGCATCAGGCGCATGGGCACGTGCGCCTGGCGATTTACGACGACACTGTGCCCAAGGTGCTGCTTTGGCAATCGGGTGTTGTGACCAACACGGCGAATAGCGCTTGGCTCAACGTGCCGATTCCCTCCGGTATCCCCTCGACTCTCCAACTTGCCAATGGCACGTATTGGCTCGCCTTTCAGACGGACAGTCCTCGCGATGTGCCCAGTTACGCTGCCGGTGAAGTCGACGACGGGTTCCAACTGGCGCAACCGTTCGGTTCCTTCCCGAACACCGTGATGGGCGAGGAGTCTACGAGTTACCTGTGGAGCGGATACGTCACGTTTGCGGTATTCACGAGCGCCGGTGACCTTGGCGCCATGACCGTTACGAATGGTGAGACTGTCGTGATCGATACTGGCGTCACGCCGCCCACCTTCTGTGTCGGTTCCGCGACGCCGCTCGAGGGGCGCGTGGAAGATGGTGCGGCTGTCTACGATTTCGCGAGCCTGAGCATCCCCAGTAATGCGACTGTGTCGATCACGGGCTCGCGCCCCCTGATTCTCGCGTCCGCCTCCGACATCAAGATCGCGGCCAATCTGGACGTCTCAGGCGCCCTAGTCGCCCGTTGTGGCGCCGGTGCAGGCGGGAATGCAGGCGCCGCTGGGCTGAGTGGGGTTGGCGGTGCCGGCGGAAGCGGCGGCAATGGCGGCGCCGGAGGGAATAGCGGCAGCGGAGGATCCGGAAGTGGTAGCGGTGCGGATGGCAGTTTGGGAGTCGACGGGAGTAACGGAGTACCTGGCGTGGCGGGCGGCAACGGAACCGCCGGAACCGACGGCACGGCGGGAGGAGCGGGTTTTGGTGGGGCATCAGGTGGGGCGGCCGGTGCGGCTGGCACCGCTGGGCAAGGAGGTGCTGCTGATACTTCGCCTGGCGCAGGCGGGGCCCGTGGCGCAACCGCGGGCCGCGGAGGTGCAGGAGTTGTGTTCCCTAACTTCGATGGTGCATCGCACTACGGAGGCAACGGCACATCGGGTTCAAATGGCACCCCGGGTACGGCGGCCACGGCGGTGCCCCCATCAGGAGGAAATGGAGCAACGGCTTCGGCCGGACAGGTCGCTGGACACGCACTGTTTGCCGCCTCTGCTGACGATTTGACGGTCGCCGCCGGTGGTGGTGGTGGCGCCGGTGGCGGCGGCGGTGGCGGCGGTGGTGGCGGCGGCGGTGCCGGTGGCGGCGGCGGTGGTGGTGGCGCAGGTGGCGGCGGTGGTGGTGGGTGCAAACACGATTCAACCAACCCCAACTACATGCGAGGTTCCGGTGGTGGCAGCGGTGGCGGTGGTGGGCAGGGCTCTGGTGGTGGCGGCGGCGGGAATCGTGCTAGTGGGGGATCCGGAGATCGAGGTGCGCAGGGCGCCTCGGGTCTGTCTGGGGCTGCCAGTGGGGGTTCCTGCTATTACTACAAAGCTAACTGGTGGGGTGGGGGATACTGGGTCTACAATGGCTCATTCGGCGGTTACGGATCAGGAGCAGTGGGTGGATTGGGAGGCAACGCGAACGGAGGCGGGGGAGGAAGTGGTGGAACAGGTGGAACAGGGGGAAACGGCGGTATCGGTGGCAGTGGGGCCAACGGAGGTGGAGCCATCGTTCTTGCGGCCAAAGGAGTAACTATTTTTTCCGGCGTGGTGAATATCTCAGCAGGCATACGGGTAACTCCAACAGCAGGATATTCAGGCGGCGGCAGTGGAGTGGGTCAGACCGGGGGGAACGGTAGTGCTGGCGGGTTCGCCGGAGGTAACTCTTGGTGTGGGAGTATTGGCGGTACTCGCATGTATGGCGGTCGCGGTGGAAGCGGGGGGAGCAGTGGAAACGGTGGTGCTGGCAGCGATGGTGGCAGCGGCGGTGGCGGCGGCAATGGCGGGGCGGGCGGCTACGGTACGCCCGGTATGGTGAAACTGCAGGGTTCGGTCGTGTTGGCTGGTTCGGCGCGAGTGCGGGCGAATAATGTGCCGGACTCCGCGTCGGCTCACAATGGTAAGGTCACGGTCATTTCCAACCTGAAGACTCCGTCGGACGTAACCTATAAGCCGGCCGTAGACCAGAACGGCGAGGCAGATGTCGCACCCGTTTTCGGATACACACGGAACGCAACTGTACTGACGAATACTAACTCCTTTGACAACCTAACGAGTCACCCTTTGATCGGCGAACTGACGGTGGGGGCGGCGACCGAAGGACTGCTGCAATCCACATTCTGGAACCAACTCCAAGTGACCAGTGCTGTCACCTATGGCTCTGGGCCGGCTCTTCAGACCGTTCGGGTACAGAATCTCTTTGACGGTTACGACCAGATCTTCGTGGTGAATACATCGGATGACCGGTCGATCCAAGCCAGCCTCAAGGTCGGGGTCGGTACGACCGTTAGTATCGGGGAGATTCCGCCCCATGGCATCTGGAGCACGACGGTTGCTGCCGGAGAGAGTTATGAAGCTCGCCCGCTGTGGACCATCACGGCTGTGGCCTTTGCTCATGGAAGTATCACCCCGCGTGGTATCGTGCAGGTGCTGGATGGCGAGACCACGAACTTTACGATTACGGCGGATCCTGGCTATCGCGTCGCGAATGTCGCGGTCGACGTCGTCTCCGTCGGCTCCCCGAGCGATTATTCATTCGCCAATGTCACGAACCATCACACTCTCGTTGCGACCTTCGTTGCGATGCCTCCGGTAGCCTATGTCGCAGTACAGGGTTCGCACACGTTTCCTTACACTAACTGGGCTACCGCCGCGACGAACTTTCAGGCTGCGGTCGATGCCGTGGCGGTAGGCGGGATGGTATGGGTGAGCAATGGCGTTTATGCAGCGGGCGGGACCACGGTGTATGGCATGTCCAACCGTGTATCGATTACCCGGCCCATGACGGTTCGAAGCGTGAACGGCCCGGCGGTGACGGTGATCCAAGGGCAGGGGCCTATGGGCGCGGGGGCCATGCGTTGCGCTTATCTGACCACTGGATCCGTGTTGGCGGGATTTACGCTTACCAATGGATATGCCCGGACTGAGGGCGATTACGACCGAGAGCAGTGCGGTGGAGGCGCCTGGTGTGACCAGGGCGGGACAATCTCCAATTGCACGGTCAGCGGCAATTTCGCCGATGATGGCGGCGGGGTGTTCTGCTACTACGGCGGTGCCGTAAAGAACAGCCTGGTGAACGGAAATGCGGGCGGCGGGGTGAAATGCATCTACGGTGGCAGTGTCTCGGACTGTTTTGTGAGCGGCAATGTCGCCAACGGGAGCGGAGGTGGCGTCGACTGTCTCTACGGTGGAACCGTTGACCGGTGCGTGATCACCGGCAATGCTTCGGGAGGAGGAGGCGGCGGCGTCTTCTGCAATACTGGGGCATTGGTGAACGACTGCATCGTGACCAACAATTCGTCGCAAACCGGAGGGGGAGGCGTGTTCTGTTTCCATAGCACGGTGCGGAATTGCCTCGTAGTGGGAAACCGGGCTGCCCAGGGAGGAGGCGTGGAGTGTCAGGACGGCGGTGTGGTAGAGAATTGTACGGTCGCAGGCAACACGGCGACCAACGATGGAGGGGGAGTGGAATGCCTTCTCACGGGTGCTGACGCCCGCGTGGTGAACTCGATTATCTTCGGCAATGCGGCGGGCGGGACAGGTAACGACCACATCGAGAGCGGTACGGGGTGGTGGAGTTACACCAACTGCTGTACCATGCCCGAAGTGGGGACCGGCTGCATCACGAACGATCCGCAGTTCATCAGTACGAATGCTGCGAACTACCGGCTGATGGCCAGCTCGCCCTGTATTGACGCCGGAACGAACCAGTCTTGGATGTCCGGGGCAACGGCCTTGGACGGCGGCCCGCGCATGATGGGATCGAGCGTAGACAGGGGGGCGTATGAATTTGGCTGGATTATTGAGGCCACCGCAGGCGCCCATGGGACGGTTTCGCCAGGCGGCAAGGTTGGCGTCTCTGAAGGTGGAAGCCAGGACTTCACCATTGCAGCGGACGAGGGGTGGCACGTGGCAGACGTGGTTGTGGATGGCGTTTCGGTTGGCGCTATTACGTACTACGCATTTGTGAACGTCACCAGCAACCGGGGTCTCACCGCTTCTTTCGCGGTTTCGCCCCGCACGTTGACTGTGGTGTCAACTTATGGAGGAGAGACACCAGGTACGCTGACCACGAATTATGACACCGTGATCAGCCAGGCAGTCACGAATTCGCCTGCTGTCGAGGGCGCTACCCAATATGAGTGTACGGGGGCTTCGGTGACCGAGAATGACTTCACTCAGGACGGCCCCACGAATGTGACGCTGACCCTGACGAACAACGCCACACTGACCTGGTTGTGGGTCACGAACTATTGGCTCGATACGGCAACGAACGGGTACGGCACAGTGGATGTGGCGGATGGGTGGTATCCGGCTGGAAGCACGGCAACGGTCAACGTTTTGCCGGCCGTCGGCTATCACTTCGCAGATTGGTCTGGGGACACGACAGGGTGCTCTTACCCGGACTGGGGGATCATCCGCGCGCCGATGGATCAGCCGCGAACGCTGATCGCCAACTTCGAGATCAACACCTATTACATCTCGGCCTCGGCGTATCCCCACGGTACCATTAATCCTGTAAGCACCATCCCCGCTACCTATGGGAGCAATGTGACGTTCACCATCACCCCAAATCCGTCTTATGAAATCGCGGATGTGACGGTGGATGGGCTATCGGTTGGACCGACCAACACCTATACGTTTTCCAGTGTGAGTGACCACCACTCCATTGCAGCAAGGTTCCGGTATGCCACGTTCTTTGGCACCTTGTATGTTGCCGCCGACAGTGCTACGGCCGTCTTCCCCTACACGAACTGGAGTACGGCCGCTCACAACATCCAGGATGCATTGGATATTGCATTGGATGGGACGCTGGTGCTGGTCAGCAACGGCGTGTATGCGAGTGGCGGATGCGCCGTCGTGCCCGCCTTGAGCAACCGTGCCATGATCACCACGCGGTCCACGGTGCGGAGTGTCAACGGTCCGGAAGTTACCGTGATTCGGGGCCAGGGGCCCATGGGCGCCGGCGCGGTACGGTGTGCCTATCTGGTCGACGGGGCGAGTCTGGAGGGTTTCACGCTCACGGATGGCGCCACGATCCAGTACGGAACCTACTCTGACGGAGGCGGAGGCGGGGCCTACTGCGACGGGGGAGGCGTGATTACGGGATGCGTGCTGCGGGGCAATTCGGCCGGTTTCGGCGGTGGGGTCTTCCTCTCGCAGGGAGGAACTGCGGTCGACTGCACATTCAGCAATAACACGGCAACGTCGTATGGTGGTGGAGTTGCCTGTTATCAAGGGGGCGTGGTAACGGGGTGCACTATCGTCGCAAACTACGCGATGAATCGCGGTGGCGGCGTATTTTCCTTGGTAACCGGGATGGTGGAGAACTGCACGATCAGCCAGAACTCCGCTGTAGGTGCGGGGGGCGGAGTGTCCTGCGACTATGGGGGAACCGTGCGGAACTGCGCCATCTACGAGAATTCGGCGACCAACGACGGCGGCGGTGGCGTCAGCTGCGGCGCCGACAGCATGGTGGAAAAATGCCTGATCGTCAGCAACCGATCCGGCATGGTGGGCGGGGGAGTCCGGGGTCACGGCGCAGGGCTCGTGCAAGACTGTGTGATCGAGGGAAACACGGCAGACTATATTGGCGGCGGAGCCGCCATCGACTACGGCATGGTACTGCAGAACTGCCTGATTCGGCGCAACCGGACCGTGTGGCAGGAGGGCGGAGGGGTCAATGTAATGGCAGACGGATCTGTGCGTTCCTGCCTGGTGACGGAAAACAGCGCTCATCGGGGCGGGGGAATCTCCCTGATCGGTGGAACCGCGGAGAACTGCACCGTTGTCAGCAATTCGGCGACATATGGAGGCGGAGTGTCGTGCATGATGGGCGGCACTGTTCTGAACTCGGTCTTCGTATTCAACACGAGCACAACGGGATCAAACTGGTACAACACCGGCGGTGGGTGGAGCTACACAAACTGTTGTACGCTTCCCTCACTCGGCCAGAAGTGCGTGGCAAGCGACCCTCTGTTTGTTGACGCGTCCGTTGGGAACTATCGACTGCGAGCAGCATCGCCCTGCCTGAATGCCGGAACGAACCAAGGGTGGATGGCGGGAGCCATCGATCGAGACGCCACTCCGCGTGTGATGGGGCCTGGTGTCGATATCGGGGCCTACGAGCATAGGTACTGGACCCTTACGGCGAGCGCCGGCGCGCAGGGGACGATCACCCCTAGTGGTGTGGTTGGAGTGCCGGACGGTGTAAGTACGAACTTCACTATCTCAATGAGTGATGGGTTCCGCGTCAGCGACGTGCTCGTAGACGGCGTGTCGGTGGGTCGGACCAACGCCTACACGTTCGCCAGCGTGACCAGCAACCATGCCATTGGAGTGTTGTTCGAGTTCTTCCCACGTTACTCGTTGACTGTCGCTTCGGCGCATGGTGGGGATTCACCCGGTAGCTTGTCTGCGGACGATGGGTCACTCCTGAGCCAGTGGATCACCAATGCACCACTTGAACTCAACGGGACGCAATATGTGTGCACGGGTGCCACGGTGGCGAGCAACGCCTTCACCCAGGTGGGTTCGACGAATGTGACCCTCACGCTTACGAACAACGCGACACTGACGTGGCACTGGGTGACGAACTACTGGCTCGAGACGGTGGGTGACTCGAATGGATCGCCCTATCCGGCTTCGGGTTGGCAAAGCGCCGGGAGCAGTGTCGTGGTCACCGGTGTGCCTTACGTCGGGTCGTACTTCGAGTCATGGAGCGGTGACATGTTTGAATGCTCCATCAATGGGTCCCGGATCACGGTTCCCATGACGGGGCCACGCACGATCACAGCTGGTTTCAGCGCGACATTGCCGACGCCAGGCATGGTGTATGTGGCCACAAACGGCAGCCACACGCCTCCATTCGACTGTTGGGCCACGGCGTCAACCAATATCCAGGCGGCTATCGACGCTGTGGCGGACGGCGGGACCGTGTGGGTGAGCAACGGCGTGTATGTCGCAGGCGGGGCCACGGCACACGGAATGTCGAACCGTGTTGTGATCACGCGCGCGGTGACTGTCCAGAGCATGAATGGGCCTGGCGTGACGGTGATTCGGGGCGCTGGACCTATCGGCGCCGGAGCCGTGCGTTGTGCGTATCTGACTAATGGTACGATACTGGCAGGTTTCACCTTAACAAACGGTTGCACGCGGGACTCGGGGGACTCCCTCTACGAACAAAACGGGGGTGGCGCGTTTTGTGATTACGGAGGCGTCATTTCCAACTGTTTTCTGAGTGGGAATGCCGTGACGAATGCCGGTGGCGGGGCGGTGTTCTGCCACTACGGTGGAGCACTCCAACATTGCGCACTCAGGGGGAACGTTGCCCCTGGTGGAAGCGGCGGCGCTGTATACTGCAATTATGGTGGCTCCGTCGAATACTGCGAGGTGAAGGACAATAGTGCCGGTAGTGGCGGGGGAGTGATCTGCTACGATGGTGGAAACGTGCGCAACAGCGATGTGAGCGGCAACTCGGCACAAGGTGGTGGCGGTGGGGTGTTGAGTTATCACGGGTCAGTCGCGAATTGTGTGCTTAGCAACAATACGGCTGGCGTGGGCGGCGGTGGGATGCATTGTTGGGAGAGCTATATCATGAACTCCTTGCTCGTCGCGAATCGGGCCGATCAAGGAGGAGGGGTGTACTGCAGTTATGGCTTGGTTCTGAATTGCTCGATCAGCGGCAATGAGGCAGCGAACGCCGGCGGCGGGGTGTATAGTTCCTATGGAACGGTGCAGAACACCATCATGTATTTCAATACCGCGCCCAACGGTGCCAATGTTGCGGATGATGGGACCAGCCTGGAGTTCACGGATTGCTGCACCACGCCGACAGTCGGCTCGGGCTGCGAGACAGAGGATCCCCAGTTTGTGAGTCCCACCGCGGGGGACTATCGTCTACTAGGCACCTCACCCTGTATTGAGGCGGGGACGAACCAGGATTGGATGGCGGGTACGAACGATCTGGATGGGAAACCACGATTGATCGGTCTGAAGGTGGACATTGGGGCGTATGAGTTTGCTGTTTCGACAGTTGTGTACGTATCGTTGTCTGGCTCTCACACGTTCCCGTATACAAACTGGACAACGGCCGCGACCAACATTCAGGCCGCGGTGAATGCCACTCTCGACGGTGCGCTGGTGTTGGTCAGTAACGGGGTATACCGCACGGGAGGGACCACAGTGTATGGGATTTCCAACCGGGTCGCCATTATGAAGGCCATCACGGTACGGAGCGTGAATGGACCAGCAGTGACGGAGATTTGCGGCGAAGGGCCACTGGGATCGGCGGCCGTGCGATGCGCGTACCTGACCAACGGGGCTGTGATGGTGGGCTTTACCCTAACCAATGGCTTTACAGGCGATTCTGGCGATTTCCTGCAGGTGCAAAGCGGGGGCGGTGCCCTTTGCGATCAGGGAGGCCTGATCTCTAATTGCGTGGTGAGCGCTAACACCGCTTCGACCGATGGTGGCGGTGGCGGCGTGCTGTGCCTTGGCGGCGGGGTACTTGCGGGTTGCGTCATCACCGGAAACCGTGCGGCGGACGGCGGTGGTGTGCTCTGCGTGGGAGGCGGATCCGTGGAGCGATCCATCGTGAGCGGCAACTCGGCTAACTATGGCGGTGGACTATACTGCCTGGACGGCGGATTACTGCGGAACTGCGCAGTGATCGGAAACGGGGCCGGCTACGGTGGCGGCGTACTTTGCATGAGCGGTGAACGAGTTCAGAATTGCACCGTGAGTGGCAACTGGGCGTCAGAGTTCGGGGGAGGCGTGTATGGCGGGACGGTCGAGAACACGATCCTATACTACAACACCGCGCCTATTGACGCGAACTACTCCGCATGCACTCCGAATTACTCCTGCACCACGCCGGCGATCGGCACAGGTTGCGTGACGGCCGAGCCCCAGTTCGTGGACACCAATGCGGTGAACTATCGTTTGCTGGCCACTTCGCCTTGCATTGACGCCGGGACGAACCGGGAGTGGATGGCGGGCGCCACGGATTTGGACGGAATACAGAGGATTATGGGGGGCACCGTGGATATCGGGGCCTACGAGCGAGACAGCGGCTTGCCCAGGATCATCACCGTAGTCTCGACGCATGGCGGGGGATCACCCGGGACTCAGGCGGCGAGCGAGGGCACATTCCTGAACCAGTGGATCACCAACTCGCCGGTCACACTGGGTGGCACGCGGTATGTCTGCACGGGAGGCGCGGTGGTTAGCAACGCCTTTACCCAGGTCAGCCCTACCAACGTGACGTTGACCTTGACCAATAATGCCACGCTGACGTGGCTGTGGACCACGAACTACTGGCTAGCGACTGCGACGAATGGGCCGGGTACGGTCAGTGTGACTTCTGGATGGATTGCGCAGGGAAGCAACGTGACACTGACGGCCGTGCCTCTCGCCGCTTCCTGGTTTATGAACTGGAGTGGGGACACCGGTGGGTGCTCGATGGTCGGAACCCAGGTTACGGCGCCGGTGACGGCTCCAAGAAGCATTCAGGCGAACTTCAAGGCCAATGCCGCTCCGACAGCCGCTGTGGGCGGACCGTATGCCATCAACGTCGGCCAGAATCTGCTGCTGAATGGGAGTGGCTCGTCCGATGCCGACGCGGCCTACGGGGACAGCATTGTCGCCTATGAATGGGATGTGGACAACGACGGCCAGTTTGATGATGCCACGGGCGCCAGTCCGACGCTGACTTGGGTACAGTTGCAGGGACTGGGCCTCGGAACGCCAGGTATCTATACGGTGCGTTTGCGCGTCACGGACACATTGGGGGCTGTTGGGGTTGGCAGTGCATCGTTGACCGTCATCGCGCTTGCACCTGGCATTGCCGTTCTCGGCGTGAACGGTCAGGCGGTGACCAACGGGGAGGCCGCGAGCGTTCCCAAGGGTACGGATTTTGGTACACGGACGGTCGGGGAATCGGTCACCAACACCTTTGCCGTCACAAACAGTGGTGCCGCAACGCTGAACATTTCGGGTGTGACGACCAGCGGAATCGGGGCGGCCTACTTCAAGGTTTCAGGTATGCCTGCGGCGGTGGCGGCGGGGGCGGCGAGCAACTTCTGGATCGTATTCAACCCATCCGTCACGGGAGCGCAGGTCGCCGTGGTCTCCATTGCCAATGACAGCACGAATACACCGTATATGGTGAATGTGGCTGGCTCGGGACGCACCGTCACCGGCGGAATTGATCCCGCCAACAAGTACGCTTGGTCATCTCATACGGGCTGGGAAAACTTCAAGCCAACTCACGGGGGGGTGACGGTGGTGCGCGCCGGGGCGAACGGGTACCTGACAGGGTGTGTGTGGACGGAGAATGTCGGGTGGATCAAGTTGGGAGCCGGGACGGGGCCCTACAACAACACCGGTTCCACGGATTGGGGCGTGAATATGGATGCGAGCGGGAACCTGTCGGGTTACGCCTGGAGCAGCCATGTTGGGTGGATCAACTTCCATCCATCGCACGGTCAGGTGACGGTGAGTACTGGCACGGGCCGGTTTGACGGCTTTGCCTGGGGCGAGAATATCGGGTGGATTCACTTCAAGGGCGTATCGCCGGCTTACAATGTGAGAACGACCGTCTTTGATTTGGCACCCGTGCTCTGGCGCGGGTCGGATTTCAGGTTCAGATAGGCGTCGTGCGAACCTGCGGGACGAGGGCGTCCCGGCTCCTGTCCGGACGATTCTCTCAGTCTTTACGGGAGACGTGGCTGAAACTGGTGGGGGTTGGGCCGATGGTGATCGGGTTCTGGCCGAGGCGGACCTTCAATGTTTGGCCGTCGGTCGATAGTTCCACCCTGTCGGCATGGATGACCACCTTGACTTTCACGCCCCGCCACCAGAGGACGAACGAGAAATCGGACCACTGGCGCGGCAACAGCGGATCAAACGACAACTCGCCATCGAACCAGCGGACCCCGCCGAATCCCAAGACGACACATTGCCAGGCGCCGGCCAGGCAGGCGGTGTGAACGCCCATCCAGGAATTCCCGTGAACATCGTCGAGATCGAGGCGGGCTGTGCGCAGGAAATAGTCATAGGCCAGGTCGGCCTGCTTGAGTTTCGCAGCGGCAATGGAATAACTGCAGAAACTGAGCGACGAATCGTGGGTGGTCTTAGGCTCGTAGAAGTCGAAATCACGCCGCATCTGTTCATCGGTAAACCGATCCCCGAGCAGCACATGGGCGACGACAATATCCGCCTGACGCAGGAGCTGGGTTCGCATGCAGCGGTCATACGACCACGTGAGGGAGATGGAGCCTTTCGGCGGATCGGCCTTGAGGTCGTAGGGCTCCAGCAGGTGGAACCGGTCATCCTGCAGATCAAGCTGCGCAACAGGGTCGTAGGGGAGGATCATGGCCTCGGCGATCTCCTGGAAATGGGCCATTTCCCCGGGAGTCAGGTGCAGGCGATCGAGAGCCGTCGCATAGGCCGTCGGATCTTCCTGTCGGAGGATGTCGAGCAGGCGGCCGGTCTTGCGCAGGTTCTCCTGGGCCATGAGGTTGGTGTAGTAGTTGTTGTCGACCCCCTGGTGGTACTCGTCCGGGCCCAGGACGCGATTGATGGCGTACTTGCCGAGGTCACGCCGGAAGAAGACACGTGACGCCCAGAACCGGCTGGTTTCAACCATGATGTCGATACCGTGCCGGCCGATGAATTCAAGATCACCGCTGGTGCAGTAGTAAAACCAGACACCCCAGGCGACGTCGGCCGTGACATGGATTCCCAGCAATCCGAATTGCCAAAGGGTGGCGGCCTCGTCGCCGTTGGCATCGGACATGAAGGGGAAGCAGGCACCGCGCAGATCCATCTCGCCGGCCTTGCGCCGCGCGCCGGGCAGCATGTGGGCTCTCGACCGTACCAGGTCGCGGGCCACATCGGGTTGGATAAAGGCGAACATTGGGAGCATGAACGCCTCGGTATCCCAGAAATAGGTGCCAAAGTAGTGCTCTCCCGTCAGTCCTTTCGCCCCGATATTGACCGTCCAGTCGTTGTTCGGGGCGTTCTGGATCATCTGGTAGAGCGAGTAATGGAGCCCCTGGGTGAGGTCGGCGGAGCCCGAGGCGTCATGGATCTCGATGCCGGAATCCTGCCAGACTTTCGCCCACGCCTGCTCCTGCTCCTTCAGGAGGCTTTCGAAGCCGGCGGACTCGCCTTCACTGAGGAATCTCAGGGAGGCAGCCAGAACGTCGCTGGCGACGTCGGGATCGCGCGAGGTCGCCATGGCCACCATCTTCTCAAAGACGACGGGCGTATTCTGTTTGGCGGTCACGATCCACGTGCGGCGGCTGGTCTGGGCTTCGTCGGCCTGTTGTGCAAGGGGGGCGGGAGAAGCCGTCAGGCGTCCCGCGGCGACGACGGCAAGCTGGATGCCGGTGGAGAGCGTCTGGCACGTCAGCCCATGTCGGTTACAAGAGTCGTCATTATGGAGGGTGACGCCGTCGATATGCTTTGTCCCGGCATTTTTGACGTCCCCCCGAATCTCTGACACGAACTCGAGGGTGGCATCGCGCTCCAGCACGGTCACGGTTACGCGGGTCAGGGCCAGGTGTTTGCGTGAGCGGGAGAGGAAGCGCGTGAAGCTGACCTTCGCCCGCACACCGGCGGCGGTCCGGACGATCACATCGCGGGTCAGGAGGCCCTTGTCCATGTGCAGCGTACGGCTGTAGGACTCCAGGGTACAGCGCGTCAAGTCGAGCGGTTCGCCGTTCAGACGAACGAGCACGGGCAGGTGGTCCGGTACGTTAACGACCTTGAGAGGATGGGTGGGACGCCCTTTCAACTTGATCATGGTGGCGTTGGGATAGGCGTCGAACACGCCGGCGACGTAATTTCCCCGCAGGGCATCCAGGGCACCGGCGCCTTCCTCAAAGGAAGCGCGTTGACCGAGGTAGCCGTTCGACAGCGCCAGCGTGCCTTCCGCAAACTTGTAGTCCTCGGGAATAAACCGGGTCTCGGTGACGCGCCAGGGATCACCGGCGAATCGTTGTCTTCGGGCATGAGTCTCGGCCATCGGGTGGTTCCTTCAGGGATCGATCAGGGTAAGAATACGGGGATACTCGGTCAGATCTTTCAGTAACAGGTGGGCGCCCCGTACGGTTTCAGGACGGCCGACACCCACGGCATACATTCCTGCACCCAGGATGGACTGGATACCGGCGGCGGCATCCTCGACCCCGATGCAGGCGGCGGGAGGAATGCCCAGTTCAGCGGCACATACCAGGAACACCTCAGGATCGGGTTTGCCCCTGGCGACTTTCGCGGCGTCCGCGACGTAGTCGAAGTGATGCTCGAGCTGCAGGCGCTGTAACACAAAGGAGGCGTTCTTGCTGGCGGAGGCCAGGGCGGTCTTGATGTGACGCCGCTTGAGTTCACCCAGGAAGTCCATGACCCCGGGGAGAATGTCGGCGGGCGTGATCTCCTCCAGAAGCTGGCGATAGTATTCGTTCTTGCGATTGGCGTGGTGCGTCTTCTCCTCGGGCGAGTAGGTGCGGGGGCTGCGTTCGAGGATGACCTCGAACGAGGCCATACGGTCTATGCCGCGCAGGCGTTCGTTAATGGTCTCGTCAAAGTGAATGCCCAACTCGTCCGCCAGACGTTTCCAGCCGCGATAGTGAAAGGCCGCTGTATCCGTAATGACACCATCCAAATCAAACACCACAGCCTGGACTTTCATACGCATCTTCTCCTTGAGCGGCACGGTCGGTCGGATTGACCGGTATCCTGTGCATTGTGCTGAAGCGTTTGTTGGTAACAGGTGGGGAGACCGGAATCAAGTCATCACTTGCCGATCCAGAGTTTCCAGGGTTGGCCGACGGCGCGGACCCGGGCAAGGATCTTCCGGACGTACTGTTGTGTGGAGGGGTAACTGATGGTCTGCACGAAGGCACCGGGAGAGGGTGGTGCGTCGCGATCCCATCGTATGGCGTTGGAGCGGCCGGCATTATACTCGGCCAGCGCATAGGGAAGTGGGTCATCGCGGTCGGCCCAATGGCGAATGGCGCGCGCCAGGTACCATGTGCCCGCCAGGAGATTGGTCTGTGGATCAAGGAGCATGACTGAGCTGAAATCGGAAAGGTGTTCCGCCTTGGCCCATTCACGCGCGCTGTCTGGCATGATCTGCATCAGGCCGATTTCGCCGGCCCGTCCCCGCAGGTAGGGCTGAAAGCGTGTTTCCTGCCAGACCACGGAGGCGATGAGGTTGGGTGAAACCTGGTATCGTGCAGCCGCAAACTGGATGGGGACGCGATAGCGATGATAGCCCAATTCAAAACGGAAGAGCCAGAAAAGGGCCATGCCAGAGATAGCCACAGAGACCAGGATGAGTATAATCCGTCGCATCGATCGAGTCATGGTCGGAGTTAAGAATAGGCGGGGTAGGGATGGTTGTCGAGGCCAGAAGCCGGGAAAGGAAACTGGGAATGAAGAGTTATCGGAAAGAAATGTGGTTCAATGTCCCGACGCGGCGCGGATTCATCAACATCACGCCGCAGGTTGAGGAATGTCTTCACGAAAGCGGCATCAGGGAGGGGCTCCTGCTGGTCAATGCCATGCACATTACCAGCAGCTGTTTTGTGAACGATGCGGAAGATGGACTGCTTGCCGATTTTGAGAAATGGCTTGAGAAACTGGCCCCCGAGAAACCCTATTCACAGTATGCCCACAATGGAGCGGAGGATAATGCCGATGCGCATCTCAAGCGGACGATCATGGGGCGTGAGGTGGTCGTGGCGGTGACAGAGGGGCAACTTGACTTCGGTCCCTGGGAACAGATTTTCTACGGAGAGTTTGACGGCAAACGGCGGAAGAGGGTACTAGTCAAGATCATTGGGGAGTGACCCGGTGCTCCAGTATGTAGCCCCGGCGCTCTGTCGCCCGGTCTTGTGCGAGTGCGGGTGATAGACCGCTTTGGGTTGATCGAGACGATTTTAGGAACAGGATGGGTGTGATGGACGAAGGACTCAAAACATCGGAATTCGACTACGAACTGCCGCCTGAACTCATTGCGCAGGAGCCGCTGGAGGATCGGGCCGCGGCGCGGATGATGGTGGTGAGCCGGCGCGACGAGTCGATCGGCCATGCCTATATCAGCGATCTGCCCGCCTTTCTCAAGTCCGGCGACTTGCTGGTGGTCAATGATACGCGCGTGATTCCGGCCCGGATTCACGGGCATAAGGCGGACACCGGCGGACGTGTCGAACTGCTCCTTCTTGAGGAACTGCCCAACGGGGAATGGGACGCGCTATGCGGGTCGTCGCGACGTCCGCGGCCCGGGATTGAACTGGTGATGGCTGGGGGGCGCATCCTGGCGACGATAACGGGTTGGAAAGAGGGGGGGCGGGTGACTGTGGCGTTTCGGTCCGAACGTCCCCTGATTGAGGTGTTGGAGGAGGTGGGCGTGCCGCCCCTGCCACCCTACATCAAGAGAGCCCGCGAACGTTCTCCCAGCGCGATTGACCATGACCGGGAATACTATCAGACGGTGTACGCGCGTGTGCCGGGTGCCGTGGCCGCACCCACGGCGGGGTTGCACCTTACCCCGGGGCTGCTCGATCAGCTTGCCGCCCAAGGTGTGGAGCGCGCCAGCGTGACGCTGCACGTGGGGATGGGTACCTTCAAGCCGGTGACCGTTGAGGAGGTTGCGGCGCACAACATGGAGCCTGAACGCTTTACGGTGCCGGAGCCAACGGCGGCGGCCATCAACCGTACCCGGGCCGCAGGGGGGCGGGTCGTGGCGGTGGGGAGTACAACCGTCCGGACGCTGGAGCACTCGGCTGACGAGGCAGGCGTGGTGCAGGCGGGGCAGGGGCGGACCGGGATCTTCATCCATCCCCCTTACCGCTTCAAGGTCGTGGATATGATGCTGACCAATTTCCATTTGCCGGCTTCGACGCTGGTCATGATGGTCAGTGCCCTGGCGGGGCAGGCCCTGATCCGTCGCGCCTACGCGGAAGCCATTCGGGAGCGATACCGGTTTTACAGTTACGGCGATGCCATGCTGATTTTGTAAGGATACCCTAATGAATGCAGTGATCCTATCGGTGGGTGATGAGTTGGTCCTGGGGCAGACGGTTGACTCCAATTCGGCGTGGTTAAGCGCGAAACTTGCCG
>CAYOIT010000080.1:0-19834 GCA_964404035.1 uncultured Verrucomicrobiota bacterium | reverse complement strand
GGTTTGTCGCGGTAGTCACCGAGTTGGATGTTTCACATCCCGCGATCTCGCCGGCGTTCCTGACCATGATGCAGGCCGGGCGGCGTTACCTGACGGAGGCCGGCTTGCAGACGCGGGTTTACATCGGTCATACGGCTCCCTTCGGTGAAGAGGCCCCCTCGCGGATCACCTCGTGGGAGTTCTGGCATGATCTTGAGGCGGGGCGGATCATCGGTCTGGTGACCGTGGGGATGGATGCCCACTTGGGCCATACAGCGGTGGCGGGCCGGAGCATTCCGTATATGGATGGCGCCAGTGTCGATGGGGTGCGCTTCTGGGACGATCAAGAGTTGGTGTTTGAGGGGGTGCAGGTTTTGAAGCGGAAAGGCTGCCGCCAGGTGGCGTGCGTGGCCCAGACCAAGGGGCCGAAGCATCCTCTGTTGGAACTCTTCGAGCACGAAGCGAAGCGGCACGGGCTTGTCACGCGGCCCGAGTGGACGGTCCTGGCGCCGCTCGTGCACGAGCGCGGCGATGGCGCGGCGGCGTTCCGGTCCTTATGGTTGAGCCATGCCAAGAAACCGGATGGGTTGCTGGTGCTTGATGACATGCTCTACCGGGACATGGCCCCGACCTTCTTGGTGAACGGCATCCGAGTGCCGGACGATCTGGTGGTGGTCAGTCATGCCAACGCCCACGACAACCGTCCGTTTGTACCCGAGCCCGTGCGGTTGGTTGCGGATATGGACGCGGTGGGCGAGGCCATGGCCCTCAATCTGGTGAACCGCATGAAAGATCCCGGCGCCAAGCCGGAAGGCGTCCCGATCCACATCACGGTGGTGGATGCGGACGAGACGCGTCAAACCAGGTTGATGTTCACGATGGAGCCGGCCGTCCCGGCCGGTAAGCGAACCGGCGGAGACCGCCGGCTCCAGCAAGTGGTCGTGGGGGTTGGTTGACGGCGTGAGACCCTGAGTATGGCTCGCGCGATAGGGGGATTCGACACAGTGGATGAACGAGAGGAAGGCATTGTTCACACTTGGCTAGTAAGTCATGAAGGATTAGTCGAAGCATGAAACGGATCGGGATGGGGACAACGCAGGATGGGAGCATGACTATGAAGAACGTGCGGAAAGATGTGGGGATTCTGAACATACATGGAACGGTCGCGATACTGGCGGGTCTGCTGACCATCGTGGTGATTCCAACGTTGCCGGTTGCGGCAGCGAACACGTGGTCGGCCGGCGGGGGCGGCGACACGAATTGGTCCACCACCGCCAACTGGGACACCGGCGTACCTGCCAGCGGGGCGGATGTCACCTTCGGCACCGCGGGCACCCTGGCCAACCTCGATTCGAACCAAACGGTGGGGCTGATGACGTTCAGTCGGAACTTTACGTTGACGAACACTCCCGGGGCACTGTTGACCATCAATACCGGTCTCAAGGCTTCCAGTGATTATATGACGGTCACTCTGGCAGGACCGATCGGCGGTTCGGGGTCAATCACGGTGAACATGCCCAAGGTCGGTAACGCCCTGAAATTGAATGGGAACAATGCCGGCTTCAGTGGCGGGTTCGTATTCAATGGGGCCGCGGCCCCCACCGGGCAGGGCGGAGGCGCAGGCTACGAGGAACCGCAGGTGTGGGCGAATGCGGCCAATTCGCTGGGCACCGGCCAATCCTATGTGGGAAAGTATGCCAGCCTGTACTATACCAGCGGGGCGTTGGCGGCCGGAGCGCCGGCCCTGGCGGTGAAGAACGGCGGCATGGTGTCGTTTACCTATCCTGGTTACAGTTTCTCCAGCACCCCCAACGGGGCCAACGACAAATTCAACATCCAGGCTGGTGGCATCATATCCGGCAACGCCACGCAACTGGGCGCGCTGACGAGGGGCGTCAACGTGTCGCTGGTCTCCGGCGCCATTGTGGGTCACACCGCGTTGAACCAAGCCACGATCAACAGTCTGCCTACGGATGCTTCGCTGCTTTTCGGGGTCTTCAACAAACTGAACAGCGCCGTCAGCGTGAACGTCGGCGCCGGAACGCCCTGGGGCGGGCTGAGCGGTGGCGATAGCCAAGCCTATGCGAATGGAAACAACCTACTGCAGCAAGGCACGGTGGCGATCGACACCACCGGCCTGAGCGCCTTCATGTTGCAGGGGCTGCAGGAGCAGAATGGCGCTTTCAATGTGTTCTACACTGGAGTTAACCCGCTCTATCTCGGCTCGGGTGCGAGCGCGCCCGCGTTCACGCTTCGGAACGGTTCGTCGGCCATTCCGGCCCGGATCCAAGGTTATGTGATCGTTGACAGCACTCCGAACTTCGCCGCGTTCAACAAGTTCGTTGTTGCCAACAACGGAATCCTCACCACGACCCGCAGCGGTGGGCTGGCCAGCTTGCCGATCGATCTTCAGGGCGGTGCGCTTTATCTACAGGCGGCTGCGGCCGGCAGTCCCAACACGGCGGGTGCGATTACAGTGGCCGGCGACAGCATTATCGAAGTCGCCCGCAAGACCGCTGGTACCCCGGATACACTGACCCTGGCCAGTATCACCCGGACGGGCCGGGGCGTGTTGCGGCTGTGGGACGTCAATAGTGCGCTGGGCGGGGACGAGCGGATGGTTGTCACCGACACCACCGGTCTCACGCGTGGCAACATAGTGGATCCCTGGATCTTTCGCCAGAAGCAGGACTACAATTCATCAATCTGTGATTTTCTGACCTATGGCGCCACAGGGTTCACCAATGCCACGGCCCTTTACACCACAACCTTTGGCAACGGTGCGATTATGAGCGGGGTCACCAGTTCATCCGGCTCGGTCAACGCCGATTCGATGAGGTTGACGGCGAGCATCACCGGTTCGGGCACCATTAACCTTGGCGTGTTACCCGATGGCTCACGGGCGGCCCGAGCCGGTCTGTTGAACAATGCAGGCACATACACTGTCGCACCGGCGATCGATATGGGCGGGGCGGAGTTGATCGTAGGCGTTACCGGTAGTGGCGGGCAGATCACTCTGTCTTCACACCTGGCGGCCACGAATGGACTGACACTGGTGAGCGCCCCTTTCGGTTCCGGCCAGTACTTTGAGTTAAGAGGCACGGCCAACGATGTACGCGGCCCGATCAACATCCTGAACGGGATGATGAGGATCAACGGCGGCAACGGCTTCAGTGACAACGCCGCCGTGTATGTGGATGGCGACGGGTCCTTGTATTTTGTCACCCTCACCGGCAATATCGAGACGATTGCGGACTTGTCAGGTGCAGGGAAAGTGGATATTGCCTCCGGCAAGACCCTGGTGGTGACCAATCAACTGACGGCGGGCGATGCCACCAGCAGTCTGACGGTTACCAATACGGGGACGTTCTATCTGACCAACAACGCCACCGCCTCGTTCGATCTGGACTACGTCAACACGCCGACAACCACGCCGCGCCTGCAGGCCAGCGGGGCGGCGCTGACCATCGGGGCCGGCGCCAAAGTGAAACTGAACTCGCTGGCCAATATCCCCGCCGGGGACTATGACGTGACCTACGCCCTGGTTGCTTACGGTTCGAAGACCGGCACATTCTCCACAAAAGTGCAGGTGCCGGATGGGGTGGATGCGAGGCTCGTCTACGACGACGCGAACAAGTTGATCAAACTTGAGGTGCGCAAGCTGAAATCGGTCGGGTTCCTGCTAATCGCTCGCTAAACAGGGGGCCTCCCATGCGTACGATCCCATGCAAACTCTTAACGCTGGCGGTTGCCGTCGCGTTCTTGACGACGCCCTTGCCCGGCACGTGCGGCACGGTTCCCTGCGCGGAATCGTTCGAGTCGTACACCAACGGTCATCCGATGGCGCAGGTAAGCGGGTGGACGGCTGCGACCAACGTGGTTGTCTCGACGAATGCGGATGCCATCGCCGCATTTACCAACGTGACGTTCGCCTTGTCCTTGGTGGGTGCGCAGCATGCCAAGGTGCTTCAGTTGGGAGGTTGGGCTACGAATGCCATCGCGAGCGGAACGGGCGGCGTGGTGGTGGCCGATCTGCTCGTCATGCCGTCGCGGCGCGACTGGTTGCCCGACGAAGACGCGACGGCACGGTGGGCTCTCTACGCGGGAACGAATGGGCACCTCGTAATCTGGCACCAGAACCGGACCAACACCGCGGTGAACGAGTGGCGAGAGTTGACCAACAGTCCGGCATTGGCCACCGATCAATGGGCGCGGGTTACGATCCGCCAGGACCTGGCTGTGGCGATGTACCAGGTCAGCGTCAACGGGGGCGTGCCCTTGGTGGACGACGCCGGATGGACGTCGAACAACGGCGCGCGGCCGGGTTCGTGGTTCTACATGGTTCAGACCAACAATGCCATGGCGCAACTTTGCATGATCGGCGAAGCGCGCAGTTATCTGGACGACCTGGTCGTCGCCAACCGGAGCTTGGGCTTCAGCACCAACGGGTTTGCTGAGGCGGCGGCCAACAACGGGACCATCGATGGCACACCGATGACGATCCAACTCATGTGGGACACGTTCGCGGCCACGAACAACGAGAATTTGGCCTTGAACACCAATAAGTTGTGCGTCACGACCCTGCCGCCGGGGTTGGCGGTTTCGGCGCTCGCTGCCAGTCCCACCCAGTTGACCGTGACGGTCACGGGACAGACCAGTCCCCATGAAGCGGAGAACAGCGTGTCGAACTTGACCTTTGCCTTTGGCAATGAGGCCTTCACATCGGGGAGGGCCTGGGATGTGGCCGGCGCGTCCACAACGAACCTCGTGGTGCAGTTCCAGTCATCGGCTGTGGCTGAGTTGGTCTACAGCACGTCGAACTTTGTCGAACGCGCGGCCAATGACGGCGGGGTGGTGACCACCGCCGGCCTGACGCTGTTTGCCAAGGACTTCGCCGGTACCAACGGCGAGAATCTGGTGGCCAGCGGGCGCGTGAACGTGCCGAATCCGCCGAATGGCCTGACGGCCTCGGTGGTCCAGGACGCTGCGCGCCACGCGACCTTGAGTTTCACCGGGCGGGCCACGGTCCATACCGCGGCAGCCTCCCTCACGAACCTGACGGTTACGTTCGGCGATCTGGCCTTTGTGGGCGGCAACGCGGCGGCCGTGACCAATGCCAGCCGATCCGATCTTACGGTCACGTTTCATGACCCGCCGGTGGTCGGATACGGGGGTGCCGCGTTCAGTGAAGCCGCCGCCAACAACGGAACGGTCACCAACACACTGACCCTTACCCTGACGGGCGATACGTTCACGAATGCGACGTTCGTACAGGGAACGCATTTCAGCGCCACCAATGTGCCGCCGGGCCTGACAATGGCGGTTGCGGCCGCGAACCCGACGCAGGTGGTCGTGAGCCTGACGGGTGTGGCGTCGCCTCACGCGAGTGGAGCCAACAGGACGATTTCCTTTGCGCTGCTCGATGCCGCCTTCCAGACGGTCGGAGCCTCAAACATCGTCGGTTCGACGAACGCCTTCGGCGTCACGTTCCTCGATCCGCCGGTGGTGTCGGCCAATCCGGCGGGTTTCACGGAGACGGCGACTAACAACGGGGCCATCGGCAATGCGGTCAACCTGACATTGACGGGCGATGCGTTTGCCAATGTGTCGTTTGCCAGTAACGTTCACTACAGCGCGACAGGCGTTCCGGCGGGACTGACGTTCGCCATCGCGCGTACCAGCGCGACTCAACTCGTCGCGAGTCTGACGGGGAATGCCGCGGCCCATGCGGCCTCGAACGGGACGTCCATTGTGGTGACGTTCCTGAATGCGGCGTTTCAGACCGTGGCCGCCTCGAACATCGCGGGCACAACCCAATCGCTGGGCGTGACCTTCCTGGATCGGCCGGTGGCGTCGTACGACGGCGTCGCGTTCACGGAGGCGGTCGCCAACAACGGGACCTTCACCAGTGTGCTGACGGTTTCCCTGGTCGGCGACACGTTCACGAACGCAGCATTTGTGAAGGGGACGCAGTTTACCGCCTCGGGGGAGCCGGCGGGGTTGTCGCTGGCGGTTGCGGTGGCGAACCCGACCCAGGTCGTCCTGAGCCTGACGGGTTCGACCTCCCCGCACACGAGTTTGCAGAACGGGGTGATCCAGTTCGCGTTCCGGGATGCGGCATTCAACCAGGTTGCGGCCGTCAACATCACGGGCAGCAGCAACACGTTCACGTTCGGGTTTCTCGATCCGCCGGTTCTCGGGTATGCGCCGCTGACGTTCACGGAACGGGGCGACGACATCGGGGCCATCGGCAACACGGTGGCGATCACCCTGACGGGCGACAGTTTTGCCACGGGGCCGTTGCTGTCGAACGTGCATTACACGGTAACGGGTGTGCCGGCCGGGCTGACGTTCGCGCTGACGCGTACCAGCGGCAGTCTGGTCACGGCGAGTCTGACAGGCGAAGCCGTGGCGCACTCGAACGTTAATGACACGACCATCGGGTTTACGTTCCTGGGGGCGGCGTTCCAAAACGTGGCCGTGACGAATATCGTGGGCACGAGTACGAATCTGGCGGTGGACTTCATCGAGGCGCCGCCCGCCAACGCCGTTCCCTACACCGATACGTTCGAGTCTTATGCTGACGGTCTCGCACTGATCGGCACGAACGGTTGGCTCGCCGCCTCCGCCGACTCTGCGGTTGTCACCTCCGATACGGGAAGTGTGCCTGCAGTTACCTCCTACACGGGCCAGTTCCCGATGCCCGGACCTCACACCCAGACGCTTCAACTAAACGACGGAGTCACAAACCGGACCCGTAGTGTTGCCTGGCGGACCGTCTGCCTCGACTGCATGGCATACATCATCGGCCGCGAGGGGGCGAGCGAGGTTGGCGCCGGCGATCAGTTAGGCTTCTATGTTAACACGAATCAACAGGCCGTGATCTGGCGCCGCGATCGAACGGGGGCGGGTACGAACGGCTGGCTTGTGATGTCCGGGTCGTCGGTTACGACGGGCGCCTGGCACCGGCTGACCGTCTACCAGAACCACGGCGCGGGCATGTTCCAGGTGTACGTGGACGGGCAGATGTTGACCGATGCGACCGGATGGTCGGGGCCGGGTGGAGCGCAACCTGGGCCATGGTTCTACATGGTCCAGACCAACGGCTACCTGTCCCAGGTGGCCTTCATGGGCGGGTCATGGCAGACGCCGGGGTACATGGATGACCTCAGCATCACCTACAAATCGCCGCCGGCGTTCGGGGTGGTGTACAGGTTCAGGTAGCAGTGGAAGGACCAAAGGAATACCGGCGGAGACCCCGGCACCAGGGTTGCTGTTGGACGTGGAGCCGGCCGTCCCTGGCCGGTAGCGATAGCGACGACCTTGGAACTACCTGCTCCAGAATATTCATTTTCCCATAGGAGCGATTATGATGCGATTTGCACGACAAATGATCGGTATTGGCTCGTTGTTAGCACTCGCGGCTTCGCTGGCGCTTGCCGGCGGCAAGGATGGAGACACGGTGAAGAAGAACTACTGGACGGTGGAGGGTGGCAAGCTGGAATTTGCCGGTGACGATCTGACGATCCAGGCGCAGTTGCCGCTGGGCTTCGACTCGCTCCGGATCAAGGGCGGCGAGTTTATCCAGGGCGGCAAAGGCTATGGCGGGATCGCGTTCCGCAAGCCAGATGGGACTTTCGTCACAGCCTACACGGAGTTGTCCAACGTTTCCCACGATCAGTCGCGCCGCGGGTATGTGGCCGACGGGATGTATCTGCTGCAGATCACCACCGGTTGGACGCTGCCGGATTTCGAGATCTATGCAGGGTTCAACGATACCCAACCGCACGATCTCGTGCTCTTCATGGCAGATGACGTGGTGGCGCTATGCATGGTGAGGTCGGTGCAGCCGATTTCGACGGCGCAGCAGCGCGTGATGCGGGGCGCCGCAATCGGGACGGCCCTCAAGGCTACGGAAGTCGCCGCCGTACATGAGAACGGGGCCGCCCTGCGCATCGCGGCCACGAACGGCCTTTCCATCGGGGTCATCGCCGCACCGGACGGTCAGCCGCGCCTGGCGGTCGTGATTCCCTGCAAGGGGATGGCTGCCAATACGATCGCCTGCCGGATCGAGACGCACAGCGGCGCCGACGCGTTGACAGTCTTTCCGACCCTGGCGGTACAGAGCCCAACCATGGGGCAGGGCGATTCCGCGTACGGACCGGGCTGTGGCTACTGGGCGTTGTATGAGAAGGGCGCCCAGGTGGACTACAGCGTGGAGTTCGGCTGGTTGGGGAGCAAGCCATTCCCCGGCCGGTTTGTGGTCGAGGCACGGCATGCGCTGGGCAAGCCGCATTTCCTGGTGGAGGCGACCCCGGTGAAACTCAGTGAGACCAACGGCGTGACCCAGTACCGCGCCACGATTCGGCCAAAGTTCACACTGCCCGGCGTGAGCGAATGCAACTTCTTCCTGCAGGACGAGTCCGGCGTGGTGCTCTGGGCCGAGCGGATGCGGTTCATGTATGACTGGCCCGACTACAAGCCGACGTACAACGCCCCGGCCGATCTCAAGGCGTTCTGGGATGGGACGCTGGCCGAACTGGCGAAAGTACCGCTGGAACCGAAGATCGAGGAGACGCTGTTCAAGGACGATCCCGACTGGGAGTTCCAGCACGTCTCGTTCAACGGCTGGCAGGGAAAACGGATTCATGCGTGCCTGTATATTCCCAAGAAGGCCACGAAACCCCTGCCTGTCTTCATTGGCGCGCACCCGGGCGTTCTCGGGTTTGGGGCCAACCACCGCGCTGACGGCGTCTACGGGTCGAAGGTCAAGAACGACCCCCGGTTCGTAACCATTGTCCCGCTGATCCGCGGCCATCTACCCGATGCCACGGACATTCCGTTCAACCAGCCGTGGTGGGGACCGCTTGACAGCCGCGAGAACCATGCCGCCCGGGCCTGGTTCTGCGCCATGGTGCGGGCGCTGGACTACATGGCCACCCGGCCGGACATCGCCGACATGACCCGCGTGGTCGCCAGCGGCGGCAGCCAGGGCGGCGCGCTGGCGCTGGCCACGGCGGCGCTGGATAAGCGCGTGAAACTCTGCATCGCCGATTCACCGTCGAACAGCATGCTGAACGACTCTGTGCGACCGGGGACCTATCCGAGTTTCGGGCCGACTTGCGGCCAGGTGCCGCCGGGACAGACGCTGGACGATCTGCTGCGGACGCTCAGTTACTTCGATCCGGCCAACCTCGCGCCGTGGATCCGTTGTCCGACGGTGATCCATTTGACTGTGGGTGACCTGACGGTTCACAGCATGGGCGGACTGGGCGTGTTCAAGAATCTGACGGGGTTGCCGGACGACAAGAAATGGTTCTTCCCCGGTGTTAATGGTCATGCCCATGGTGGCTCGGTTGGCGGTGGCGCCAAGGCGAAGGAGTTGATGCAGAAGGTGGTGGAGAAGTGAAAGGGAGCATTGTGAAACGGACGATCATAGTGATGGTGTTGATGGCGATGGTGACGACTGGCGCAAAGGCGGATCTACCGCAGTTGCGGATTCCGCGAATCGATAAACAACCCGTACTTGATGGTAAGATGGAACCGGGTGAGTGGGACCATGCCGCCGCTGTGTCGGGGTTTATCGGGGCGACGGGAACGGAAGGCAAGAAACTCTGTGCGCCGGATGCCACCATCTACCTGGCGCACGATGGGACGAATATCTACATCGCCGTACGAACGGAATTGCTGCCGGGCATGGTGCCATCGCGCACCTTCCGCAAGCGCGACGAGCCGGTCTATATGGATACCCACCAGATCGAAATCTGGCTCACGCCGCCCGTGCCCGGCCCTGACGTGACGTTTCAAACGATCGTCAATGCCTATGGCGCGATCTTCGACATGCGCAATGTGCCGTCGCTCGGTGCGGAGACGACCGGCTGGAACGGGGAATGGCAGGTCGCCAACAGTTTCGAGCGGGGCAAAGCGTGGGTGTCGGAATTATGTGTTCCGTTCTCCTCCTTTGAGAAGGCCGCATTCGACCCGAAGAAGACCTGGGGCGGGCTGGTCGCCGTGGCCTGGCCCCAACGCTCATGGCCCTACACCGGCGGTTGGTACAAGAACTATCAGAACCATGCCCGGTATACCTTCTCCGAGGGCGGTAACTGTGCGCAGTTGTTGAGCATGAGCAAATTGTTTGAGAATACGCTCGCCCCGTCGTTGCGCCTGGTGAACGCCGGCGACAAGGCGGGCGAATTCACGGTAACGTTCGCCGTGGGTGACGTGACCAAGACCGAAAAGGTCATGGTGCCCGCCAAGAGCAGCCATCCCTATACCTTTTCGCTTCCCTTGCCGGCGCCCGGAACAGATCCACGGGTGTGCGTGGGTCGGGTGACCGATCCGGCGGGCCAGGTGCTGCTGGCCAGCGAGTGGGCGTTCGTTCCTGAGGATTTGGGCAAACGCGAGCCGCGGAAAGCGCCGGAACCCCAACTCCCGTTCGCGACCCGGGTCCAGTTCGGCCCCGAAACCTCTGGTCTCAAACTCTGGGCCGACTTGCTTGATTATCCCAAGGCCGCAGACTTGGAGAAGGTGCGGTTCACCGTGCGCCCCGAAGGCGGCGCGCCCTTGGCGACGACGGATATCACGAAGTTTGCCTATGATGCCGCCGAAACGATGCTCTGGCTGCCGAAGACCATGAAGCCTGGCAAGTATGAAGTCATCACCGCGTTCGTCGGCAAGGACGGTAAGGCGTTGGATGAGAAGACGGATGCGTTCCAACAGGTGGACCTCGCGAAGGAGTTCTACTGGTACAACAATAAACTCGGTGAAACCCGCAAGGTCGCGGCACCGTTCGAGCCGGTGACACTTAATGGCTCTACGCTGAAGGTCTGGGGCCGCGACCACGAGATGAACGGCGCGCTGCCGGCGCAGGTGACGAGCCAGGGTAAAGCCATGCTCAGTGGGCCGGTGGCACTCGTGGCAGTGGTGGACGGCAAACCCGTCGTCGCCACCGTGAAAGACAAGTTCAAGATCACCAAGGCCGGGCCGGTGCGGACCGAGTTTAGCGGCAGCTATGCGTTGCCGGGTGTGGTGTTGACCTTGACCGGCGCGATGGAGATGGATGGCACGATTCTCTATGACCTCAAGTCCGAGGTGCGGAACGCGGAGTCGACGGCTAAGATCGGCCGGCTCTATCTGAGCGTGCCGGTCAAAGCCGGGTGTGCAACCACATTCTTCTCCACAGCGGGCGGCTGGAGCGGGGCATTCGGCGTCATTCCCGCCAAGGACGGGACGGTCTGGACCAGCGCCGAGACATCCGACTTTGTTCCGTATGTGGGCCTGACCGACGATGACCGGGCCATCCAGTGGTTCGCCGACAACGACCATGACTGGGCGCTCCCGCCGAAAGCTGCGCATTCAGGCGGGCAGGTGGCCGGCGCGCCGCCTTGCGCGGCGGTGGTTCGCAACGGCGACACCGTGGAGATCCAGGTCAATTTCGTGCGCACCGCGAAATGGGACGGCAAACTGGCGGTGCACTTCGGCCTCATTGCCTCGCCGGTCAAGCCGCTGCCCAAGGGGTGGCGCAACACCAGTCTGGACAACATGGCGCATTACGGCAGCCAGAATGTCTTCTTCTATGGCGAAGGGCACGGCGGGTGCACCGTCGATCCGCACGACACGGCCAAACTGGCGAAATGCGTCGGCCTCGATGTCACGGGCAAGACGCCTTACCAGATTGACGAACTGCTCGCCAAGACCACCCCGCAGCCGTGGTCTCGCGAGCGCTTCGATACCATGGTTAAGACTAACGGCTTGAATCCCGATCACGTCGGCTCACTCTGGCCTTCCGACCAGGGGCGGGCGACAAATGGCACGCGCAGTTGTTACTTCTTCAACGCGCAGATGTATTTCGAGGGCTATCGTGCGCCGGCGTTCCAGCGGTTCTTCCCGGCGGAGTGGTCGCGCGACCCGGCTTCGGGCTGGTTTGCCGGGACGCCCACGGAAAGCTATCGCGACTTCTTCGCGTTCTATATGGATGTCTGGATGAAGCACTGGTTCTGCGGCGGAATGTACTTCGACGAGGCGTATTACGCGCCCGATTACAATGTGTTCAATGGGAACGGGAAACCCATGCCCGACGGAACGGTGCGTCCGTCGGTGGCGCTGCTCGCGCAACGGGAGTTCATGTGGCGAATGTGGCAGTTGTTCCATGACAACGGTCGCACGCCGTTCATCTGGGTTCACACGTCCAACTACATGGCGCCCTACGCCAACGGCGTGGCGAATATCGCCATGTACGGGGAGGACCGCGGCCCGAATGACGCCACCGACTACATCGACAACACGCCCTCGGTTCTGTTCCGCAGTATCGGCCGCGGCCAGAAGTTCGGCTATGTCCCGATCTGGATGGATCAGGCCGGGCGCGGCGGCTACATGCACGGCTCCCGGCAGGTCTGGGGGTGGGTCTGGATGCACGACACGGTGCCGGAATATCACACCTGCAGTTTCACCCAGCCGACGCTCGGCCTGCGCGTGGCGTGGGGGATTGCCCAGGATGACGTGACCTTCATCCCGTTTTGGAACAACCCGGCGGTCAAGACCGGCGACGACGCGTTCATCGCCAGCACGTGGGTACGGCCCCCTCGACAGGACTCGGGGCAGGCTGGCAAAGCAATGATCATGGTCATGAACCTGAATAAGGACCCTGCGAAGCGGAAGGTGACGCTGACGCTCGATGGCGCCAAACTGGGACTCAAGGCCGGCTTCAAGGTCTATGACCTTGAGAGCAAGCCGGAACTCGTCCAATCCAAGGCCCTGGTGCAGGCGTGGATTGACGGTCGCAAGGGTCCCGATGCCGGCAAACTCATGGAAGCCACCCATCCGCTGACCCGGAACGAGAAACCCTTCCTCCGGTACACGCTCGACGAACTAAGGGTTGTTGGTGGCGCGACAACCGCCATCGAGGTGACCGCTCGCGATTGGGCGATCCTGATTGCGGAGTGATTGGCATGTTTGACAGTGGACCAGACTGCGAAGCCATTCAGCGGCGGACCGAAGCCTTCTGGGCCTGCGAGGAGTGCGACCGACCGCTGACGTTCGTCACGTTTCCCAAGCCGCAGGATGAGCAGGTGCCCTATCCTGCGCCGCCGGGGTCGGTGACCGAACGCTGGCTGGACGTCGGGTACCAGACGGAACTGGCGCTGGCGCGGACGGCGAACACGGTCTATTACGCCGACGCCCTGCCGGTGCAGATCGTGAACCTCGGGCCCGAAGGCCAGGCCGCCTTTTACGGTTGTCCGCTGCAATTCAGTGAGAGCACCTCGTGGACCTCGCCGATTCTGCACGACTGGAGTGAGACGGCGATGGCGGGCATCCGGTTCGACGCGGCCAACCCGTATTTCCGAAGAGCCATGGAGTTGACCGACGCCTTTCTGGCGGCGGGGAAGGGGCGGTTTCTCACGGGGCTCATGCCGTGGCTGGGGGCGGCCGATACGGTCGCGGCCTTGCGCGATCCTCAGGAATTCTGTATCGACCTCATCGATCACCCTCAGGAAGTGCAAACCTTGTGCGCACGGATCACGGAGGACTTTCCAGGGGTCTACGAGGCCTTCTATGCGAGGTGCCGGGCGGCTGGTCAACCGGCCAGCGGCTGGCTGAGCCTCACCTGCGAGGGGCGGTACTACATTGCCCAGAACGACATTTCCTCCTTGGTCTCCCCGGCGATGTTTGACGAGTTTCTGGTCCCATGGACCGAGCGCGAGTGCGTAGGCATGGACCGGTGCATGTACCATCTGGACGGCTTGCAGGCGTTGAAGTTTCTGGACCGCGTGCTGGCTATTCCCGATCTCCACGCGGTTCAGTGGGGGCCGCCGCCGCAATACTGGGACTGGCGGCAGTGGAGCGAGGTGTATCACCGCATCCAGGCGGCCGGGAAAGGGTTCTTTCTGCCGATCAAGAAACAGACACTCCCCGAGGTCATTGAGCGGTTCGATCCGCGTGGCATGTGGTTGATCCTCGAGGATATCGCGGACGAGGATGAAGCGAAACAGGCGATGACTCTGATCAATCGATGGAAGCGGAAGGGTACGGCATGAGGGGCACTGCAGCAGACGCCGGCATGCGCGTGTCCAGTGTCGCGGCGGATGCGTCAATTCCGCGCTTCGCGATCAACCTGGCGGCTCTGCTGGCTCCGCATGACATGGTGTGGCCGGGACCGCTTCCTTCCGACTGGCGGCATGGCGCCCCGTTGGGGAATGGCGAATTCGGCGCCACGGTCTATGGCGGGCCGCACGATCTGTCAATCGCCCTGTCGCGTCCGGATGTCTGGGACCGTCGGAATGACGCCCAAAGCTGGATGCCGGCGACCTCGTTTCCGGACATCCGGGCCGCCTGGCAGACGCGGGACAAGGCGGGACTGGACCGTTTGTGGCGCGAGGCCGCTACGAGAAAGCCCGTGGACATGCCGCACCTGACCACGTGCGGCACCTTGCGATTGCGTCTGGACGAAGGACTGAATCCGGCGGGCCTTTCGTTACGCGTGCGTCTTCTCGACGGGACCGCTTGCCTGACGTGGAACGACCGCCGGGTCACCGCCTGCATCAGCCGGCAGTACGGCGTGCTGATGCTGGAGATAGACCGGGGACTCGGGGTTCCCGAGCCAGACGGCATGCGGGACTGCTACGACCGGCAGCTGCCGCTGGCCGAACTGCCGTGGGAACTGAGCCGTCCGCCGTTGGATGAGAACCCGCGGGCCATCGCTTCGACAGACGCCGGTATCGGGCTGCTGGTCCAGCACTTCACGGCGGGTGGAGACTATGCCATCGGCATTGCCTTTGCCGGCTTTGGCGCCAGCGAGCGCGCCATCCTGCCGGGCCGCTTGGCAGGTCTCGAGACGGCCCCTGCTGCTCGGGTCTGTCGGGTGTTCGTGACCGTGGTCAGCAGTCAAGAGTCTGAGGATCCGGAACGCGAGTGCCGTTGCCGATTGCGGGCGGCCCTTGCGGAAGCCCCGGAGACGATTGTCGATACTCACACCCGGTGGTGGCATGACTACTGGATGCGCGGACTGGCGGCGGTGGGCGACCAAGCGGTCGAGCGGTGGTACTACCGGTCGCTGTACCTGTGCGGGTCGGCTTTGGAGCCCGGCCGACAATTACCCGGGCTGCAGGGGATGTGGAGCGGTGAGAACTACCCGGTCTGGTTCGCCGACTACCACGCCAACGTCAATGTGCAGTCCAATGTGTGGGGGATGTTTGCAAACAACCGACTGGAGTGCGTGGAGCCCTACCTGCGGCTGTACGAGGGGTTTGCCGGTGAAGCTCGTTCGGTGGCCCGGCAGTTCTTCGGGATGCGCGGGTTGAAGTTTCCCCACGCCGGCTCGATCGGGGGGCACGAACTCACCGCGCCGGCCCACAGCCGGTTGTCCGTGGATCCGTGCGAGTCGGCATGGATCGCCCGGCTGTTCTGGGATTGCTGGCGGTATGGCGGGGACCGCGGTTTTCTGAGAGACGTGGCCTATCCCATTCTGCGGGACGTGGCCCTGTTCCTCGCTGACTATCTGGTGTGGGACGACCGGCGCGGGTGCTGGCTCATGGGACCGATGGTGCACTTCGAGAGTCGCGCCGGGGAGTGGGAAGGGTGGGACGACAACACCCTGTACGGGCAGGCGTTCGTTCGCATGGGCCTGACTCAGGCTCTGGAGGCCGCCGGCGAACTCGGGATCGACCCTGACTTGCAGGCGCTCTGGCAGGAGCGGCTGGACCATCTGACCCCGGTGCCCGCGGCTTCCGATGGCACATGGGTGCCTTGGGAGAACAGGCCCCCATCGGGCGACGGACACTCGTTCATGCTGCCCCTGGTGTTCCCGGCTGAGTTGGTCAGTGCGGCGCATGGACCGGAGCGCTGGCGCCAACAGGCGCTCGATACCTGGCGTAAATTGCGCGACTGCGGCGCCGGCACGCTTTCCGGCAAGGCCTGGTGCGGCGGGCAGGGCATCGCGGAGGTGCTGCGCCTCGGCGATGTGGATACGGCGTTCGCCGCCGCGCGCTGGCCGACCGGCGCCTGCCCGAATGGACTGGGCACGGGGGAGTGGGGAGGCCATGCGTTCATGCAGGCCGATCACGCGATGGGCATGTGCCGGGTGCTGGCTGACTTCATGCTGCTGGAGCTCGGAGGCGTGCTGTACATCTTCCACGGTATCCCGGCCGACGTTCCGGCGCGATTCTTCTCGCTGCGTGCGCCGGGCGGATTCCTCGTGTCCGCCGAAAAGCGCGGCAAGACGACGGATTACGTCGTCGTGCAGGCGACCCGGTCGGGGCGCCTGCGGCTTGCCAACCCGGGGCCCGAGGCGGATACCCTCGATGTTGTGTCAGGGCGGCTGTTGACCAGGGAAAAGGACCGGATTGTGGAGCTGGTCTTGTCGGAACGACAGAGACTTGTGCTCACCCCTTCAGGTCACGGGATTGAGGCGTTGCCCGTTACGGGCTTCCAGATCGCATCGAAAGACAGTGAGACATTGAGGCCTTCATGAGTAAAACGGTTGGGATATTCGAACCCCTTGAGACCATCCAGCAGGGCTCATGCTGGAAACGGCGGCTGGTTCTATCGCCGTCGATTCACGTGCAGGAACAGCGCACGGGCATGGGGGAGTTGGTGGCCGGCAAGGAGTTCCGGCAGAGCAACGCGCAATGGCAGCGGCTGGGACCCGAACGTTGGACGCATCGGTCGCGGCACTTGTGCTCGTTCACGCACACGCCGCCGCCGTTCGTCGTGCCGACGCGGGACGACCCGCCGGACCAGCCGCACTTCTTTGCCACACAGCAGCAGGACTGGGACTTCTGGTGCAAACACCGTGACCTCATCTTTCAAGGCAAGGGCATCCACCCGGCGGCGCCCATGTGGGAACGCGTACAGGCGTTGGCCGAGGACATCTGGATGTTCCGGTTCACGATTCAGAAGCCCGGCGGCAACGATTTCTCAAAGGAATGCCCCTGGTCTCACCCAACGCCGACGCTGATCTACGGCAGTTGGTGTGCCGGTTGTGCGCCGGCACTCATTGCGCTCTGTGCCACCATTGGCGTGCCGGCACGCATGGTCCAGATCCTGGACCATGCCATGGTCGAGGCATGGATCGACGGCGGCTGGTGCCTGATCGACAACGTCACGAATCTGGCCCAGACCGGCGGCAACATGATGGTGCACGGGACGCTGGCGGATGTGCTGCTGAACCCCACCGATCCGAAATGGGGGTTCAATGACGAACAGAAGGGTAAATACTGGGAGAAGACCTTCTTCATGTACTCGTCCAGCACCGGCCGCTATCACGAGGAGCCATACTTGACGCACCTGACGCCGCAGAATGCCTTGGCGCTGTACCCCGGTTGGACGGATCCGCGTTTCAAGTCGCACCGGCCCGACACCTACGACCTGGTCTGGGGCCGTCCGGCGTGGTCCCATCCGGTGCTGATTCTGAAGCAGGGACAGGCGTTTCGCCGACGGTTCTGGTTGGGTTCGCTGGCGGAGACCCGGCGGCTTACGGTCACGCTGTGCGGCGAGCGCGGCAAAGGCGAGAGCATGCAGGCCCCGCACCACGTGCCTGCTGACGGCGGTGACTGGTTCATTGCCGTCAACGGACATCGTTTCTCCGTACGGGAGCAGGGCGGCTGGCAGTTCGCGCGCGGGGACCAGTCACAGGACTGGATCATGGATCTGCATTGGACGCATACCTTCGATATCCCGCTGGACAGACTCGTCGAGCATGAATGGAACGAAGTGGCCGTCGGGTGCGTGGGTTCCGGTGATCAGTTCCTGCGGTTCGGCGGCACTGCGGATTGGGTCCTGCCGGAGGAGCAGTGCCTGTGTTCCCGGGTGGAGAGATGAACCATGGGTGCTGACAACCGGATGAAAGTGATCACCAACCAGTTGGGCTTTCGCAACGGCCACGGCAAGAAACGCGTGCTGGTGCCGGATGTGCCCGCGGCACGCAGTGTTTTTGGCGATGCGCTGTTCTCGGTTTTCGAACAGAACGACTTCTCAAAGTATGGACTCAACGACCCGCGGCAGATTCCGTTCACCTATCGCGCCTCGCTCACACGCCTGCATACGGACTTTGGACCGTGGCTGGTCGGCGATTTCTCGCACATCCGCCGCAACGGCATCTATCAGGCGTTTTGCGGCAACGAGCCGACTCCGTCCTTTGCCATTCGTGACGACGTCTGGTGCCGGATCCTGCCCGAGTGCCTCCGTTACTTTCAGGTGCAGAGCTGCGGGCGTAACGTGCCCGGTTGGCACGAGGCCTGTCATCTGGACGACGGCTACATCCGCGAACTCGACCGCTACCTGCCGGCCGCTGGTGGGTGGCACGATGCCGGAGACTTCCGCAAATGGGCGACCTCGACCGCGCTCAACGCCATTGCCCTGCTTGTCGGTGATCGCCTGTGGGCCGGGCGCGAGGCGGAACTCGGCGTCGACCCCGGCATCTTCCGGCGCGAGGCCATGCAGGGCGTGCACTACTTCCTGGGCATTCAGGACGAAACCACCGGTGCGCTTTTCCAGAACATCGGTGGCGGTCGGGATGTCCCGCACGACAATCTCGATTGTCGTTATACCGACAACGTGCCACGCAGTGGCGACGAGCGCCGCATCTGGCAGGGCTGGGCGCAACCGGCGGCCAAGTTCACGACGCTCTTCGCCCTGTATGCCAACGCGCTCAAGGCAGGCGATCCGGAACTGGCCCGCCGCTGCGCGTCGGCGGCCCGCCATTCCGTGCGCTTCGACGAGAGCACGAATGCCCAGACCGCCGATGCCCTGCAATGGCGGGCCTGGGGTTACCTTGAACTCTGGCGCTTCAGCCGGAGCCCGGACGATCAGGCGGCCGCCGTGGATGCGCTCGGAAGTCTTCTGGATTTGCAGGTCTCGGACTATATAGGAGGGCAACGTATTACGCGCGGGTTCTTCCGGTCGGAACGGGGCAGGATGGACTTCCACCGCAAACACATTGGAGCCAGCTACCCCGTCTGGGTCCTGGCTGAGTGTCTCGATGCCTGGCCGTCCCATCCGGAGTCCGGCCGCTGGCGCGATGCGATTGCCTTGTGGGTGGACGACTACGCCCGCGTCTTCGCGGACCGCAATCCCTTCGGTCTGCTACCCTACGGCGTCTATGCCGCGCCGTCAGCGGAGCATCCCCTCCACCATTACCGGCCTCTCGGCGACGATCTCTTCTTCCGCTACTTCACGGCGGGGCCGAAGTTTGGGACCAATGCCCGCTGCAGCCTGGATGCCGCTGCGTTCGCGGCGGCGGCCCGGGCGCTGCACCGGCCGGAACTGCTTGCCGACGGCTATCGCCTGTTGGAGTGGACGTTGGGCAACAACCCCTTCCAGCTATCGACCCTGAACGGCGTTGGCGTGACACAGCCGTCCGCCCTGAGTTTCCAGATGGGTAACATTCCTGGCGGGGTGACCATGGGCATCTTCGGCGATGAACAGGACCAGCCGTTCTACCCGCATCCATGGGCCTGTACGGACGAATACTACGGTTACCAGACCAGCCATTTCACTTGGGCGCTATTGGCCCTACAGGCATGCCCCCTATGAGTACACCACTTACCATGGGCGAGTGCTTATCCCAACGGGTCCTCGATGCGGAGCCCGGGGACGGCCACGAAGGCCCCGTCATGGGTCCAGAGTCGCGTCGCTCCTGCGTGCAGCGCCGCGAGGGCTATCTGCAGATCGAAAATGCGGGGACCCGAGATGCTCATCGCCTGTGCGCCATCCAGAAATGCCGAGAAGAATCCCGAACCCGGCATGAAGACGCGGGCGTGACCGGTATCCACGAGGCTGCGCAGGAACCCTTCCGCCTGCACGGGAGTCGAGGGGCCTCCGGGATAGCGGGGATGCGTCACCTGCGCCCAGAACTCGGCGA
>CAYOIT010000079.1:18647-19880 GCA_964404035.1 uncultured Verrucomicrobiota bacterium | reverse complement strand
GGAAGGCGGTCGCGGACTGGTCATGCTCGACGTGCGCGACGATGTCGCATTTCTGCGCGGAACGGCAACGGCGGGTGGACTGCGCGAATGGGTTGAAACGTGCCGGTCCGTTGGTTCGGATACGAACATTGTCGTGGGTGAGGCTGACTACCTCCCGGCCACGCATCCCTGGGGCCGGAAACGGCGTGTGTTGAGCGAGTCACCGCACCGGCTGCTCGAGATTCTGCAACCCACGCCTTTGGGTGCCTTGACGGCCGAGGAATCCGAGGAGCCCGGGCAGAAACCCGCACGAACCCGCATGTTTCTGGAGAAGGAATCCGATTACGCGGCCGCGATCAGTCTGATGCGGGAGTGGCGGGCCTGCCGCCAGGAGATCACGGCGCACCTGGCGACGCTGCGCCGCGAAGTGGGTGAAGAGGGACTGCTGACGGTCTTCGTCTCCCAACCGCTGGAGATGTATTTTTTCATCCTCCACGACAACATGGTGATGCACTACCTGGACTGGCCGGAAACCTATCGGCGGGCTATGGACGAAGTCGAGGCGACGGCGCATACGATCATCGACTGCGCGGCCGATGCGGGCGCGGACATGATCATGTTTGGTGGCGCCGGCACGGAGATCTTCAACCCCGAAATGATCGAACGGCACATCGTGCAACCGTCCATCGGCTACGTGCAGCATTGTCGCGATAGGGGTTTGTTCTCGCAGATGCACTGCTGTGGACGCACCCGCATCTTCCTCGAACACGGCTGGTTCGAAAAGCTGCGTCCAACGATTTTCGAATCTTTCACGCAAGCCCCGCTGGGAGACATCGAGGACCCTGCCGCGGCGGCGCACCTGCTGCCGGACGAGGTGTTCTTCAAAGGCGGTATCAGTCTCGATCTCTTGCGACGGGGTACGCCCGAGGCCGTGAACGAGTTGGTTCGGCAAGCGTATCGGGATTTCGGCGACCGGCGGTTCATTCTGTCCGGTACCTGCGCGGTTCTGTCCGGTACCCCCCGCGAGAACCTGTTAGCCGCAACCGCAGTGTCGGCGCAGTTCATGTGATGGAGTCAGTTCTCAGCAACAACAACGAGGATGTAGAAATGACAGACTGTTTTGCCCCGCGACATGAGGTTGCCTTGGCCGAAGGCGTTTCGATGGAGATCTATCCGCCGCGCATTCACAACCGACAGGGGGTGAGTGTCGCCACGCGCACCGGCGGTGCGGATGACTTCACGTGGACGAGTGAA
>CAYOIT010000079.1:16173-18547 GCA_964404035.1 uncultured Verrucomicrobiota bacterium | reverse complement strand
CTGAAGCCGCTCTTCTACCAGTTCGGCTGGTGGAAGGCCATGGCGACCTGTCGGGGGCTCTTTCTCTTCGACACCGTTTGCGGGGACTACGATGAAGGGGGGCATCATCTGATCAGGCCCGCGATCGACTACTCGCACAGCAAAGGCGGGCGCACCTTCGTCTACACGAACTTCATCTCCGCCGGCGAGGACACGAATGTCTTCCGGAATCATCCGGAGTTCTTCGCCCGTGATGCCGCCGGTTTCCCGGTGCGTAACGCGTCATACCCGATGTACATGTACTGCCCCGGCGCACCGGGGCTACGTGAGCACTGGGATCGGGTGTTGCGGACCATCCTGGTCGATCTCGATGCCGACGGATTCTTCCTGGATCAGGTTGGCGGGGGGGCACCCAACGCGTATTGCTATGAGCCAACCCACAACCATGCACACCCGGACGTTTACGGGCGCGACTACCTGGCCTTACTGGACTGGGTGTGTTGCCGGGCGCGCGAACTCAAACCCGACTGCTTCATCGGTGGCGAACTGACCTCTGACGTCCGCGCCCTCTGGTGCGATCAGATGCAGGGGGTGGGGTACAGCAGACCCAAGGAAATGACCTTTGAGTCTGCCGCCCAGGCGGCGGCCACCCCGCCCGGCGAGCACTTTGCCTTTATGAGCTTCATCAACCCGGAGATCGCGCACCTGCCATCCGGTCCGGACTACCTGGCGCGTGGCTGCCCCGGGCAGCCGGATAACCCGCTATGGAAGCAGTTCCGCCACGTCTTCCGTGCGGGCCTACAGCCCTGTGCGTCGGATCCGATCGGGGCGATGGCGTACCTCTTTGGACCGGTGAATGGCGAGGCGATACTCGCCACCATGGCCTGGGCGGAACTGAAGGAGGTGACCGTGACGCTGCCGTGCCCGCTCGCTCCGGTAGGCGGGGGGACGAGTATGGCGCAGGCGGTTGATGCCAGGACTGTGCGAGTGGAGGCGGGCAAGGAGCCGCGGTTCTATTGCTTGGTGCCATAAGCGTTCTCGTGAACTCGTTCCCGGTCTCGGTGCTTTCTGGCGTTCTCGTGAGATTCTATTAACCAGCCATCGGACAGACGGTTGCCGCCATACGGCTGCATACCGTGAAGACGACAAAGCGGCGGGCAAGGCCCGCCTTATTCCACTTCCTGCAGGGTGTAGGTGCGCTGACCGAGGCCGAGTTCGGCCAGGAACTCGACCACCGCATGCGGATCCTTGCCGTGGACGCGTTCAAACAAATGCCCCTTGCTTCCCAT
This sequence comes from uncultured Verrucomicrobiota bacterium, assembly GCA_964404035.1. Lineage (GTDB taxonomy): Bacteria > Verrucomicrobiota > Kiritimatiellia > CAIKKV01 > CAITUY01 > CAMBRF01. Next base: position 17,279 of record CAYOIT010000079.1, on the reverse strand, counting down.
CTTCCAGCCGGGCGGCAGGGAATTGGGGATCAGGTCTTCGGTCCGCACCAGGTCCAGGGAGGCCTGCTCGATGGCGACGATGTCACGGCCGGCCAGAATTCCAAGATCCGGCACCAGGCTGGCCGTGGTCATACCCCAGCAGTCACAGAAGATCGTCACGTTCATCAGCATGTTGATGAAGAGCTGATGCTCCGGCGGGAAGTTGGCGAGCACGAGTTTCGTGGTCAGCGCCATCCCGCGCTGAAAATCACGATACTTGCCTCCCAGCATGGTCAGTGCCTTTTCGGGGCAGATCAGCACGCAATGCTGGCAGTACTTGCAGTTGTGATAGAACACCTCAAAACGGTCCTGGTCAAACGAGATGGCGCCGGTGGGGCAGTTCGCCTCGCACTTGCGGCAGCGGGTGCAGACTTTCGACTGCCACTCCAAGCCGCCTTCGAGGGCGTGCAGCTTGCCACGGGAGCTTTGCGTGACGCAGCCCATGGAGAGATTCTTCGAGGCGCCGCCGAACCCGCAGGCGCCATGACCCTTGACGTGGGAGAAGTCGATCAGCGCCTCGGCCGCCAGGATTTCCCCGCCGATGTCCACCTCCGTGAAGGAGCCGAACGGGGGAGTGATGGCCCGTGTCTGGAAGTAGGTATCCGTCTGGCCTGACATGGGAACCAGCGGACAGCCGACCGTTTCCGCCGTGTAGCCGCGTTCCACCGCCTGCAGCACCGCCCCGGGGGAATCGGTGATGAAGACCGATTTCGCGCCGGCGGCCTTCACTTTTTCCACGAGTTTACGCGCGAAAAAAGGGTGGATGGTGGTAAAGCCCATGCCGCCGCCCAGGTGCATCTTGATGCAGGTGCGTTTGCCGCTGACCGTTGGCGCCAGGTCCAGCGTGTCCAGCAACCGCATCCATTTGGCGCCGATCGAATTGGTGGGCTCAAGGTTCTTGGCCGCATATTTCGCAAACAACAATGTCGTCATATCGCATGTGCTCCTGGTGTTCTGATCGCCCTGCCTTATAGGCCCTTAGGGTTCGGAGTTCAAGCCCAGGCGGCAAGGGATTGCCGCCCTCCAGAAGGCGGAGCCCGTCTTTTGGCCTTGGAGGGCGCCAATCC
>CAYOIT010000079.1:4524-16073 GCA_964404035.1 uncultured Verrucomicrobiota bacterium | reverse complement strand
ATCGGTCACGCTGATGAAGAACCGGCCACCGGTTTCAACGAGGAGGGTGTTGGCACCCTTTTCGAGCGTGACCGCGATGCGGTTGCCGCCGGCATGCCAGCCGCGGTCGGCGTGGACGTCGAGCTTCTTTCCGTTCAGCCAGACGGTGCCCAGTTCGCCCCCGGTGTTGACAAAGGCCTGGCGCGGCTTTGAGTGCAGCGTGGCGACCGCGTAGTGGCGTTTGCCGCCGAACAGCTCGTTCAGGGAGATCGCATAGCCCCGCGACCGTTCCTGGTCCGGCCACCAGTTTGCCACCTTTTTCTCCTCGGGGAGGGTGTAGTCCTTCCAGCGGTCGTCCACTTTCAGCGCGGCGACGCGGGCGTCATTGAGCGGCGGCTCGTTATCAGCGACGGTCAATATCTTCCACCGGGTGATGATCCCGGGCAACACCTGGCAACGAAGTTCGGCCGGGACAGGCACGTCCCTGGCGCCCATGGCGTCCAGGACGGCGCGGGCCATGCACTGGTAGCCTGTGAAGTTCAGGTGGGCGCCATCCGGCTCCCACAGGTCCTTGCCCGCCTTCCGGGCTTCCTCCATCCGGTCATAGACCTCCGCCACGGGCAGGTCGTACCGGCGCGCCACGCGGTGGAGAATGGCCCCGATCTCTTCCAGGGCGGCGGCCTGCGCGCCACCGCGGAGGTTGCTCGTCGTGAGGAGCATGAGGCCGACGCGTTCCGTCTTCAGCCGTTCGGCAATCGCCGTGATCGTGGCTTCGTAGTTGGTCATGGGCACGCCCCCGGCCAGGTCGTTAATGCCGCAGCAGAGCATGACCGAGGTGGGCCGGCGCGACAGCACATCCCGGTCGAGCCGTTTCAGCATGCCGGCGGAGACATCGCCCCCGATGCCGGCGCCGAGGAACAACGGCGGCGTCCGGCCGGATTCAGTCAGGGCTTGACTGACCAGCAGGGCGTAAGTCTGGCCGTCCGTGATGGAATCGCCGAGGTTGACGATCCGTTCTGTCGAGGGAGTTGGTGTTGTTTTCATGTCGGGGGCACCCAGGCATCCGCCCAGGCCCAGGCCGAGGCTTCCGGTGACGATCAATGCGGCGATACGGTTCATGCTGGTCATCCCGCGGGCGGGGTTATCGTACCGCTGCTCCCGGTGCCGGCGGTCTCTGAGAGAGAGGGGGATAAGATCACAAGTTTGTGCGGGACGACACGGTGTTGCGGGGAGGCAGGGAGTTTTCCGGCGAGGCGATCCAGCATCAGTTCGGCCACGGCTTTGCCCATCAACGCGTCGTTTTTGTCGACGGTCACTCGGGGCGGCTGGCTCTCCCACTCCGTTTCCACGCACTGTTGCCAGCAGTTGTCGTAACCGGCGATGAGGACGTCGCGGGCCGGGTTGCGGTTGAGAATCCGGCAGGCGCTGGCGATTTCGGCGACGTAGCTGTCCGAGATCGCCAGGAGGGCGTCCACCGGCTCCGCTCCCGACAAGGGCTGGAACAGGTAGCCGGCCAGGAGATGCGTCATCTGTTCGAACACGGGCTTGCTCGATTCGGACTCAGCCAGCGTGGGAATATCCAGGGGAGGCAACAAGGCGAGTCCCGCCTCCCGCACGGCCCGCTCGAATCCGGCATCCCGCTGACGCACCCAGTTGGGGATGGGCGCGAGGACGGGACGGCAACGCAGCAGCCGGCGACACCCCTGTCCAACGAGCCACCGCGTCAACTCATAGGACCCCGATTCATGGTCCGAGACGACGACGTCGCAGTCCGGCCATTCGCCGGAATCTCCCCACGCCACCACCGGGACACGGCCCTGGTTCAGGGCCTTCATCAGTCGATCCTTCGTTTCGAGTCCCACCGGATCATGGGCCACGATGAAACCGCACGGAGGATCGGAGGTCAGTCGGGCGATCCCTTCGCCCGCGAGTTGGTCCTCGGTGAAGAACAGCGTGCTGAACCCCGCCTGCATGACCGTTTCCATCACGGTGTGGTAGAGGGGTGCGGCCCAGGCGGGTCGGTTGTGCCGGCGGTCCACTTCGCTGAACCCCTTCAAGACCAGAACGGCGATCGTGTTACTCAACAGCGTTGAGCGGGTGGCGGCCGGGGCGGTGGGACTCACCACCCGGATTCGCCGTGGCGAGGTCAGAACCAAGCCATCCTCGGTGAGTATCTGCAGTGCGGCACGAACCGCCGTCCGGCTGACCTTCAGCCGTTCGGCCAGCATCCGTTCCGAGGGCAGGGCTTTTCCCGCGGGGAGGCTGCCGCTGAGGATCCAGTCCCTGATCTGTTTGACTGCCATTTCGGCTGTGGAGAGCGCCGCCACTTCGTCGTAAGAGAGTTCTTCATCCATAGGTGTGCCATGATCCTGAACCAGATGCCACCAACTATCAACGCGAAACTCTGACCTTGTCAGGCGCGTCCCGATCTTTGATACTCCCGACCGTTGCATGGCTGGTTGTTGCTGGTTGTGACGACTCAATAGGGGTGATTCCTGTGAAAAAATCGACGCGTGAAACGTATTCAGCTCACTATATTTCGGGCACTCACTGGGACCGCGAATGGTACCGGCCTTACCAGGAGTACCGCGTGCTCCTGGTCAAACTGGTGGATGGTCTGCTCGACCTGATGGAGACCAATGACGATTTCCGCTATTTCCATCTCGACGGCCAGACTTGCGTGCTGGACGACTACATGGAGATCCGCCCGGAGAATCGCGGGCGGCTGCAGGCGCTGATCCGGTCCGGGCGCATCCTGATCGGCCCGTGGTTCACCATGCCGGACCTGTTCTGTGTGGGCGATGAGGCGCTCATCCGCAACCTGCTGCTGGGCCGGCGCATCTCAAGGCAATGGGGCGTTGAGCCGATGCCGGTCGGGTTCATCTGCGACATGTTCGGGCATCCCTCGCAGATGGCTCAGATCTTCGCCGGGTTCGACATGCACGACGCGCTGATGGGCCGGGGCACCAACGAGTCCACCACGCCCATGTTCTTTCAGTGGGAGGCGCCGGACGGCTCGCGGGCCTTCACGTTCAAGCTGCAGGACGCGGAAGGGTACGGCGCTTTTGCCCGACCCCGGACCTGCCTCGAAAAGCCCACTTTCCTGCTGGGCGGCATGCGGGAGTTCAGCGCTGAACTCGCCGCCGCCGGCGACGATGTCCGGAAGCAGAACGAGACCAAGGAGAAATGGTTCCGCAAGGAACTGGCTCACTACGTCGATCACGAAATCGAGCGGGCCAGCGGGCCGGTGCTCTGCCTGATGGACTCGATGGACCATATCGCCCCGGCGACCGAGGTGGCCCGTTACCTGCGCCTGATCGGTGAGGCCTGCCCCGGCGTCCGCCCCGAGCACTCGACCCTGCCCGCGTTCTTTGCCGAGGCGCGCCGCACCGCGCGCCGGGTGCCCGTCAAGCCAGGCGAGTTGCGCGAACCCTCCAAAGACCGCTGCGGCTACCTGTGGCTCATTCCCAATTGCGTGTCCGCGCGCTACCGGATGAAGCAGGCCAACGATGCGTGCCAGAACCTGCTGGAAAAATGGGCGGAGCCGCTGGTGGCGCTGGCCAACCTGCACGGCGCGCAAATCCCGACGCGGTTCCTCGAAGTCGCCTGGCAGAATGTGATCACCAACCATGCCCATGACAGCATCTGCGGGTGCTCCATCGACCAGGTTCACCGCGACATGATGTACCGGTACGACCAGGCCCGCGTTCTGGCGGAGCAGCTCCGCCACCAGGCGATGGGAGCGTTGACCGCCGGCTGTGTGGACCTGGCCCGGACCGCCGATGAGTTCACGCTTACGCTGGTCAATCCGCTGCCGCAGTCGCGCGATGAGGTGGTGGTGTTCGACGTGGATCTGCCGACGGACTATCCCACGACGTTCTCCGATGGTTTCTTCACCTCGCCCCGCTTGAAGTCCTTTACCCTGGAGGATGCGGCCGGGAAGGTCGTCCCGTATCAGCGGCTCGGCATGATCCCGGTGACGAACGAGCGCTCGCATTTCGCCCAGTTCTGTTTCATGGGCAACGGCGAGTTCACGCGTTATACCGTGGCCGCCCGGGTGGCGTTGCCGTCGCTCGGGTTCGCCTCCCTGTGCGTCAAGCCGTCCTCCCATCCCGTCCGCACCTGTGGCAGCCTGAGAACGGGGCCGACCTCGGCCGCCAATGAGACCCTGTCGATCGCCCTGGAAGCCAACGGCACGCTGACGGTGACGGACAAGGCAACGGGGGAGAGCTACCGCGATCTGCTGACCTTTGAGGACAGGAGCGAAACAGGGGATGGCTGGTTCCATGGTCATTCGGTCAACGACGAGCAGTGCCTATCCACGGCCTGCGCCGCCCAGATCTCCGTGGTTCACGAGGGGCCGGACATGGTCACCTTCCGATCCACGGTGACGATGGACGTGCCGGCCTGCTACGACACGGCCGGCGAGCGCCCGTCCGCCCGGCGGGTTCCGCTCTCGATCAGCAGTTGCGTCACCCTGCGGCGCGGGGCAGGGGTTGTGGATATTGAAACGACCGTGGAGAACACGGCGGAAGACCACCGGCTCCAGGTGCTGTTCCCGTCCGATGCGAGAGCGGCAAAGACGTATCTCGCGCACCACCCGTACGACTTTGTCGAGCGGTCGATCGCGCTGGACGCGAAGACGGCCGACTGGCAGGAGATGGAACTGACGGAGAAACCTTTCCTGGGCCTGCAGGCGGTGGGTGCCGGCCGGCGCGGTCTGGCGTTCCTGTCCGCAGGCGGCCTGCATGAGGGCGGTGTCAGGGACGATGAGCGCCGGACCCTGCAGGTAACGTTGCTGCGGTCTACCCGGAAGACGGTCAACACGGGCGGCGAGCCGGATGGGTTACAGCGGGGGACGCTGGTCTATCGTTATGCGCTGATTCCCTTTGCCGGACGGTTGCCGCGCGCGGCTGCCCTGTCCGAATTGGCGAAGCTTCAGGCCGGCGTCTGCACGCGGCAGACGGGCAAGCGTCCCTCCGGCTTTCCCCCCATGGCCGGGCAGGCGTCGGCGACGCAAAGCTTCATCGAGCTCGATCCGGGGCAACTCGTGATTTCCGCGGTCAAACCGGAGGAGAGCGGTGAGGCCCTTGTGATCCGGCTCTGGAACCCCACCGGCCAGCCGCAACGGGGAACGATCCGGTTCTGGAAGCCGGTCCAGCGTGCGGAGGCGGTCAAACTGAACGAGGATCCCGATCCTGACGCGTCGCAGCCGGTGGTCAAGGGCAAGACGGTCAGCGTGCAAGCCTCCCGGCATCGTATTGTGACCCTGCGCGTCGTGTTGTGAGGGGACGGGTGTAGGGGATCTTCGCCAGTTTCCGCCATTCGGTTCCCCTCCTTGGAGGCAGGGGTGGGTTCTTTGTTGTATCGGAGCAAATGATCCATTCTGGTGAATCAGCCCTGGGACATTTGTCCGTGCCATGGCTGGGGATTCGGCATAGTATCCCCAGACCGCCCCTAATAGGATGCACATGAAAACATTTGCGGCACTTTTTCTTGTCATGGCCCTGAGCGCGACCGTCACGTCGGCGGAGGCCCATTCAACCAGTGGCAAGGTCGTCTCCATCGCCATCAATGATCCCGGCAATCCAACAGGACTCACTGGCGCTGACAAACGCTACGCTGTCGCCGTACGCCTGGATTCAGAGTCCGAAAGGTTGATGGGGCTGCCGGCGGCCGCTGACGGTCAGTTATCAGACGTGCAGAAGGAGATGACTCGACTTCTCGAAGAGGCCTTCCAGAATGATTGGAACGTCACAATCCGCTGGGAAAGCACGGTCAAGACGTATGCCCTCATTCTGTCGGTGACCGTCTCCAAGAAGTGATCGGTAAACTGCGCTCAGCGGCTGAAGGAGAAGTCAAAGTCCAATTGCCGCAGGAGTCCACTTGGACGACGGACCGAGGCGAACGCCAGTAGGGCGGGCGCTACGTCGCCCGCCCCGGCCGGCGGCGTAGCGCCGGCCGTACTGCGCCTCTTCATTTGCACACATCGCAAATGTGTTGCGCGGGAACGCGTGGGGTGGTACACGCTGGTTCAGTGGTTGCATCTGGTTCTCGGGCGGTTTGGCAGATACAAATAGGGGAGAAGATATGAACTCATGGCGTTCTCGGATCATGTCGGCAGGCTGGGTTGTGGTGGCGTCGCTGAGCCTTCTGGTTCCGTGCGGTCTGGCACGGGCCGAGAGCGGTCCTTTTCTCGTCAAGGAGAACATGGATGAGCTCAAGTGCGAGGGGCCCGACAAGACCAACCGTTTCCTGGGCAGTTCCGCGCCGGGTCAGTTGTTCCTGACGAGCGAACCGGTGAACGTCAAGCTTGCCCTCTCGAAAGGCGCCAATGTCGGGACGGTGGCCTTCACGCTGGAGGTCCAGGAGATTGGGACGCGCACCCCGGGTCGCGTCGTCAAGGGAATGGCCGGCTTCAGCGATACGGTTGGCCATGCGCCGATCATCGACGTGATCGGCAAGCCTGTGACACATCCCCTGAAGGTGACCTTCACGGACCAGCCCGAGGTTGAGGTCGACGTGCCGAACCTTCCCGTCCCCGGCCGTTTTGGCACCTACGCCATCATCCTGTGCCACGGCGACAAACGCCAGTTCCTGGGCTCCGTGGCGCGGGTGCCCTCGCCACGGTCTTACGGCACGGTGGAGAACACGCCGGTCTTCGGGGAAGGTCAGTTCATGGGGGGGGATATCACGACCAAAGCCGCCATCTATGGGCGCATGGGCATTCGCGGGTGGCGTTCGGAGCTCTCATGGACGGAGAAAGAGGATGGTACGACGGACTGGGCCAGCTACGACAAACTGTTCGCCGCCGCCAAACAGTCCGGCTGCAAGATCATGGTGACCCTGGGAGGGCACGCGCTTTGGAAGTGGCCTTTCAAGACTCACCAGACGCCGGCGGCGGTGAGTCATCTTCCCAATTGGGACGGCAATGCGTACTGGGGTCAGTGCGATTGGCTGTGCGGCCCGGAGCTTTACCCGCGCTATGAAAAATGGATCGTCGAGTTCTGCAAGCGCTACTGGGAGAATGGCGGCGGCGGGCTTTGGGGACTCGAGAATTTCAACGAACCGTGGGAAGGCGGCGGCATCTCCGGTTGGGCGCGTGACTGCCTCCAGTACCGCGAGATCCAGAAGACGATTGCCCGCGCCGCGCGGTCCGTCGACCCGAAGATCAAGCTGCTGGCGGCCTCCTCAATCATGAACACGGAGGACAAGCTGTTCTCCGATGGCAGCAAGGAGTTCGAGTCGTACGTGGACATCTTCACCGATCACTACGTTCCGCCCTGCATGTGCTACGGGCCGATGGTTGCCGCAGCGCGCGGCAAGGAATCGATGGAAACGGAAACCTGGGTCGTGGGCACCGAGTTCCAGCTGCCCCCCATCGTGGCCCAGTTCATGGCCGCGGGCCAGAAGCGCATCGCCCCCTGGCATCCCCGCGCCCTGTTCGAAAGCGTGCCGGGCGGCAAGGATCAGACCATGGTCCCCACGCCCGTGGTGGCTGCCACCGCCGCGTTCAATTACTTTGTCACCGGCAAGTCGTTCGAAAAGATGGTGTTCATGAACCACCTTCCCTGGGTGTTCCAGTTCGGCAAGGACACGGACAAGGATGCCCTGATGGTCCTGTTTGGACAGTTGATCCCCAGCGGGAGCGAAAACTGGCGCGAGTGCATCTGGGCCCAGGTGAACGGGGCCGCCGGCGGCACGATGACGATTGACAACCGCGACGGACTGCTGAAGTTCTTCGATCTCTCCGGAAATGCGGTGTATGAAGGGGAGAAGACGATCCGGTTGCCGATGAGCATCTTCCCGAGCTACATCACCTGTTCCAAGGGACCGGTAGCCGCCGCCGAACGTCTCGCGCAGATGAAGATCGAAGGCAAACGCCCGGTCGAGATCCTGCCGCGCGATTTCAGCACCCTTCTGACGGCCACGAACGCGACCCTCAAGGTGGACGTGCACAACTGCCTCAACCGGAGCGTCAGCGGCAGACTCGCCGTCAAGACCCCCCCGGAACTCACGCTCGCCACCGCCGAACAGGCCGTGACCCTCGCCGCCGGCGAAACCCGGACGATCGCGTTTGCCGTCAGCAAGGCCGTCCCCAACGAGAACAATGCTTACCCCTGCGTGTTCCAGCTCAGTTCAGACGCTGGTCCCGCCGAGTATGCGGAGACCATGACAGTCGCCGTCGCCCCCAAGGCCAAAATTTCAATCGATGGCAACCTCGATGACTGGAAGCACATTCCGTCCGTGGCGGCCTTCGCCAGCAAAGACAAGATCGATCCCGCGGAGTTGATGCGGCGGCCGTGGTTGCAGGTGCAGGGCGCCTCCAACGAAGTGGTGGCCGGCCGCGTGAAACTCGCCTGGGACGACAAGAACGTCTATGTCTGTGCCGAGGTCAAGGACAAGACGGCCGAGGAGAAGGCCATCCGCTTCGGCGATCGTGACGAGAACGCCTATTTCCATACCAAGGCCAGCGACGAGAAAGAGCCGTTCAAACGCTTCCTGGCCACGACGAAGGGTCCGTCCGGCAAATCGCTCAAGGAAGAGGGCCGCAGTTTCGCGGAGGTGCCCTACGTCTATGCGAACGCGCCCGAAGCCGGCATTCCGTTCCGGCGTGACCGTCTGCAGGTGGCGTTCGACACGTCCGACGACTGGCATGACCTCCAGGCGACGACGAACAGCGTGCCCTACGGGTTCCACGCCGTACCGGACACGGACTACGAGTACAGCCTCTACCTGTGTGGCGACGGCAAGGGTGAAGTGTGGCGGCAACTGGCGCCCGGCGTCCCGCGAATCCACGACTTCCCGCGGCAGCCGCGCGGCAAGCTTACGACCGGTGCCGTCAAGGACGCCAGGTTTGTGGTGACGCGCACCGACGCGGGCTATGTCTACGAGGGTTCGATCCCGAAGAGTGAACTGGCGACCGTCAACCTCGCCGCCGGCACGGACTTCGGGTTCACCTTCAAGATCGGCAACAGCGGCGGGGCCCAGCCCGAGTACGGGAACGACAAGGCCGTGTGCAAGCAGAACGGCCTGACCCTTCATCCGTATTGGGAGCGCTCGCCAAGCTGCGGAGTGCGCTGGACGCTGGTGGAGTAGTTCCTTTGAACCACGGATGGCACGGATAGCACGGATAAGATTTGAGTTTTGTTCATCCGTGTCATCCGTGTCATCCGTGGTCAGAATTCTCGAATTGTTTTAGTTCCGACTATGCCGGGTTAGGAAACACGTGAATCCAACCATGAACGTCGATCGCCGGGCACCGGGCACGCCGCTGAAGCATTTCTGGAGCGTGTGCGTTGGCGCCGGGCGCGCCAACGAGGGGCTGCGGGCCAACTGGCTCGAGCACCTGGCGCTGGCGGCGGAACAGGCCGGCTTCCGCTATTGCCGCTTTCACGGCCTGTTCCACGATGACATGTTCGTTTACCGCGAGGTGAACGGCGAACCGGTCTATAACTGGCAGTATGTCGACGAGCTGTTCGACCGGATGCTGGAGCGCGGCGTGCGCCCGTTTGTTGAACTGGGGTTCTCGCCGCGCCCGTTGGCGACAGTCACAGACATCACGTTCTGGTGGAAGGGGCATGGTTCGCCGCCGAACGACTACGGGAAATGGGCCGACCTGGTTGAGGCGTTCGTGCGTCACTGCCTCCAGCGCTACGGGGCGGACGAGGTGCGGCAATGGTTCTTCGAGGTCTGGAACGAGCCGAACCTTGACTTCTTCTTTGCCGGAACCAAGCGCCAGTACTTCGAACTCTACGGGGTCACCGCGAACCGGATCAAGGCGATCGATCCCGCCTTGCGTGTGGGTGGGCCGGCCACCAGCAATTTTGTGCCTGATGACCGGTTCGAGGGCGAGCTTGAGGCCAAGGCCAAGGCGCTGACGCACCAGGTTGAGGATCTCGGGACCCTGACCTGGAAGGGGACGTGGATCGAGGACTTCCTGGCTTACTGCGCCGCCAACACACTGCCGCTCGACTTTCTTTCGACGCACCCGTACCCCACCGACTACGGGCTGGACAACAAGGGCGTGGTCTCCGGGCGGTCGCGCCCTGTCGATTCCACGCGACAGGACTTGGAATGGCTCAGGCGCACGGTCGATGCGAGCCCGTATCCGGACGCGGCGATTCACCTGACGGAGTGGAGTTCGAGTCCCTCTCACCGGGATCACATGCACGATCATCTGCCCGGTGCGACCTACATCGTCAAATGCAATCTCGAGTCGATCGGCCTGGTGGACTCGCTGGCGTACTGGACGTTTACCGACGTGTTCGAAGAGGATGGGGGCGGCCCCACCGTATTCCATGGCGGGTTCGGGTTGATCAACTTCCAGGGCCTCGTCAAGCCGGCCTTCCATGCCTACCGGTTTCTGCATCAGCTTGGGGACGAGATCCTGGCGCGGGAGCCCGGAGGGATCGTCACCCGCCAGGCCGGGACGGGGTCGCTCGCGGCGCTGTTTTATCACTATCCGTCCGAGATGCCGCTCGCGGTGCCGATGTCCATGCACAAGCCCGATATCGCCGAAGCCGTTCAGGCGCTGGGCCGGCCCGGCCGGATCGACGTCATGTGGCGTGGGTTGAAACCTGGAACGGTGGTGGAGGTGGAAACGCTCGATGCGGACCACGGCTGCGTCACGGCCGCCTGGAAGGCCATGGGCCGGCCCGAACCCCCCACACGGGAACAGGTGCAGTGCCTGCGCGAAGCCGCCGGCAATACCCGCAAGGAATGTTTCCAAGCCGACCACAAAGGCGTGTTCACATTGCAGAGGGAGATCACACCATGGAGTCTCGTATCGATCAGAGAAGGGTGCTGAGAGTCTGGCTGGCGGCCTCAATGACACTGGGGGCGACCGCGCTGGCGGAGCCGTCCGGCACGTTGCCGGCCCCGGGTGAATGGGACGGTGTGACGGCCAAGGCCAGCCTTGATCGGCCCTATGAGGATGCGCGGCAGGCGACCATCCGCTTTGGCTTGATCTCCTATTTTGCCCATCCCTGGCGTTCCTACATGGACACCTGGCCCGCCAGTCACTTCCTGCCCTCCATGGGCTTTGTCTTCAACGTGGGGTCCCAATACTCCGACGCCGTCTGCCAGTTGATGGCGGAAAGCGGTATTCGCACGGTTCGCTATGAGGTCGGGTGGGGCAATTTCAACTGGACCAACCAGTTGACCGGGGGGAAGCGGGAAGAAACCATTGCCACCTTGCAGACCTTCAAGCGGCACGGGCTGCGGCCGCTGATCCTGTTGAATTCGCACCACGCCGCGCCCTGCCCCTACCGCAACGTCTGGGTGGACTTGGTCGCCGACGCCAGGAAGGGCGACCGGGTGTTGAAGGTGAAGGATGCCAGCGGTATCCGCACGGGCTACACCGGACCGATGAACGGCGCCGAATACTGTGCGGCCAAGCCGCTGATCACCTCGGTCGACGCCGACGGCACCTGCCACCTCTCCATGCCGTTGGGTGAGGACTTCAAGGCCGGCCGGTTGTCCCTCCATGAGTTGAAGTATCAGCCGCTGCAGGGCGCGAAGCGGAAGGACGGGACACCGGTGCCCGAGGCGCAAGCCGTGGTCGAGGG
>CAYOIT010000079.1:0-4424 GCA_964404035.1 uncultured Verrucomicrobiota bacterium | reverse complement strand
GCGTATCCCGGCGTCAAGGTCGACAACGGCTTCGACAACCAATGGCCGTGGGACTCGGGGACCGATTCCTGGCCGGGTCAGGACAGCATCAGCCGCCACTACTACCTCGGCAGTTGGCGCGACATTTCGCCGACCAACAACAGCCGGGCCGACCTGGACACCATTAACGCCTTCGGCGAGCGGGACGGCAAGAGGCCCGCCACGCCGAAAGACTGGTATGACATCATTCCGGGCTCGAATTTCATCCCCACCTTCCGGGCCGGTCTGCCGGAATGGGGCTACTGTGGATTCCAGACGGAGAGCATTGTCCGCGATGTAATGCCGGATTCCCGGATCACTGGCATGCCGGGCCACGGGCGCTACACGCACAACGGTGATTTTCACACCGTCGAGCTTTGGCAGACCGAGTTCAACTACGGGCGTCAGGCCTTCTTCGACCGTTTGTTCCAGGAGACGGGCGCCCCGCGGGACGATGCCCGCGCCTACGCCCTCGACAACCACATCACGGGCAAGATGCTGCTGCGGATGTACCTGTTCCAGAATCACAAGGGACTGAAGCGCCTGTACGTGTTTGCGCCGGGCGATCCCCCTTATGGCATTAATATGCTCACGCCTCCTTCGTACGCCGCGCTCGACAAGAGTGGGGGCAAGTTGACCCCGGAGGTCCGGGCCACCGTCCCGGCCGCCTATCAGGGACTGGGCTGGCTGACGCGGCAGATGGAAACCGGCGCGGCGCTCGCGGCGCCGCGTCCGTTGCGAGTGGATGACCTGGTCGAGTATAAGCCACGGCTGATGTTCGCCGGTGACGGTTCGCCCGCCCGCCCTCACCAGTGGAACCGCGACTGGTTTGCCTTCATGCCTTACCAGTTGTCGGCGAACCGCTTCATCGTTCCCTATTTCGTGGTGACGGTCGACGCCAACCACATCTGGGATGCGAAACGGGATCCTTTCGATCCGGCCCGCTACGACATGCCCGCGCAGGAGTTCGACGTCACCATCGGCAATTGCGCCGGCCAGGGCGCCACGGTGAGCGCCTTTGACCCTCTCTCCAATACAGAGGTTCCCGTCAAGGTGGTGGCCTCTACGCGGGACACGCTCACCGTGCGCCTCCCCACCGTGGATTACCCGCGCGTCCTGCTGATCACCGAGGCGAAGCCCGGACCGCAGATTCTGAACCCGAAGGTGGCGGCGGACAAGGCCGGCAACGTGACCGTGAAGTGGCAGACCAACGTGAAGGTGGAGAGCGTCAAGGTGACCTATGGCCATGACTGGCCCAACCGCGGTGCCAATGTGGTCCAACTCAAGCCCAGCCGAAGCGACTACGCGGTGACCCTGCCGACCGGCCTGAGCGGCGTTGTGGCGGTGCGCATTGCGGTGACGGCCGGGGGGCTGACGACCGTGTGGCCGCGCTGGGACGAGGATCCCCTTGGCCAGGTGGTCGTGCCCGGTTCCGTCGCCGGGCCGGCCGCGCAGCCGGCCAGCGCCCAGCCGGCTACCTTAACCAACGCTGTCACAGTGCCTGTACCCCTGACAGCTCCCGAGGGGATCTCGCTGCCTGTGGTCGAAAGCAACCCCGGGCGTGGGTATTCCGTCAACCTGCCGAAGGGCGTCGTCCTCGCGGGACCGGCCGATGACCGTGACGGGCAACTCGGCGAGGGCAACAAGGCCGTGACGTTACGTCTCAGGCATGTTGTCGGCGGCGCCAAGTCGCCCCAGGAGGCGCTGCCCTTCGTGGCGGTGGGCGATCAGGAGCGGCGGCAGGCTGTGACGCTTCCCGACGGGACTGTGGCGACGATGGTGGAGTTCCAGTTCCTGGCGGAGGCGCACCCCGGCATGGATAATCTGTGGCAACGTCACCTGCTGGTGCCGGCGGGTAAGGACGGGGCCGACCTGTTGGTTGTTTCAGCCACGGGCAACCAGGCCGCCATGGTCAGCCAGGAAAAGGGAATCCGCGCCATCTTTGCCAGTATCAACCTCAGCGTAACCCGGCATAGCCGGAAGCAAGATAATCCGGGAATCTTGACCACGGATTACACGGATGACACTGATAAATGAAACCCACATCTTATCCGTGCTATCCGTGCCATCCGTGGTTCAAATAATTGCCATCTTGCGATAGATTCAATTCGTAAGGGAAAAAAGGAGAACACCAAGTGAATCGATATCTGCTGCTGCTTGCGCTCGCCACCTCCCTTGCCTGTGCCGCCGAACCGTTGCCCGTGCTGGACGTTCCGCCGGGCGCGCGGTTCATCAATGGCACCGGCCAATTGCCGTTGCTCGGGCACACGTTCAAGGCACCGGGCTTCACCTGCCAGGGGTACATCGAGATCTGCGAAGCGGCCGGGCCGCAGGTGTGGTTCATCGGTTGGAACAACTCGGAAGCGCCGCTGACGATGCGCCTGGCCTACAAGACGGCGATCACGGGCACCCCGGCCAGGGTCACCTTCGCGGTGCGCAACCGGCAACTCGGCTTGACGAATGCGCCGGAAGAGACCGTGGTCGCACCAGGGCAATTTTATACGACGGATCCCGTGGCGTTGAGCGTCAAGGCGAAGACCAAGCTGTATTTGCGCAGCCACGTGAAGTTGGACAAGGATCTGCAGATCGGCTGCGGGGGTTTTGCGCCGTTTAACGACCCTCGGCCCGACGGAAGGTGGTCCTGGGGAGTCTACACCGGGGCCGATGACCGCACGCTCGATCCCGATCTGGAGACACAGTGGAAACCGAATTTTGAGGGCCTGTTCGTGCCGTTCCTCATGGTCGGCGAGAATGTGAATCCGAAAGCACGGTTCGTGGTGGCGCTGGGGGACAGCCTGACCTTCCAGAACGGCCCGGACGAAGGCGGGGTCTGGTTCCAGCGTGCGTTCCCCGACGTGCCCCACTGCAACACGGCCATCGGCGGGGACGCCTTGAGCAACGTGGTGAGCCCGGAGGGAGAGATCAAGGACAAGGTCAATCGCGCCCGGTTCGCGGTGCTGCAGCATGCCACGGATGTGATCAATTTCTACGGGCATAACGATCTTGGCAACGGCGTCACGGCCGAGTCGCTGCTCCATCTGGATGCCAAAGTGTGTGCCCGTCCCGAGATCGCCAAAGCCCGCAAATGGCGTTGCACGCTGACGCCCTTTACCCACAACAAACCCGGAGTGGACGTCGCCCAACTGACCGAGGCCGACCAGACCCCCGACAAGACTTCACCGGTGATCATCGCGTACAACAAGGAGATCCGCGCCCAGTTCAAGAAGTACGGCTACGACGGGATCATCGATGTCGGTTCAGTGTTGGCCACGGGCCCGGACTCCCTGTATTGGAAGCCCGGCATGGCGGGTGAT
Organism: uncultured Verrucomicrobiota bacterium; assembly: GCA_964404035.1. Taxonomy (GTDB): domain Bacteria; phylum Verrucomicrobiota; class Kiritimatiellia; order CAIKKV01; family CAITUY01; genus CAMBRF01. The sequence goes on along the minus strand of CAYOIT010000079.1, from coordinate 1,092 downwards.
GGCACCCACTTCGGCCGGGCTCCGGCCGGTGACTTGATTGTTCCCGAAGCGCGCAAGATTCTGACTTCCCCATGAGGAAAACATGAAGCGGTGGGCCTGTAGTTTGCTGGCGTGTGCGGCCGCCGGTGTCCTTGCCGGGCAGGTGGACACGAACGGCGTGGCCGGCGTGGCGCCGCCAGCCGCGCTTTCGATTCCGCTCATCGCCGATAACCAGCAGTTTCTGGCGTTGGCGGGCACGACGGACAACAAGGGCCTTTTCAAGAATACCTATCAGAACTTGTTTCGCGTGAAAGTCGCGGCGACTGATCTGGTCTTTCCTTTTGTGCAGACGTATTCGAGTTGGAACGACAGCGAAGCCCAGAAGGAGTTTGACAACCCGGCCACGTACCGTGCGGCGGTCTCGATCAATCACGGTCCCTGGAGGCAACTCACCTGGGCCGGCGCGGAACGTAGAACGGTCGCCATGCGCGAGGTGATCACCAACGATCCCCTCAAGGTTGAGGTCAAGCCCGGCGACACCCTCCATGTCCGAACCGAAATCACGGTTCCCCCGGGCGGAAAGTGGGGGTTGGGGCCGCAGGCGCGGGGGGACGCCTTCGATCCCGATCCGAACTGGACAGGCGGTGGCGTCAACACCGCCGAGGATGTCCTGCTTTCCGACAAAGCCGACTTCCGGCCGCAAGCGGGGCTCTTCACCCACACCTCGCAAGGCGTGTTCGGCAAGCCGGTGGGCAGGAGCGCTTTCCATCCGGTCATCATTCTGGGCGACAGCATCTCGCCTTATGTGGCCACCGCCGTTTCGAAGATCGGCGACGCCGTGCCCATCATGTACTTCGGCCAGCCGGCCGAAAGCGCCGGCCGCTTCTGGCGGGCAGGGGAAGGCCGCCAGAAACTCCTGGGCGGCTATGAATCGATGCTTTACCAGTATGGCGTCAATGATTTGCGAAGCCGGCGGGCGTTCGAGGATTTGAAGTCGGATGCCGTGAATACCTGGAAAGCCTTCAGAGCCGCGGGGGGCAGGCACCTCATGGTGTTCACGAGTACCCCGCTCTCCACGTCGAGCAACCAGTGGCAGACGCTCGAAGGCCAAAG
>CAYOIT010000078.1:0-20438 GCA_964404035.1 uncultured Verrucomicrobiota bacterium | reverse complement strand
ACTCGCAGTGACAAACATGGTTATGATACATCCAGAATATGTGGTTGACGCGCAACAGCATCGAAAGGCTGTTTTATTGCCCGTGGTCGAATGGGAACAGATCGTTGATGAGCTCGAAGAGCTGGATGATATACGTGCTTATGACCAAGCGAAGGCCTCCTCTCAGGAAAAGATCCCGTTTGAGCAGGCCGTCCGGGAGATCCGCCTCGGAACCGGCGCATGAGTTACGGGCTTGAAATCTTACGTGCAGCCCAAAAGCAGCTCGCTCAAATTACACCGATTGATCAAGGTCGAATTGTCGCCGCTATCAAGGATTTGGCGGATGCCCCTCGTCCCGCCGGGTGCAAAAAGCTTTCAGGCCGTTTCGGCTGGCGTATACGAATAGGCTCTTACCGGGTCATCTATCCCTCTCAAGGTCGCCTTCTGGTCAGTCCGACCGAGATTTGAGGCCCTGGCAAAGCAAGTCATAGCCGGAAGTCCTCCGGTAACGCCGTTTCGCATTGGCCCGTTTGTCGTCAAGAGGGTCGGTGTACGAGGCACGCCTCCCATACCGTTCTTTCTGTCTGACGAGTGGCGAGTTAGGCGAAATCGATGGCTTTGTCAGACATCCGCAAGGGCATGGGTTCAACCTTTGGTCATCAGTCCAACTCGACGCCAACTGGGCTTACATTGCAGAGGATTGAGGAGTGAATGGCCGAACACAGTCTGCGCGACGTCGCTATGAATCTGCCCGACAGATCGGGGCATACATCAAGGATGGCGACGAGGTCATGAAGGCTTATGGCTATGTCCCTGGACTTGCCGACAACGACCCTCCTGATCTGGTGCTCATGTATCTCAAGCAGAAGACTAGACGCACCTGGAACGGAGACCATTCGGCCACCGTCTTCCGCGAGAAGAAATGGATGGTCATTGGTCCGGACTTTCTGTCCCATGGCGGCAGTGGCGATGACCTGCCGGAAGGTGGGTGGCTGGAAGACAATGAGGGTTTCAAACGACGACTGCAAAAGACACTCGATTTCCTGAAGAAAAATGACAGACCATACTGGCAAGCTGTCGTCAAGGAACACAGTGCTTTCCTGAAAACGATAGCGGAGTAGCAGTCGCCGAACCCGACCCTGCATGCGCAGTCGCAGGAGCGCCGCGCATGAGGGTCAACGTTCTGCATGGAAATGAGTTTGAGGACGGCAGGAGCCGATGATAAGCTAAGGGCAAATGAGGTTCCGGCATGCATAATGAATTTACCGCTATTGTAGAACGGGATGGTAAGTGGTTTGTGGCGTATTGCCCCGAAATTCCGGGTGCAAACGGACAAGGGAAGTCCAAGGCGGAATGCCTCAAGAGTCTGTCGGAAGCCATCGACCTTATTTTGGAAGACCGGCGTGACGACGCACTGCGTGGTCTTCCGTCCAGTGCCACCCGCGAACTGGTAGCCGTGGGATGAAACGGAACGAACTCCTGCGGCATCTTCGCCGGCACGGGTGTTTCCTCAAGCGCGAAGGCGGCGCCCACTCCCTTTGGGCGAGTCCCAACACTGGCCGAATAGAAGCCGTTCCCCGTCACACCGAGATTCCAGATCGCCTGGCAGCCAAGATCTGCCGGTGTCTTTCCATTCCAGACCCGAAATAATCCGGCAGAACACGCGGAGGCATGCGACGCTTTACAGCGCGCCTGCTCCGCAACGTTGAACTAAGCGATGTACTCCTGCCGTGCGCCCCTCATGCGGGGTGCTCGGAGCGTGTCCGCTGACGTCCGCCAGACAAGTGGAATGAATGCGATACGCATGGGGCGCATATGAGTTCCTTCGCTCTGGAGGTGGCCAAGCACGCGGCGCCACAGGATTGGCGCCCTACAGCGCATCCACTGTTTCCACACGACGGCGCGCGGATCGTTGCCCCTCACTTGGCCAGGTAGCAGATGGCTTTCTGCTTGAAACTGTCCGCGTGCAGGTGGATCTGGAGCTTGTTGGGAAGGCTGGCGCTATCGATCACCCTCAACACATGCTCCAGGTGAGCGGCCTCGGGCAGCAGGGTGGCCAGGGCATTCGGGAGTGTCGCCAGGAGCTCGGGATTGAGACTGTGCCCCTTCTTGTCCGGCGATATCGCCAGGTAGAGCATGTTCATTTCCACCAGGTCATTGAAGAAATGCGTTCCGAGTGAGACATCGGGCACGAGCCCTTCATGCATGGCGGCGATCTCGCAGATCACGGCGGCGCGGCTGATTTCGGCGAACGAGACCGGGATGCCCAGCGCCGGAGTGGAGGTGGCCCAGCGGCCCGGTCCGGCCAGCATCAGCCTTAACGGCGGGGTGGCGGCGGCCAGGCGGTTCAGCTTGCCGATGGTCCGGGCCACGGAATAGCGCTCCGAGACCGACATTTTCCCGTAGACCGCCGGCACAACATAGACGAGCCGGTCGATATCGGTGGACGTGCTCTGGCCGATGATGGGGCCGGCGCTCTCCATGAGGATGTCCTGTTTCTTGACGGTGGCAGGGCCCCGGATGCGGGCCACATCGCTGGCGATGCGAACCTGGAAGGGGCGGCACTGCACGAGATTGATCCGGCAGGCCCCGTCGGCGGTGAAGTTGGCGGTGAACTCGATGTCCACGGGATAGGCATAGGCATCCTGGATCACCTTCAGGATGGCCCTCATATCCTGAACGAAACGCGTTTCCTTGACGAGCCTGTCGAAGGTGAGATACCAGTTCGATCCGCCGCCGGCGGTCTCCTCGCGCACGGCGAAGAGGTCGAGGGGCAGGGTCTCGGCGAGTCCGGCGACGACCGCGTTCAGCTCCTTCGACGCCATCCGGTTGTGCGGCAGATCCAGCACATCCGCGTGATGCTGGGAGTACCGGCGGATGTCGTCCGCGGAGGATTCGGGGCGCTTGTCCGGGGCGTTCAAGGCAATCAGGCGGGTGTAATCATCGCTGGTGCGATCGACGGCGCGGGTGCCGAGCCCGAACACCAGGCGGAGCATGCCGGCCCGGGGGTCGATGTCTTCGTTCCAGACGTAGGGGTTGAAGGAAAACCCGGCGCCGGCAACCTGGGGAAAGAAGTTATCGCCGTAGAGCGCTCCGGAGACGCGCTGCACCAGGAGGGACATCTGTTCATCCTGATCCAGCAGGCCGCGCTGGGAGCGATAGGAGAGGGCCTCGGGGCTCAAGGTGCTGGCGTAGACGGTGCGCACGGCCGACATGAAGGCCTCGAGGCGCTGCGCGGGCGTTCCCTGGTTGGCACAGAACACGGTGTCGTATTTTCCGGAGAACGCGTTGCCGTAGCTGTCCTCCAGCAGCGAACTGGAGCGCACGATGATGGGCGACTGGCCGAAGTAATCCAGCATCTCCATGAACTGCCGCCGGATGTAGTCGGGGAAGCTGCCTGAGCGCAGTTTCTGCTGGGTCTCGTCGATGTGGCTCGAGAGAAAGTCCAAGTCATTGGCCTTGCGGCGCAGATCCCAGCAGCGATTCTGGACGAGGTAGGTGTAGAAAACGTCGGACCCGATGAAGAACGAGTCGTGGGCCTCCAGCCGGGCCGACACTTCGGGCGCGTTCTTGCGGAGGATGGCGCGGGCCAGCAGCATGCCCAGCGATTTGCCGCCGATGAGGCCGGTGCCGATCATGCGCTGGATGACGTTCATGAGATCGGCCAGGTCAAAATACTTCCGGGCGAGGGGAATAAACTTCTCATCGCGCGTGATGGCGCTGCGCAGCAGCCGCTGGAAGGATTCCTGGGTATCCTGGACGGTGCCGATTCCATGGCGGACCGCCTCCAGTGTTTTCTGGGCCTGGGAGATGGTCTTCATCCAGATGCCCGGGCGCGAGGTGGAGAAATCCAGCCAGGGCTGCGGGGTGCCGGCGAGAATATCGGCAATGGTGGTGCTTGAGGTCACCGGCGTGAAATCGTCGTTCTCGCCCCACACATGCAGCGTGTACATGGTGGGGGAATAGCGTTTCTCCACCTTGACCGGCTGGATGAAGAGGTCTTCGCGGTTGCGGTAGACATCGAGGACCACCTGCGCGGTCTGGTGGATGCTCTCGGTGGCATGAAAGGAGTGATGCTTATTGAACAGCGCGAAATAGGTGATCGTATCCAGTTTGAAGAGGAAGGGACAGGTGATCATGAAGAAGTTGCCCAGCATGCGGTCGCTGTACCAGTCCGCCGCCAACTCGGATAACCCGTCGAAGACGTAGAGGGCGCCGCGCCCTTTGCTCTCGATGACGTCGAGGATGTCGCCGACAAACTTCTCGAAGCCTGCCTCGGGCTCGACGTTGTAGATCTCGACGCCGGGGGTTTCAGGAATGATCTGACGGTGGCTGGCGAAACGGAAATAGACGAGCGGAGCGCCGGTGGTGAGGCCATGGCGAACGAACCGGTCCACGAACGGCCGGTAATCCTCGATATCGTCCACCTGCCAGACCACGTTATCGCCGGCGATCAAACCGTCGAGCGTGGTGTCCAGTGAAGGAATGCCGGTACTGAAGGGGGGGAGTTTGGTCGGTGGCGCCGCGTTTGACATAACGGTAAATCCTCGTAAGATGACCCATAGTTCATTTTTGACCCGCGAGATGCAAGTGCTTTTGGCGACCGGACGCGGCCGCCGCGTCCGCCTGTCACCGGCTCTGGTCAAAAGGCCCATGCCACGCTGGGGGTGAGTGTTACAGTATTGCAACGTTTTCGGCTGTGGCAAGCCACCTCTGCTGGTCCGGCAACAGTCGCCGGGTTTGGTGGTAAAACGTTAGTCGTTGATAATCAATAGGTAGCATAAAGGTGCCATGACGATGGCATGGATGCTGCTAAGACAAACAGTCGCTTCGGATGAAGCAGAGCGTTGTGGATTCGTGGAACAGGTGACAGACCCAAGGAGAAAGACGACTATGAACGGTTGCGAAAAAGACACGATGCAGTCCCTGCCCGAAATGTTCGGGATCAATGTGTTCAACGATGGCGTGCAGCGCGCGCGTCTGCCGAAAAACGTTTACAAGAAACTGATGGCGACGATCGAAGGGGGCAAGGAACTGGATCCCTCGATTGCCGATGTGGTCGCCAACGCCATGAAGGACTGGGCGATTGAGAAAGGCGCGACGCATTTCTGCCATTGGTTCCAGCCGATGACCGGCATCACGGCCGAGAAGCACGATTCGTTCATCTCGCCGACCAGCGACGGCCGGATCATGATGGAATTCAGCGGCAAGGAACTGACCCAGGGCGAACCCGATGCCTCGTCGTTCCCGTCCGGTGGTCTGAGGGCCACGTTCGAAGCCCGCGGTTACACGGTCTGGGATTGCACCTCGCCGGTGTTTCTCAAGAAGGACGGCAACAACACCACGCTGTTCATCCCGACCTCGTTCGCGTCCTACAAGGGAGAAGCCCTGGACAAGAAGACGCCGTTGCTCCGTTCCATGCAGGCCTTGAACACGCAGGGGCTCCGTGTGCTCCGCGCGCTCGGCAACAACACCAGCAAGCGTGTCACGGCGACCCTCGGCGGCGAGCAGGAATACTTCCTGATCGATAGCAAGTTCATTGAAAAGCGGGCCGACCTGCGCTTCGCGGGCCGTACCCTGTTCGGGGCTCCGCCGCCCAAGGGGCAGGAGATGGAAGACCAGTACTTCGGCTCCCTGCACGAGCGGGTGGCGTCGTTCATGGCGGAGTTGAATGAAGAGCTCTGGAAACTCGGCGTCTCGGCCAAGACCCAGCACAATGAGGTGGCCCCGGCCCAGCACGAACTGGCGCCGGTCTACGCGACGGTCAACATCGGCGTCGATCACAACCAGCTGACGATGGAAATGCTGCAGCGCGTGGCCCGCCGGCACGGATTTGTGTGCCTGCTGCACGAGAAGCCTTTTGCCGGGGTCAACGGATCGGGCAAACACAATAACTGGGCGGTGGGCACCGATGACGGGATCAACCTGTTGAATCCGGGCAACACGCCGCATGACAACGTGCAGTTCCTGGTGTTCCTGTTCGCCGTGATTCGCGCGGTGCACAAGTACTCCAGCCTGTTGCGCGCCACCGTGGCCACGCCCGGCAACGATCACCGTCTGGGCGCCAACGAAGCCCCGCCGGCCATCGTCTCGATCTTCCTGGGCGAGCAGCTCACGGATATCTACGAGCAGATCAAGAAGGGCGGCGCCAGCCGGTCCACCCAGGGCGGGAAACTGATGCTGGGCGTCACGACCCTGCCGACGATCCCCAAGGATACCACCGACCGGAACCGGACCTCGCCGTTTGCCTTCACCGGCAACAAGTTCGAGTTCCGTATGGCCGGTTCCTCCCAGTCGCTTTCCGGACCGAACTTCGTGCTCAACACGATCGTGGCGGAGACGCTGGGCGAAATCGCCGACCAGATCGAGGGGGCGAAGAACGTGATCACCCGCCTGCAGACGGTGCTCCAGAAGTATGCCAAGGAACACGAAGCCATCATCTTTAATGGCGACAACTATTCCGAGGCGTGGGTTGAGGAGGCCGCCAAGCGCGGTTTGCCGAACATCCGCAACTGTGTGGACGGCATTCATGCCATGGTCGAAAAGGAGAATGCCAGGGTGATGATCAAGCACGGCACCCTGCCGGCCGGCGAGATCAAGGCGCGGCACGAGATCCTGCTCGAGAACTATGCCAAGACCATCAACATTGAAGCCAAGACCATGCTGTTCATGGCGCGCCGCGAGATTCTACCGGCGGTGATGACCTTCGCCGGAGACCTGGCCAGCGGCATCAACGCGATCGAAGTGGCCGGCGCGAAGCCGGATGCCCAGACGAAGTTGCTGCAGCAGGTCAACGACGCCGCGGGCGAGATCAGCGAGGCCATCGACGCCCTGGAGGCCGCCGTGGCCAAAGCGACTGCCGCCGGGCAGGCCGACAAGAAGGCCGCCGCCTATCGTGACATCGTCATTCCCGCCATGGTCGCCCTGCGTCATGCCGCGGATGGCGTCGAGCCCGTGGTGGGTGCGGACTACTGGCCGCTCCCGACCTACGCCGATATGCTGTTCTATCGCTAAGATCGAGAGAGGCTCCGGAACCGACGCGGCGCCCTCTTTCAGGAGGGACCGTGCCGCCCCGGAGCGGGCTGACGCCGCCGGCGAAGGCGGCGTTTGCCTTTGGTGACGAAAATGTAATGCAGTGGCGATGTGAATTACATAAATGTCGCATGTGGCGGAGGGGCGGGTGAGGTCCGGGCTTCCTATTCCGGGAAGCAAGGCGTGGGCGCAAGCGCTCCCCTTCAATGCGGCATTTTTTTTGCCGTATCGCAACTCATTGATACTGAACGTCTGGATGTCCATCATCGGATGGACCGGGGTAAACCGAGGAAGTTCTTGTTGCCATGGAGGGTGGGGAAAAGGTAAATTCTTGCCTTTCGGGGTTCAGGACGCTCACTCTCCAACTTGACTCTGCTGAAGCACCTGGTGGCAGGCGTAGTCGCCGGGAAGGGGAAGGGTTGGGGCACCCCGACCGTGGCTTTGGAAAGGGCTTCTGAGCAGAAACTTCACCTGAACCCGAGCCCTGAAACCTTCGTCGTGATGTAAACCGAAAGAAGAGTCGTCGTTAGGTATGCAAAAGAAGGATTCCCAGTCATTCAATGGAATGCCGCCGGCCCAGGGGCTCTACGATCCCGCCAACGAACATGACAGTTGCGGCGTGGGATTTGTCGCCAACATTGACGGCAAGCCCACGCATCGGATCGTGGCCGACAGCATTGAGGTGTTGAAAAATCTTGTGCATCGCGGCGCGGTGGGCGGCGATCAGTCCACGGGCGACGGAGCCGGAATTCTGATCCAGATCCCGGACACGTTCTTCCGCAAGGAAGGGCGCCGGCTGGGGATTTCGCTTCCCGCACAGGGCGGCTACGGCGTGGGCATGATGTTCATGCCGAACTCTTCCGCGCGCAACTGGTGCCAGTCCCTGGTGGCGGCCACGGTGACGGGTGAAGGACTTGAAATGCTGGGCTGGCGCGAGGTGCCGACCGACGGCGGCGTGCTCGGCGCGATCGCGCGCAAGGACCAGCCTGCGGTCATGCAGGCGTTTGTGGGGGGCAAGGGCCTGACCGGCGCCGATCTCGACCGCAAGCTCTACGTGGTGAGGAAGCAGGTCCAGCGCCAGGCGCTCGCGATGTTGGGCCCCGTTGACCGGTTTTATATTCCGAGTTTTTCCTGCCGGACGATTGTCTACAAAGGGTTGCTGACGGGGGGCCAGGTCTCCGGCTTCTACACGGAGCTGAATGATCCCGACGTGGCCAGTGCCGTGGCCGTGCTCCATCAGCGTTACAGCACCAATACCTTTCCCTCCTGGGAACTCTCGCAGCCGTTCCGTTTCCTGGCGCACAACGGCGAGATCAATACGCTGCGCGGCAACCTGAACCAGATGCAGGCGCGTGAGAACGGGATGGAGTCGCCTCTGTTCGGGGGCGACATCAAGAAGATCATGCCGGTGATCGATCCCGGGGGCAGCGATTCGGCCTGCCTGGACAATGCCCTGGAACTGCTGGTCTCCGCCGGCCGCGAATTGCCGCACTCCATGATGATGCTGATTCCCGAGGCCTGGGGCGTGAAGTACCCGATGGGCCCGGATCAGAAGGGATTCTTCGAGTATCACGCCGGACTGATGGAACCCTGGGACGGCCCCGCCACCGTGGCGTTCACCGATGGGGCCGTGGTGGGAACGCTGCTGGATCGCAACGGATTGCGGCCGGCGCGGTACACGATCACCAAGGATAATTTCATCGTCATGGCCTCCGAGGCCGGTGTGCTGGATATCGCGCCGGAACGGGTGCTGGAGAAGGGGGCCTTGCGCCCCGGCCAGATGCTGCTGGTGGATCTTCAGCGCGGCAGGGTCATCAAGGACAAGGAAATCAAGAGCCGGATGGCGCGCCAGCAGCCTTACCGTCGCTGGGTGGAGGAGAACAAGCTGACGGTGCAGGGGCTGTTCGAGGCCATGGCACCGGTGGCGCCGCAGGAGGAGACCCTCCTCAAACGGCTGCGATTGTTCGGGTACACCCGCGAGGATCTTCAGACCATTCTGGAAGCCATGGCCTCCAAGGCGCACGAACCTGTCGGTTCGATGGGCACGGACACGCCGCTGGCGGTGTTCTCGGAGAAACCCCAACTCCTGTTTTCCTATTTCAAGCAGATGTTCGCCCAGGTGACCAATCCTCCGATCGACCCGATCCGCGAGGAACTGGTGATGTCGCTGATGACGTTTATCGGCAATCCCTCCAATATCCTGAGCGAGTTGCCGCAGCACGCCCGGTTGCTCAAACTGCGCCACCCGTTCCTTTCGAACGAGGATCTGGAACGCATTCGAGGGCTCAGCCTGAAGGACTTCAGCGCCTGCACGCTGACCATCGGTTTCCCGGGCCACGGGGACGCCGACGCCCTGGAGGAGGCCCTGACGCAGTTGTGCACCAAGGCCGAAGTCGCCGTGGGCCGGGGGCAGAACCTGCTGATTCTGAGCGACCGCGATCTTCCCGCGACGGCGGCGCCGATTCCCTCCCTGCTGGCGGTCTCCGCCGTGAATCGACACCTGATCCGCCGGGGATTGCGCACCGGCGTGGGACTGATTGTCGAGACCGGCGAAGCCCGCGAAGTCATGCACATGGCGCTGCTGCTGGGGTATGGAGCCACCGCCATCAATCCCTATCTGGCGTTTGAGGCGATCGCCGACATGACGCTGAAGAAGGAACTGAGCGTTGATCTGGGCGTGGCGAAGGCCCTGGAGAACTACAGCGCGGCCCTGTGTGAGAGCTTGCGGAAGATCATGTCCAAAATGGGCATCTCGACCTTGCGCAGCTATCGCAGCGCGCAGGTGTTCGAGGCGATTGGCCTGAATCACGACCTGCTGGACCGGTATTTCGAGGGCACAGCCTCGCGGATTGAGGGCGTGGGGCTGGACGCGATCGCGGCGGAAGCCGGTGCGCGTTACCGCGAGGCCTATGGCGCGCCGCAAGACTCCCCGGCCGTGCTTTCGGCCGGCGGTCAGTATCGTTTCCGCCGCGACGGCGAGCGGCACCTGTGGACGCCCGAATCCATCAGCAAGCTTCAGCAGGCGACCCGCACAGGCGACGGCCGGCTTTACGCCGAGTACGCGAAGCTGATCAACGACCAGGCCGAGAAGCAGTTTACCCTGCGGGGAATGTTCCGTTTCAAGGCCTCGACGCCGGTTCCGATCGAGGAGGTCGAGCCGACGGCGGAAATCGTCAAGCGCTTCGTGACCGGGGCTATGTCCTACGGCTCGATCAGCCGCGAGGCGCATGAGACGATGGCCATTGCGATGAACCGGCTGGGTGGGAAGAGCAACAGCGGCGAGGGCGGTGAAGATCCCTCGCGTTACCAGCCGCTCCCGAACGGCGACAGCCGCTGCAGCGCCATCAAGCAGGTGGCGAGCGGACGGTTCGGCGTCACGGCGGAGTACTGCGTGAACTGCCGGGAATTGCAGATCAAGATCGCCCAGGGCGCGAAGCCGGGCGAGGGGGGACAGCTGCCGGGCCACAAGGTCAACGTGGAAATCGCGCGGGTGCGTCACTCCACGCCGGGCGTTACCCTCATTTCGCCGCCGCCGCACCACGATATTTACTCGATTGAAGACATCAAGCAGTTGATTTACGACCTGAAAAACATCAATCGCGAGGCGAGGGTGTCGGTCAAGTTGGTGTCGGAACTCGGTGTGGGCACGATCGCCGCCGGTGTGGTGAAAGCCCATGCGGACATGGTGCTGATCAGCGGCTATGACGGAGGGACGGGCGCGTCGCCGCTGTCCTCCATCAAGCACGCAGGCGTCCCGTGGGAACTGGGGTTGGCGGATACGCAGCAGACGCTGGTGCTCAACAACCTCCGGGGCCGCGTGCGGCTGCAGACCGATGGACAGATCAAGACCGGCCGCGACGCCGCGGTCGCCGTGCTGCTGGGCGCCGAGGAATTCGGATTTGCCACGACAGCGCTGGTGGTGATGGGGTGCGTGATGATGCGCAAGTGCCATAACAACACCTGTCCGGTCGGGGTGGCGACACAGGATCCCGCCCTGCGCAAGCTGTTCACGGGAAAACCCGAGTACCTGCAGAATTTCTTCACGTTTGTGGCCGAGGAACTGCGCGGTTACATGGCCCAGCTCGGGTTCCACAAGCTCGACGACATGGTCGGGCGGTCCGATCTGCTGGAGATGAATGACGCGGTCACCTTCTGGAAAGCCAAGGGACTCGATTTCGCCAAGATCCTGTATCGTCCCGAGTCGACCGGCCCGGTACGCTGCATCGAGCCGCAGGACCATGAGCTCGACCAGGCCCTGGATCTCAAGCTGATTCCCAAGGTCGAGAAGGCCATCCAGACCGGCAAGCCTGTGAAAGTCGATCAGGCGATTCGCAACGTGAACCGGACGGTCGGCACCATGATCTCAGGGCTGATCGCCCGGAAGCATGGCCACGGCGGGTTGCCCGACGATACCATCACCCTGAATTTCAAGGGGTCGGCGGGGCAGAGTTTCGGTGCCTGGTGTGTGCGCGGGCAGACGATGATTCTCGAGGGCGAGGCCAACGACTATCTCGGCAAAGGCCTGTCGGGCGGGAAGATCATTGTCAAACCGTTCAGCGGCGTCGACTACGACCCGTCGGTCAACACCATCGCCGGGAACGTCCTGCTTTACGGGGCGACCTGCGGCGAGGTGTATCTCAACGGGTCGGTGGGCGAGCGGTTCGCCATTCGTAACAGTGGCGCCTCGGTGGTGGTCGAGGGGGTGGGGGATCACGGGTGCGAATACATGACCGGCGGGCGGGTCGTCGTGCTGGGACCGACCGGTGTGAATTTCGGGGCCGGAATGAGTGGAGGGCTGGCGTACATCTACGACGAGGCCCGCAGTTTTGACAGCCGGTGCAACCTGGACATGGTGGATCTTGAACTCGTCGTCAGCGCGCGGGATCAGGCCGAGTTGAAGGGATTGCTGGAAGCCCACGTCCGTTACACCGGCAGTCGGAAGGCCCGCCGGATATTGGATGACTGGGAGGGGCATCTGTCCTATTTTATCAAGGTCTTCCCGATGGAATATCGCCGGGTGTTGGGGCAGATGATGCGTGAAGACGAGGCGACCGAGCGGGCGGAGGTGGTCCATGGGTAAGGTCACTGGATTTATGGAATTCGACCGTCGGGATCCGGGGTATCGTCCCGTTGACGAACGGGTGCGGGATTATCGGGCGGTGGAATTGAAGATGGATGACGCGGAGCTGATCAAGCAGGCCGCGCGGTGCATGGATTGCGGCACACCGTTCTGCCACGGTTGCGGCTGTCCGATCCTGAACGTGATTCCCGAGTTCAACGATCATCTTTATCACGGGCGCTGGAAAGAGGCGCTGGATATTCTTCTGGCGACCAATAATTTCCCCGAGTTTACGGGCCGAATCTGTCCCGCGTTGTGCGAGGGGTCGTGCGTGCTGGGCATCAACAAGGAACCGGTGGCGATCCGGCAGATCGAACTGGCCATCATCGAGAAAGCCTTTGAGTGCGGCTACATGGGGCCCCGTCCGCCGAAGACACGGCTGGACCAGCGGGTGGCGGTCATCGGCTCCGGCCCGGCCGGCCTGACCGTGGCGGATACGCTCAATCACATGGGCTACTGGGTGGTCGTGTATGACAGCGCGGCGAAACCCGGGGGCATTCTTCGTTACGGGATTCCCGAATTCAAGCTGGAGAAGGCCGTGGTGGACCGCCGTATCCATCTCATGGAGGCGGAGGGTGTGGTGTTTGAGCCGGGCGTCAGAGTGGGCGAGGACCTGTCCTACCGCTATCTGAGGAGCCGGTTCGATGCCGTCTGCATGTCCGGCGGGGCGCGCGAGCCGCGGGATCTTAAGGTTCCCGGCCGCGACCTGAAGGGCATTCATTTCGCGATGGATTTCCTGATCCAGCAGAACAAGCGACTCGGCGGCGAGCCGGTCGATCCGGCCCAGGAGATTCATGCGGGCGGCAAGAATGTGGTGATCATCGGGGGTGGCGACACGGGGGCAGATTGCCTGGGCACCTCGCTGAGGCAGGGCGCCCGGCAGGTGGTTCAGATGGAAATTCTGCCCGAGCCGCCGCCGACGCGGTCAGCCTCGACTCCCTGGCCGATGTGGCCGCTCCAGTTGCGGGTCTCCAGCAGTCACAAGGAAGGCGGCGTCCGCCGTTGGAGTGTGGCCACCAAGGAATTGATCGGCGAGCAGGGGACGGTAAAGGCCTTGCGCGCCATCGAGGTCGACTGGGTCACGCCGCCTCAGGGCGGCCGGCCGGCGATGAAGGACAAGCCGGGAACGGAATTTGTGGTCGAGGCCGACCTGGTGCTGCTGGCCATGGGCTTCAGTGGCCCTGGCCGCAACAAGATTGTCGAGGATCTCAAGATCCGGACCGAACCGAGCGGCGGCATCTGGCGTGACGAGCGGAACATGACGAGCGAGTCTGGAATCTTTGTGGCGGGCGATATGTCCACGGGGGCGTCGCTGGTGGTGCGCGCGATGGCGGATGGCCGGCGGGCCGCCGAAGGAGTGGCGGCCTACCTTGAAGACCAACGCCGCCAGAAAAAAGGAACGATATGAGCCCTGATAGTCCTCGGGAATCCTGCGGCATTATGGGGGTGTTCGGGATGCCGGATGTTGCTCCGCTGATCTATGCCGGGTTGTTTGCCATGCAGCATCGCGGCCAGGAAGGCGCCGGCATTGTCGTGTCCGACGGCAGCCAGGTCAAGTCCACCAAGGGAATCGGTCTGGTCAACGATGTCTTCTCCACCGAAACCCTGCGCGAAATGACAGGGCACCTGGGGATCGGACACGTGCGCTACTCGACGACGGGGTCGCCCCGCATTCAGAACGTCCAGCCGCTGGTGGTCGAGTGCAGCGACGGCATCTGGGCCATCGCCCATAACGGAAACCTGATCAACGCCCAGGCGTTACGCCTGATGTATCAGGAGGCCGGAGCCATTTTCCAGACGAGCACCGACAGCGAAGTGCTGGTGCATCTGCTGGCCGACCCCATGTTCCGGAACCGTCCGCGACGTGTGGCTCGCGCGCTGGCGGAACTCAAGGGAGCGTTCGCGTTCGTCCTGATGACCAAGGACTGCGTGATGGCGGCCCGCGATCCGATGGGGTTCAAGCCGCTTTCGATCGGCAAGCTGGGCGACGGGTATGTGTTCGCCAGCGAGACCTGCGCCCTGTCCCAGATCGGGGCGACGTATGTGCGCGATGTCGAACCGGGCGAACTGGTGGTGGTGGATTCCACCGGCCTGCATAGCAGTTGGTTCGCCGAGCAGCCGGGCGTCGGGTTTTCGCAGTGCGTGTTTGAACACGTCTATTTTGCCCGGCCGGACAGCCTGGTGTTCGGGCAGAGCGTGCATGCGGTGCGCATGAAACTCGGGATGCGGCTGGCGCAGGAGCATCCGGTGGAGGCCGACCTGGTCATGGCGGTCCCCGACAGCGGGAATTCCGCGGCGCTCGGGTTCTCCCGGCAAAGCGGCATCCCTCTGGATTTCGGGTTCATGCGAAACCATTATGTCGGCCGGACGTTTATCATGCCGGAAGCCGCCCAGCGCGCCCGCAGCGTGGATATGAAACTGGCCGTGGTCGCGGATGTGGTCCGGGGCAAACGGGTGGTTGTGGTGGATGATTCCATCATCCGGGGTACCACGGCGCGGCGCCGGGTGTGGGCGTTGCGGGAAGCGGGGGCCAAGGAAATCCATCTGCGGATTTCCTGTCCGCCCACGATGCACCCGTGTTTCTTCGGGATCGATTTTGCGACGCATGACGAACTGATCGCCTCTAATCGCAGCGTGGAGGAAATCCGGCAATATACCGGCGCCGACAGCCTGGGTTACATCAGCCTTGAAGGTCTGCTTTCGCCGTTTCCCAATGCACCGGATTATTGCACGGCCTGCTTTTCAGGACGCTATCCGCTGGATATCAGCCGGATGGAAGGCAAAGGCGCACTGGAGACGCTCACGCCGCTTCTGGACCTTCAGGCCAAAAACCATTAGGACCAAGCTCACTTGATCGGGAGAAGCTCGCCATGGCCACTAGAAACGGACCGACACGACATATCTTCGTCACGGGCGGCGTGGTGTCGTCCCTGGGCAAAGGGCTGACGGCCGCCGCGCTCGCGCTGCTGCTCCAGCGCCGCGGCTACCGCGTCCGGATGCAGAAGCTGGACCCGTACCTGAACGTGGATCCCGGGACGATGTCGCCTTACCAGCACGGCGAAGTCTATGTGACCGTGGACGGTGCCGAGACCGACCTGGACCTGGGGCACTATGAACGCTTCACGGATGTTCCCTGCAATCGGAACAGCAATTACACGTCGGGCAGTATCTATCGCGCCGTGATCTTCCGTGAACGTGAGGGCGGTTACCTGGGCAAGACGGTGCAGGTCATTCCGCACATTACCGACGAGATCAAGACAGCGATTCGCTCCCTGGAGGGCGACGATGTGGATATCGCCATCACTGAGATCGGCGGGACGGTGGGGGATATCGAGTCGCAGCCGTTTCTGGAGGCCATTCGCCAATACCGTCATGAGATCGGGCGGCAGAACGGGCTGTATATTCACCTCACCCTGGTGCCGTACCTCAAGGCGGCGGGCGAACTCAAGACCAAACCCTCTCAGCAGTCGGTGGGCATTCTGCGCAGCATCGGTATTTTCCCTGATATCCTGGTCTGCCGGTGCGAGCACCCGATGACCGAGGAGCACAAGGCGAAGCTGGCCCTGTTCTGCGACGTGGACCGTAACAAGGTCATCGAGGAAAAGGATGTCGAGCACTCCATTTACGAGGTGCCGATCGAACTGGCGCGTCAGGATGTGGATGTCTATATCCTTGAGATGCTCAATTTACACGTCAATGCCTTGAATATGGACGACTGGAAGGGGATGGTGAATACGCTGCTCCACCCCCGGAATGGCGAGGTCGAGATTGCGGTGGTGGGTAAGTACATCACCCTGCGCGATGCCTACAAGAGCATTTACGAAGCCCTGACGCACGGGGGAATTGCGAACAGCACCCACGTGAAGGTCCGTATGGTGGAGTCGGAAGAGGTCGAGAAATCCGGTGCGGAGGCCCTGCTCAAGGGGGTTTCGGGCGTGCTGGTGCCGGGCGGGTTTGGGGATCGGGGGATCGAGGGCAAGATTCAGGCCATCGCCTTTGCCCGTGCCAACCGCATCCCCTTCTTCGGGATCTGCCTCGGGATGCAGTGTGCGACGATCGAATTCGCCCGCAACGTGTGCGGCTTGAAGGATGCCAACAGCACCGAGTTCAACGCCGCGACGGGGGCGCCGGTCATCGACATGATGGTCGAACAGAAAAAAGTGACGGGAAAAGGCGGAACCATGCGATTGGGGGCCGATCCCTGCACGGTGGCGCCCGGGACCCTGGCGCATCAGGCTTACGGGAAGGCCGACATCATGGAACGGCACCGTCACCGGTACGAGTTCAACAACCGGTACCGGGAGCAGATGGTGAAACAAGGACTCGTGTTATCGGGCGTGTGTCCGGGACGGGACCTGGTCGAGATTGTCGAACTCAAGGACCATCCCTGGTTCGTGGCCTGCCAGTTCCACCCCGAGTTTCAATCGACTCCGCTGCACGCCCATCCCCTGTTCCGCGATTTTGTGGCCGCCTCTCTAAAATGCCGCTGAAAAGGGTGAGAAACGCGACGCAAAAAAAGAATAGAGCGGTCCCCTGAAATCAGCTATGGTACGCGCCCATGCCGAAAAGAACAGACATCAAGAAGATCATGTTGATCGGCTCCGGGCCGATCGTTATCGGGCAAGCCTGCGAGTTCGACTATTCAGGTGTCCAGGCCTGTAAGTCGCTCAAGGAAGAGGGCTATGAGGTGGTGCTGGTGAACAGCAACCCCGCCACCATCATGACCGATCCCGAGTTTGCCGACCGTACGTACATCGAACCCCTGACCGTGGATCTGCTGTGCGAGATCATCCGCCGCGAACGGCCCGATGCCCTGCTGCCCACCCTTGGCGGGCAGACCGCCCTGAATCTGGGCGTGGAACTGCACGACAAAGGAATCCTGCAGCGCTACGGTGTCGAGATGATCGGGGCGTGCGCCGATGTGATCCGCAAGGCTGAAGACCGGCTTCTGTTCAAGGAAGCCATGGTCAAAATCGGCCTGGATGTCCCCCTCAGCGGATCGGCCCACACGCTGGAAGAAGCCCGCGTTGTCCAGGAGAAGATCGGCCGTTTCCCGGTGGTGATCCGCCCCGGTTTCACGATGGGCGGCACAGGCGGCGGCATTGCCTGGAACCCAAAGGAATTTGAGGAGATCGTCCAGCGCGGGCTCTTCTACAGCCCCACCTCGGAGGTTCTGGTCGAGGAATCGGTTCTGGGCTGGAAGGAATTCGAGCTCGAGGTGATGCGGGACAACAAGGACAACTGCGTCATTGTCTGTTCGATCGAAAACCTGGATCCGATGGGCGTTCACACGGGCGACAGCATTACGGTGGCGCCGCAGCAGACGTTGACGGATCGCGAGTATCAGATCATGCGTGACGGCTCCCTGGCGGTCATGCGCGAAATCGGCGTCGATACGGGTGGCTCCAACGTGCAGTGGGCCCTCAACCCCGCCAATGGCCGCATGGTGATCATCGAGATGAACCCGCGTGTGTCGCGTTCAAGCGCCCTGGCGTCCAAGGCCACCGGCTTTCCGATTGCCAAGATCGCCGCCAAGCTCGCGGTCGGGTACACCCTGGATGAGTTGCGTAACGATATCACCCGCGAAACGCCCGCCTGCTTTGAGCCGGCCATCGATTACGTCGTGACCAAGATGCCCAGGTTCGCTTTCGAGAAGTTTCCGGGCGTCGACAGTACGCTGGGCACCCAGATGAAGTCGGTGGGTGAGGCGATGAGTATTGGACGGACGTTCAAGCAGTCTTTCCAGAAGGCCTGTCGATCGCTCGAAATCGGACGGTTCGGGTTCGGCGCCGATGGCAAGGATGCGGCGTTCGAAGGGATGAGCGACGAGACGCTGGCCTCCGAGCTGGCGCGTCCGAACGCGATGCGCGTGTTCATGATGCGCGCCGCTTTCAAACGCGGCTGGAGCGTCGAGAAACTGCATGAGTTGACCCGCGGCGTCGATCCCTGGTTCCTGCGCCATATGGAAGAACTGGCGGCGTATGAGGACGAAATCCGGTCAGCGGGATCGCTGGACGGGCTCAAGCGTGATACGGCGTTGTTCCGACCGGCAGATCGCGTGGTTGCTGGGGTGCGGCGAAGCGGCGGTGCGGGCGGCCCGCGAGGAGCTCAACCTGTTGCCGGTCTATGGCCTGGTCGATACCTGTGCGGCCGAATTCACGGCCTTCACTCCTTATTTCTATTCGACTTACGGCGGGGTTGACGAAAGCCGGCCCGGCAACAAGAAGAAGGTCATGATCCTCGGGGGAGGTCCGAACCGGATCGGGCAGGGGATCGAGTTCGACTATTGCTGCGTGCATGCGGCGTTCGCCCTGCACGAGGCCGGGTTCGAGACCATCATGGTCAACAGCAATCCCGAGACCGTGTCCACGGACTATGACACCAGTGACCGGCTGTATTTCGAGCCGCTGACGCTGGAGGATGTGCTGCATATCTACCGGCGCGAGCAGTGTTGGGGCGCCATTGTCCAGTTTGGCGGTCAGACGCCGCTCAACCTGGCCAAGGACCTGGAAGCCAACGGGGTCAATATCATCGGCACCAAGCCGGCCAGTATCGAGGTGGCTGAGGACCGGGACCTTTTCCAGAAGATGATCAAGCGGCTCAAGCTGCTGCAGCCTGAGAACGGGATGGCCACCACGATCGACGAGGCCGAGGCGGTCGCCGAGCGCATCGGGTATCCGGTGCTGATGCGTCCGTCCTTCGTTCTGGGCGGCCGCGCCATGGTGATCGTCTACAATCGGGAGATGTTGCGAAAGTACATGGCCGAGGCGGTGGAAGTTTCCCAGAAGCGGCCGATCCTGGTGGACCGGTACCTGGAGAATGCCGTCGAGGTGGATGTGGACTGCATTTCGGACGGCGAGACGTCGCTCATCGGCTCCATCATGGAGCATGTGGAACTGGCCGGTATTCACTCCGGTGACAGCGCCTGCACGATTCCCCCGCCGACCCTCTCGGAGGCGATCAAGAAAGAAATCAGGCGGTGCACGCTCCTGATGGCAGGGGAACTCAAGGTGTGCGGCCTGATGAACGTGCAGTATGCCATCAAGGATGGCAAGGTTTACGTGCTGGAGGTCAATCCGCGCGCTTCGCGCACGGTGCCGTTTGTCAGCAAGGCGATCGGGGTTCCGCTGGCCAAGCTGGCGTCCCTGGCGATGGCCGGATTCAAGCTGAAGGACATGGGGTTCACGGCCGAGGTGATTCCGAAGCATTACTCGGTGAAGGAAGCGGTCTTCCCGTTTGCACGGTTCCCCGGCGTGGATGTGTTGTTGTCGCCCGAGATGAAATCCACGGGCGAGGTGATGGGCATCGATTCCACGGTGGGCATGGCCTTCCTGAAGAGCCAGATTGCGGCGGGCAATCCGTTGCCCCTCTCCGGAAACGTCTTTCTCAGCGTGCGCGATGAAGACAAGCAGGACGTGGTGCCGCTGGCCAGGCGTCTGGTCGAGCTGGGCTTCACGATCCATGCGACGGCCGGGACGAGCACGCTGCTCCGGAACAATGGGATCCGCAGCCTGGCGCTGTTCCGTATTTCCGAAGGACGGCCCAATGTGGTGGACTTGATCGAGGAGAAACAGGTTCACTGGATTGTCAATACGCCCACCGGCGGTGTCGCGCCGCGGATGGACGAAGTCAAGATGCGGTCGCACGCGGTCATCCGGGGGATTCCGATCACCACCACGATTCATGGCTTACGGGCCGCGATCACGGGGATTGAAGCGATGCGGGAGATGAAGCACATTGAAGTGTGCAGCCTGCAGGAATTCCACCGGCACTCGCCGCGGATCAAGTTCCCCAACCTGTCGGGTACGCTCAAGTCGCCGCGTCGCAAGACCTGAGGGCGGGCGCCGAAACCGTCAGAATCCTTTCAGCCGACCGACACGCCATGGCGTGTGTCGTGGAGCCGGGACGAGCGCGTCCGGGCTCCAGTCGGAACGATGTCTTCAAAAGGACCTTGAGGGCGATGGAGCCCTTGGATGCAAGCCGCCCCGGCGTTGATGAGGAATCAGTGAACGTCCAATGTCGATACGCCCCCTCTGACGTTGTCTTTCAGTCTTGTTGGCGCCAGCCAACCTTCGGAGTGCGGCAGTTCCCCTGCCGCCTTTCTTCTAGCCGACCCGGGGGCAAGGCGGCAGTCACACTGCCGCACTCCAAGGCGGGCTTCCGCCCCCAACCCAAGGGGAGGGTGCGCCTGTTGCGCGCCGCGGACCGCGAGACGCCGTCTCTCCTCAGACCGAAGGAGGAATAGGAAGGAGGAATAGGGACAGGCTAATAGTAATATATAACTATACGTACTGCTAGATAATGGTAG
>CAYOIT010000077.1:0-20905 GCA_964404035.1 uncultured Verrucomicrobiota bacterium | reverse complement strand
ATATCACAGAATCGCCGGGCCGCAAAAAGATTTTGCGAAAGGAGGCCTGACGCCGGCGGCTCGTTGTCGCCTTCCCTTGCGAAGTGTCCACTTGCATGCAACCCGGTGTGGGTATATTGTCTACCGACATTTCACGAGGTTCATGCATAGACGGTATTCTGCAGGGAGGACGGAGATGGATCAACTTTTTGGCACAGATGGAATCAGGGGGCAGGCCAACTGCTATCCCATCACGGCGGAAGTGGCTTTGCAGGTGGGCAAGGCGATCGGGCATGCCTTCAAGGCTACCGGCCACGGGTCCCGTCGCGCGGTGATCGGCAAGGATACCCGCTTGTCGGGCTATATGCTGGAAACGGCATTGACCAGCGGTCTGGTGTCGGTCGGGATGGATGTGTTGCTCGTCGGGCCGGTGCCAACCCCCGCGGTGGCCCATCTGACGCGTTCGATGGCGGCCGATGTCGGGATCATGCTGACGGCCTCGCACAATCCTTTCGATGACAACGGCGTCAAGATTTTCGGGGCCGACGGGTTCAAGATTTCGGACGCGATCGAGGCCGATATCACCCGGCACGTGTATTCCGGCGAACTGAGCTGCGAGCATATCCGCAGCGATCAGCTTGGCAAGGCGTACCGCATCGACGATGCCCGCGGCCGCTATATTGAGTTCGCCAAGAGCACCGTCAAGAATAAGGACTTTGCGGGGATGAAGGTCGTCCTGGACTGCGCCAACGGCGCGGCTTACTCGATTGCTCCTTTGATTTTCAAGGAACTGGGCGCCACGGTGATCAAGACCTATGTGGAGCCGGATGGCTATAATATCAACAACGGCTGCGGGGCCTTGCATCCCGCGACCGTCGCCAAGGCGGTGGTGGAGCAGAAGGCCGACGTGGGAGTCGCCTTCGATGGCGATGCCGACCGCGTGATCTTCTGCGATGCGAAGGGCAAGGTCGTGGATGGCGACCGCATCCTCGCCATGTGCGCCCTCGATTTCAAGGAACGGGGTGTTCTGGCGAACAATTCCATGGTGGTGACGACCATGAGCAATCTTGGCCTGCATGAGGCCATGCGCCGCGCGGATATCCAGGTGGACACGACCGACGTGGGGGACCGCTTGGTCATCGAGCGGATGCATGCGACGGGAGCCAATGTGGGCGGTGAAAAGAGCGGGCACGTGATCCTTATGGATTACGCCACGACCGGTGATGGCATCATCACCGCCCTGCAGGTGCTCCGATTGATGAAACAGAAAAAGGCAACCCTGGCGGAACTGGCCAACTGCATGGTCGAATATCCCCAGAAGCTCCTCAGTCTCAAAGTGAAGGAAAAGAAGCCGCTCGACAGCCTGCCCAACCTGATGCGCATCATGGGGTTGTGCAAGAAAGACCTCGGGACCCGCGGGCGCATGATTGTGCGGTATTCCGGCACCGAGGATAAGATCCGTCTGCTGGTCGAAGCCAAGAATCCGAAGCAAGTCACGGCGTGGATCGATAAACTCACAAAGGCCGTGCGGAAAGACCTCGGCACGTGAGAGCGAGACTCCTCGATGCCGGCAGCCCGGAGAGTTGCCAGCCGGTCACCTCGACCCGACCCTTGGCACTGTGCCCGGTAATGAACCGGCCCCTGGCCGAGATGCAGCGGGATCGCCTGAGTGCGGCGGGATTTGATGTGGTGGAAGCGGGAGAGAAGGTGTCGTCAGCCCTGTGGGTGCGGGGCGATGCCTGGCTTTCAGAGGAGACCCTGCGCCGGTTGCGACTCTCAGAGGGCGGCCTTCGCCTGGAGGAGGCGAACGGGGACCTGCTGGCGTGGATTGGAGAGACGGCGGAGTGTCCTTCGAAGGCCGACAGCCTGCTGCCGGACGAGACCACGTTTCGCATCCGGTATCCGTGGCATCTGCTCAGGATCAACGAGATTCTATTGGCGGGGGTCAGCGAAGACCGGAATGAGGGCGAGATCAGTCCCGCGGCGCATATTGACGGGCGGATTGTTCTTGGTCGCGGCTCCCGCATCCTGCCTGGGGTGATGATTGAAGGCACCGTGGTCGTGGGTGAGAACTGCAAGATCGGGCCGAACTGCTACCTTCGAGGGAGCACGAGCCTGGGCGACGGATGCCATGTGGGGCAGGCGGTCGAGATCAAGAACTCCATTCTTATGAGGAAGGCGAGTATCGGCCACCTCAGTTATTGCGGGGATTCGATCGTCGGGGAAGGAACGAACTTCGGCGCGGGAACGATCACGGCCAATTTCCGGCATGACGGCAAGTCTCACCGGTCGATGGTGGGTGGGGAACTGATCGATACCAAGCGGCGCAAGTTTGGAGCGATCTTCGGGGACCATGTGCATACCGGCATTCACACGAGTATTTATCCGGGGCGGAAACTGTGGCCGGACATGGCCACGTTGCCGGGGGCGATAGTCAAACACGATCTTAAGGAACCACCATGTGCGGAATAGTTGGATATGTGGGGAGCAAGGGTGCGACGGATATTCTCATTGGCGGCCTGAAACGCCTTGAATACCGGGGGTACGATTCGGCCGGTCTGGTGACCGTCGAAAACGGTCAGTTGCATATCCAGAAGGGGACCGGAAAGGTTCGCGACCTGGAACAAATGGTCTACTCGAACTGGGACCAGGCGTTTCGGGACCGGGCCACGATGGGGATTGCTCATACGCGCTGGGCAACCCATGGCAGCCCGACCAAGGAGAATGCGCATCCGCATACCGATCAGACCAGTCATCTGGCCATGGTTCACAACGGGATCATCGAAAACTATGTGGCGCTGCGCACCCAGTTGAAAGCCAAAGGGCACATCTTTCATTCACAGACGGATAGCGAAGTCCTCATCCACCTGATCGGTGAATTGTACAAGGGCAACCTGGCGGAGGCCGTCAGCGCGGCGCTCAAGCATGTCGAGGGCACGTACGGGATCGCGGTGGTATCGGCCAATGAGCCGGGCCAGTTCGTCGTGGCGCGCAAAGGGAGTCCGCTGGTGATCGGCCTGGGGGAGAATGAAACGATCGTAGCCAGTGATGTCTCGGCGATCATCGCCCACACCCGCCAGGTGATCTTCCTGGATGATGACGATGTGGCGGTGGTGACGGCGCAGGGTGCCGACATCCGCAATATCCACAATGTGCCGGTGTCGCGCGAAGTGGCCAAGGTGGACTGGGATGTCGGGGCGGCCGAAAAGAGCGGCTACGAGCATTTCATGCTCAAGGAGATTTTCGAGCAGCCGGATGCGCTGGAGAATACGTTGCGCGGCCGGTTGGACGAGAGCATGGGGACCGCGATCCTGTCGGGACTTTCTCTGACGGCGCGTGAACTGGCCGGCATCCGGCGGCTGGTGATCGTCGCCTGCGGCACCTCGCTGAACGCCGGCATGGTGGGCAAATACTATTTCGAGGAACTGGCCGACCTGCCCACGGAAGTGGAGCAGGCCGCCGAGTACCGGTACCGGAACCCGATCATTCAGCCCGACGACATGGTCGTTGCCATCAGCCAGTCCGGCGAGACGGCGGATACGCTGGCGGCGGTGCGTGAAGCGAAACAACGCGGTGCGCTGGTGGTCGGGCTGTGCAACGTGGTGGGTTCGACGATCGCGCGGGAGACCGGGCGGGGCGTCTATCTGCACGCCGGACCCGAAATCGGCGTGGCCTCCACGAAGGCGTTCACCTGCCAGTTGGCGGTTCTGCTGATGATGGCGCTCAAGATCGGGCGGTGCCGCCGGCTCTCGCGTCAGAGCGGGAGTGAGATCTGTGACAAGATCCGGCAGATCCCGGACCTGGTGAGGTCGGTCCTGACGCGGAATGACGAGATCATCGCGGTCGCCGAGAAGTATGCGAAGGCCAGGGACTTTTTCTTCCTGGGCCGGGGGTGCATGTATCCGGTGGCCCTGGAAGGCGCGTTGAAGCTCAAGGAGATCAGTTACATTCATGCCGAGGGCTATCATGCCGCCGAGTTGAAGCACGGCCCGATCGCGTTGCTGGATAGCGAGGTGCCGGTGATGGCCCTCATCAACGATATCGCCGGCCGGGAAAAGATGGTCAGCAACGTGCAGGAGTGCCGCGCCCGGCATGCGCCGGTGATCGGGGTGATCACGGAGGGGGATGAACTCGCGGTCCAACATGTGAACAGCGCGATCCACGTGCCGCGGTGTTCGCACCTGACTGCGCCCATCCCAACGGTCGTGGCGCTGCAGCTGTTCGCCTACCATGTGGCGCGGATTCGCGGGTGTGCCATCGATCAGCCCCGGAATCTCGCCAAGAGCGTGACGGTGGAATAAATCGCACTGCTAGAGAATCTCGAAGGCCCTGACGCCGCATGGGGCCAGGGTGAGGTTCAGGTCGGGGTCGTGCTGGTCAATCTCTTCATCCCCAATGCGGTCCACGAGTGTACAGGGGGTTCTAATCCCTTGGGCTGCCAGGTTCACGCTGATCTCCTGTTCCTGGTTGATATCCAGATTGGCGAACAGAAGAAAACCGTTCCCGGCGCCGGGCGGCGGTTTGCGGTAGGCCCCCAGGATCGCGGCATGGCCGTTGTCGATGAACGTGAGATTGCCCGCGCCGCGCAAGACGGGATAGTTGGCGAGCAGGGCGTTGATGGCCGTGATCTCCGGTCGATAGTCCGGGCCGGTCGAAAGATCGAGCCTATGGGGCGGGCCAATGAAGGGTACCCGCTCCGGGATTCCGGCTTCAACCCCCTGCGTCACGCCGGTCTGTCCGGTCGTATACAGGGCGCAGATCGCGTAGCGCGGAATGATCGAACGATCCGCTCCGAACAATTGGGCCGGCACCCCGGTATCATGGGTGGTCACCGCGCAGAGGTGGCGGAGGCGCCCGGCGACCGTATGCAGGTACTCAATGTAGTGCCGGAGTGACGGGCCGAAAGGATACTCCCAGCTATTGGCCAGGAGCAGATTGATGCCCCACTCGGGAACGGTCTTTTCGAGGGTCAATTCATCTGTGAAGTACTCGCCCAGGATGGTGAGGTCGGCGTAGTTCTGGCGGACGGTGGCGCTCAACTCGGCGATGAAAGGTCCGTGGCTGCTGTGAAGGTTGTCGAACCGCACCATGCCGCCGGTGTAGGCGGCATAGTTGCACCAGAACAACGCGTAGTTCATCATGTAGTCCCAGATGCTGCGCCGGACATGGGCATTGGGGTGATCGTAGTTGATGGCGGCCAGGTCTTCCCAGCGGATCCAGCTCTGCATGTGCCAGCAACCCGCCCGCTTGAAGCCGTCGGGTTCGCTGTCGTCGGGGATGATCCAGTCGGGACAGGCCGCCACGATCTCACTGTCGATGGCGATGTGGTTAAGCACGAGATCAAAGCAGAGCCGGATGCCGACGCGGCGGCATTCCTGCACGAACGACTCGAGTTGCTCCAGCCCCTCCCTGGGGCCGGCCGGATCGCGGTAACGATCATCGACGTCGAAGAGGCTGCGGGCGGCGTACGGACTTTGCGAGGCGCCCATCGGGGTGATGGGCAACAGGTGGAGGGTGTCGAATCCCATCGCGGTCAGCCCGGGCAGCATGGCTTTCCAGTCGGTGAGGGTACCTGACGCGCTGGGGATCAGACTGTAAAAGCGGACGGTGCGCAGGGTGGGAGGATCCACCAGCACGTAGGAGTGCGGAACACGATCCCAAAACCATCTCTCGCCGCCGTTGAGCGAGTACTTGATGCGGAACCGGTAGAATCCGCACCGTGGCACACTCAGGGAAAGCTTGAAGGTTCGCCTGTCCGTCGTTTCGAACCGCACATCGCGCCATTCTCCCGGCACCTGCGCCCCAATATCGGTGTGGAGCGTGACCAACGGATCAGCCGCCTCCGGGGCGTTAAGCGTGACCGTCAATTCGAGGGGTTCATCGCCGTACAGCCGGATGAAATTGGCGGGGCCGGACTTGAACGATCGCTGCACGATGCCTGCTTCGCCACGTTGGATGGGGCGTGCCGGAAGAGGGGGGATGGGAAGTCTTTTCAACGCAATCAGAAGCGGCCTCCGTTATCTGCAATCAGGCTCATCAAGATGGGGACACCATATTAAAGGTGGCAGCCCTGTACAAGCGGCGAGTATCTCATTCCGGGTGGCGGGAAGGATTAGTACCGGGGGAGATTCTGGATTGGACGCCATGGCACTCTTGCGGCAAAATGGCGCGATTATGAATCTATTCGTTTACGGCTCGTTGATGTTGCCGGAAGTCATGCAGGCAGTGGCCGGACAGAAGTTTCCTTTCCAGGGAGGAATGGTTCGGGGGTATGCCCAGTTTGAGCTGCGTGACGAGCATCAGGCGGCGATGATCCCGTTTCCCGACACGTCCACGGAGGGGGTGGTGTATGCCGATGTCGATGAGAGCGCCCTGAAACGTCTGGATGCCTTTGCCGGCGCCGGCTTCGACCGTGTGGAGGTTAATGTGGAGGCCGAGAACGGCGAGTGGATTGAGGCTGAGGCCCATGTGTTGAGGATGCGGCACAAGAAGCGATTGATGGCCGAACCGTGGGACGAGGATGAGTTTCGCCAGAAACACCTGGCGGGCTTTCTTAAGGTTCATAGCGAAGCCAAGGCTGACCAGAAACCGGCTGGAAGACGGAAAGGCCGGTCGTGAGGAACCCAATGACACGGAAAGGTGGACGTTGTGAGGCGATGTGTCGCGATGGCAACGATAGGGGTTATTTCGGCCTTGGGTTGTGGATGGGTGCAGGCCATGGATAGCTTCCAGATGGTTCTCGAGGCGCCGGACTCAAGTCCCCTCCAGCATGCCGCTGGCGAACTGAAAAGTGCGCTGCTTGAAAAGGGGTTCGGCCTCCTGCCTGCCGACGCTCCCGGCAACACCGCCACGGTGCGGCTGGTAGCCGGTCTGGCCGACTACAGTCAGACCGTCGACTCGCTTCTAAAGGAGCATCAGGTCATCCTGTCGGAGGT
Organism: uncultured Verrucomicrobiota bacterium; assembly: GCA_964404035.1. Lineage (GTDB taxonomy): Bacteria > Verrucomicrobiota > Kiritimatiellia > CAIKKV01 > CAITUY01 > CAMBRF01. The sequence continues at coordinate 13,991 of CAYOIT010000077.1, read as the reverse complement.
CCCTGAGTCTCTGCTGATCAAACGGTTGACCGGGAAACACCCCGTGACCATCCTGCTCGCCGGACGCGACGAGCGAGGATTGGTCTACGCGTTGTATGAGGTGGCGCAGGCGATCCGGGTAGGCCGGGCGGTACCTCGCCCGGCCTCGGCGGGCAGCGTAGTGCCCGCCGTACTGGGAGGGACAAGCAAGAAGGAAGACGTTGATGTTTTTGCCGGCTTGGTCGAGGGAAGCGAATCCCCATTCCTGAAGGTGCGCAGTCTCAGCGTTCATCTGTTGAACGCCGACCTGGAGCGCGAGTGGTACTTCAGTGAGGATTACTGGCGGCAGTATTTCGCCATGCTGATCCGGAATCGCTTCAATACCTTCATTCTGCGGTTTGCCGACCAGACCAACTATATGGCGCCGCCGTACCCCTGGCTTTTCGATCTGCCGGACTATCCCGAGGTTCATGTGGAGGGATTATCCAAGGACGAGCAGGCGCGCAACCTGGCCATGCTCCGGCGGATCGGTGAACTGGCCACGGAGTACGGTCTCGATTTTGCGGTGGCGATCTGGCAGCAACAACCTGTCCTGTCCAAGAATGTGCCCGCCGCGCCCTACGCGCACAACTACGGCCCGTCCGCGCTCAGGAATCCGCCCGGCGAGGCGAAACTGGCCGACTACGGGCCCAAGGCGCTGGCCCGCCTATTGAAGGAGTGTCCCTCCATTCGCCGTCTGCAGTTGCGCCTCAACTACGAGAGCGGGATTCCCGAGGCGATCCAGCCGCAGTATTTCCGCGCCCTCTTTGCCGTTCTCACGAGTCAACCCCGGCCGGTTCAGCTCGATCTGCGGTACAAAGGGCTGTCCAAAGAGACTGTGGATCAGGCCGCCGCTGCGGGGCTTGATGTCACTATCTCCACGAAGTTCTGGTGCGAGCACTTCGGGCTGCCGTTTCATCCGACAACGCAGGACCCCCTGTATTCGGCAAATCGCTACGGCTATGGAACGATGCTGCACCGCCCGCGAAACTACAGGGTCGCCTATCAACTGTGGAATCAGGGCTCGAACCGGATACTCACCTGGGGCGACCCGGACTATGCGGCGCGCTTCACTGAAAGCTGTGCCTTGGGCGATGGGGAAGGGTTCGAGGTATTTGCGCCGCTGACCGACCGGGGGTGGGGCAACGAGCCGGGCGCTTGGCGTCTTCTGGCGAAACGCGAACTGGAATACTTCCGCTGGGAATCCGAGCGCTACTGGCCGTTCTACCTGGCGTTTGGCCGCATGGGCTACAATCCCAAAGCCTCCGAGGCGGTCTGGAAACGGGAGTGGGTTGCCCGGTTCGGGGCCGCGGCAGAGGCTATGGAGCGGGCCTGTCGCAGTGCCAGTCGGGTGCTGCCGCTCCTGACCGCGACCACGATGACCAGCGCCAGCGAATGGAGTTACTGGACCGAGATGGATCTTTGCGGTCCACTGGACCTGTATAGTGTCGTTCCTCCAAGCGACTACGGACAGTTCTATGGCATTCGTGCCTGGAAGGCGCTGCCGGGTTGGAAGGATGGTAGCTGGTCAGGAACACCCCGGGGCTTTGTGGAGGATGCGCTGGCGGGGGATGTGGAGGCCAAATGGACGCCGTTTCAGGTCAGTCGGGAGCTTGACCGGCTGGCGGACGAGGTCCTGACGGCCGTCGACGCAGCGCGGAAAAAACTCGCCACACCCTCCGATGCCGAATTCCGATCGGTCGAAGTCGACCTTCGCGCCTTGGCTTACCTGGCTCGCTACCACGCGGCCAAGAAACGCGCGGCCACGCACCTGGCGTTCTTCTACGCCACCCAGGAAGCGGGTCGACTGGTCAGAGTATGCGAAGAGGCGGAGGCGGCGGCCAAGGCCTGGGAGTCGCTGGCACAGGTGACGGATGGCGTGTACTCGGACAATCTGGTCTTCGGCCGGTCGCGGGAGCAGGTGGGCACCCCGGCCAAGCCGGTCAATGCACATGCCGGCCACTGGAAGGATCGCCTCCCGAACGTCCGGGCCGATGTGGAGTTCGCCAAGGGCCTTCTGGCCAGGCACAACGCTGAGGGGCAGGCGTTCCACGTCTATCCGGGCGAAGTCCCGCCCGTTCACCCTCCTGTGATCAGCCATACTCCGGTCACCGCGACGGGCTCGGGCACCGACCTCGTGATCGACGCCTTGGTTCAAAGCGAGCAGCCGTTGAAGAAGGTGCTTCTCCGGTTCCGCCCGATGGACCAGACGAAGGCGTGGACCGTGATCCCCATGGAAGACGCCGGCAAGGGTCACTATCGTGCCACGATTTCGAGCAGGCAGTTTGACGCGAACTATGACTTGCTCTACTTTCTGGAAGCCCGTGTTGAGGGTGGGGGCACGCTCTGGCCCAACTGGCAGGACCAGACGCCCTATGTCAAAGTGAAGGTGCGGAAGGAATAACCGTATGAATGCCTTTGAATCGCTCCTGACGTTGCCTGCTCGGCCGGTGCCGGATCGTGCCGAGATCGTGCGCGGCATTCCCCGGAATACCCGGCAGTCGGTCATCCAACTGGACGGACCCGGCTGCATCCGCCATATCGCCCTGGTCACGCGGGATACGCGCACGGCGATCCCCATGAGCCGGGACATGATTCTCCGGATCTATTTCGACGATGCCGAGACGCCGCAGGTCGAAGCGCCGTTCGGTGACTTCTTTGGCGTCATGCACGGCCAAGGATGGTATCCGATCGATACGCACTGGCTTTCGGTCATGCCCTGGGGCGGCATGAACTGCTTCTTTCCCATGCCGTTCGCCCGGAGCGCGAGGATTGAATTCGAGGCCGGGCCGGCGGATGGACACATCTATCTGCAGGTTGACTGGCATCGCTATCCCGGTCAGACCTTGAGCACGCCGTACCGGTTCTGCGCCCGTTGGCGGCGGGAGTGTCCGACGGCCAGCTATGGCGAGCAGTACCTGCTCCTCGATACGGTTGGCTCGGGGCTGCTCGCCGGCTTTGCCTATGGCGTCCGGCTGTTCGACAATGAGGACCGGTGGAGCCATGGCGGCGCTGAAAACATCTATCTCGACGGCCAGGGCGAGCATCCGGTCTTTATCCGGGGGGTCGGTGGCGAGGACACCTTTGGCGTCGGCTATGGCGGGAACCAGACCGTGCCGCTGACGCATCATTATTCCGCCCTGCCGTACTACGTCCATGAAGACATCGGCGAGGCCCGACCTGCACCGCGGGTGGCCGGTTACCGGTTCTACGAAAGCGACACCATGCCGTTCACCGAATCGCTCCAGTTCCGCTTCGGGTGCATGGTCAACGACATTTGTTCGACGGTCTACTGGTATCAGGATGCGCCGGTGCGGCCGTTCTTCCGCGTGCCCGCCTGGGAGCATGTCCGCCACTTGGAGCGTTATCTCCCGCAGCCGGGTTTTCCGCGCGGAACGTACGACGAACCGTTGCCCTCCGACGGCAGCTGGTGGCTGTGCGGGCCGTTCAGCCATGACGGGGGGCGGGCGATGACCGCCGTGTTGCCGCCCGAGGTGGCCTTCGACACCGCAGTGTGCTACGACGGCGGGCACGGGGAGGGATCCGGCTGGCTGACAGAGGGGGCGAAGCGGCGGAACCGCGATAAGGCGCGGTGGGTGCGGCGCGACGCCCAGCACGGGTTTATCGACTTCAATCATGTCTTCCAGCCGGTCAAGCGCGGCGTCGGCATCTCCGAGGCGGGAGTGGCCTATGCCCGCTGTGTGCTCGACGCGCCCGAGGCGATGACCGCCACCCTGCGCGTGACCTTCGACGATGCGCTGGCCCTCCGGATCAACGACGGGCCGATGCAGCCTGTGGGCGAGCATTCGGCATTCCGGACGAAGGAGGTCCGTGTCGCGCTGAAGAGGGGAAGGAACGTGGTGCTGGTGAAGCAGAGCAACACGATTGGATTCAATCATGGCGGCTGGACCTTCAATTTCCAGGCCATGGCGGCGGATGGAAAACGTTTGTGGCCGATGGCCGAATGAGGAGAACCGATCGATGACAGCCAAGTCCATTGTCCTTGTGACCGGACCCCAATATGACAAAGGGGCCGCCTGTTTTTCCCGGCAGGACGATATCTGCTTTCAGCGCGTTCCCGATGACGAGGAGGGGCTGGCGGCGGCCGTGACGGGGGCCGGCGCCAGGGCCGTGGTGGTCGGCACCAAGCGCTATCAGGCCGGACTGTATCAGGCGCTGCACAGCGTGGGGTCAGCGCCGGCCCTGATCGCGCGCTTTGGCGTGGGGCATGATGGCATCGACAAAGCCGAGTGTCGCCAGCGAAACATCCTGGTGACGAATACGCCGGGTGTTCTGTCCGATGCGGTGGCCGAGTTGACCCTCGTGCTGATGGGCGCCCTTGCCCGGCAAATCGTCCTGATGAGCCTGGAGATGAAATCGGGGAAGTATCAGCCGCGGACCGGCCTGCAACTCCAGGGTAGACGGTTGGCGGTGATCGGGTTTGGCGCCATTGGACGTTGTGTGGCCCGTGGCGCGCACGGCGGGTTCGGCCTGCGGGTGACGGTGGTCGGGACGCGGCCGGCAGCCGAGGTGGAGCGGCAGGAAGGCATCCCCATGGCCGAGCTTCTGGCGCGGTTCGGGGCGGAGTCCTACACGACGGAAGTCGATGCCCTGCTGGCCAGTGCCGATGTGGTCAGCCTGCATCTGCCGCCCCTGCCCGACAAGCAGGCCCTGCTGAATCGGGATCGCCTCGCCAGCCTGAAGAAGGAGGCCCTGCTCATCAATACCGCCCGCGGGTCGCTGGTGGACGAGGAGGCGTTGTTCGAGGCCCTCAGTGAAGGACGCCTGGCGGGTGCAGCCCTTGACGTGTCTGCCCAGGAACCGTATGTGCCCGCGGCCCCCGGCAAGGATCTGCGGACGTTGCCGAACGTGATCTGTACGCCACATGTCGGGTCCAATACGGGTGAAACGAATTTTAGAATCGCGGACGGATGCGTACGCAATGTACGATCCTTCCTCGCTGGTCGTTTGGGGGAAATGAACCGGGTCGGATGACCTGACCTTGCCGTGCCTCCACCGAACCGATGCTGAAAGGTTGGTTGCATGAGCGAAGCAAGTGTCTCCGGCGATGTGCGCGATATTACAACGGGCTGGCAGATTCCCACGGCCACCTACAGTGATCAACCCTTTGTCGTGCGAACCGATGACGGCGCCTGGTTATGTTGCGTGACGACCGGGGCGGGTACGGAAGGCGCCAAGGGCCAGCATGTCACCACGATGCGCAGCACCGACCAGGGGCGGACGTGGTCCACGCCGGTTCCGGTGGAAGTGCCGGGGGGCGTTGAGAACTCTTACTCGGTCATGCTGAAAACCCCGGCCGGACGCATCTACTGCTTCTACAATCACAACACGGACAATGTGCGCGAGATTCTGAGCCATGACCGGCGCGAGACGATCACGCGGGTGGATTCGCTGGGATCTTTCGTCTTCAAGTACTCCGACGATCATGGACGCACCTGGTCAGCCAACCGTTATCCCCTGTCGGTGCGGGAGTTCGCCTGTGATCGTGACAACGTGTTTGGCGGGCGTATCCGGTTCTTCTGGAATGTGGGGAAACCCTTCGTGCAGACCGGCGCCGCGTTTGTGCCCCTGATCAAGGTGGGACGGATGGGGGAAGGGTTCTTTTCCCAGTCGGAAGGCGTTTTGCTGAAGAGCCCGAACCTTCTCACGGAGTCCGACCCGAAGAAGATCACCTGGGAAACGTTGCCGGATGGTGATGTTGGCCTCCGCACGCCGCCTGGCGGAGGGCCGATTGCGGAGGAACAGAGCTACTGCGTGCTGAGCGATGGGGCGTTCTACTGTGTCTATCGCAGCATCGATGGCTATCCCGTTGAAACCTACAGCCGCGACGGCGGGCACACGTGGAGCACGCCGCAGTACAAGCGGTACGCGGACGGACGGTTGATGAAGCATCCCCGCGCGGCCAATTTTGTCTGGCGGTGCACCAACGGAAAGTACCTTTATTGGTTTCACAATCACGGGGGCACTTTCATCGGGAAGCGCCCGGAGGCGTGTTCCATCGCTTATGAGGACCGCAATCCCGTATGGCTCAATGGCGGCGTGGAAGCGGATTCGCCCGCCGGAAAGATCATCCGGTGGTCCGAGCCGGAACTCCTGCTGTATGATGACGACACCTTTGTCCGGATGAGTTACCCCGACCTGGTCGAGGAACAGGGCCGGTACTTCATCACCGAAACGCAGAAGAACGTGGCCCGCACGCATGAGATTCCGGCCGACGTGCCGGAGGGCCTGTGGCGGAGTCTGGAAAGCACGACCGGTTCGGTGGCGGCCAGGGGGCTGATCGAACAGGGGTGCGAGCTTCACCTGCCCCCGTTCCTGATGAGGGATCATCACCGGGCCGACTATGGAACCAAAGACCTGCGCGCGGGACTCACGGTTGAACTGTGGCTGCAACTGACGACTCTGTCGGCGGGGCAGGTTCTCGTTGATAATCGGACCCCCGAGGGGAAGGGGTTTTGCCTGCAAACCACCTCGCGGGGGACGATCGAGATCGTGCTTAACGATGGACGAACCGAAAACCGGTGGGACTGCGATCCGGTTCTGAAGGCGGGCCGGCTGCAGCACGTTGTGGTGCTCGTTGACGGGGGACCGAAAATCGTGAGCTTCATCATTGATGGACGGTTCTGCGATGGAGGCGAGTGGCGGCAATTCGGCTGGGGCCGTTTCAATCCGAATCTTCGTGAGGTGAGTGGCGAGCCCCATCTCCGCCTTGGGGAGGGTGTCTGTGTGCTGCGGCTTTACACGCGGGTGCTGCGCACCGCGGAAGCCATCGGGAACTATCGCGCCGGCGCAGCGCCTGCTTCACCGGAGGCGAGGTCGGTATGATGACGGACGAAACAGGGGGCGTGTGGCGGATCCGGCTGGGAGAACCCGAGGCGATCAGCCCGGTGACCGTACGGCGATCAGGGCGGTCGGAGACGGCTTTCGGGCGGTTGCCCGCAGTCAGTCAGGCGCCCTTTGACGCGTCGGCGATTGGATTCCGTAGCGACCGGCGCGGTTGCGTGGTAACGCTGCCGTTTTCAAAAGGGGAAGGGCTTTTCGGGCTGGGCCTGCAACTCAAGTCGGTGCTTCTGACCGGGCGGAAGAAGACCGCGCGGGTCAACAGCGATCCTGCGGCGGACATCGGCGACTCGCATGCCCCGGTGCCGTTCTACGTCTCGACGGCTGGCTACGGCGTGCTGATCGATACGGCTCGCTACGCGAGTTTCTATTTCGGGACCCATGTAGAACGGGAACAGATCGAGGCGCGCAACGCCGAGAAGGAATCCCCGCCTTCAACGGGAACCGACGAGCTTTACCGGATGCAGGCCGCTGGCCGGCGGGTGGTGGTGGACATTCCCGCGGCGCGCGGCGTCGATGTGTATCTGTTCGGCGGCCCCACGTTGCTGGATGCCGTGCGGCGTTACAACCTGTTCTCGGGGGGAGGGTGCCTGCCGCCGCTCTGGGGATTGGGCGGGTGGTACCGGGTGTACGGGCAGTTTGACGGCAGTCAGGTACTCGATCTGGCACAGCGGCTGCGCGATCAGCGTATTCCGATGGATGTCATCGGGCTCGAACCCGGTTGGCATACGCATTCGTATCCCTGCAGCTTCGACTGGGCCCAACAGCGGTTTCCCGACCCGGACGGCATGATGTCGGAATTGCATAAGATGGGGTTCAAGGTGAATCTCTGGGAACACGCCTTTGTTCATCCGAAATCCCCGATCTACGGGGCGATTCGCGAGCATTGCGGGGATGAGATGGCCTTCGACGGGCTGGTCCCGGACTTTCTCACCCCGGAGGCGCGGCAGGTGTTCAGGGATCATCATGATCAGGCGCTGGTGTCCCGCGGCGTCGACGGGTTCAAACTCGACGAATGCGATCACAGTGATTTCATCCGCTATGCCTGGTCGTTCCCGGAATGGTCACGATTTCCCAGCGGGGCCGATGGTGAGCAGATGCACAGCCTGTTCGGCCTGCAGTATCAGCACGTGATCGATGACGCGTACCGGCGGCACGATCGGCGGCACTACTCGCTGGTCCGCTCGTCGCAGGCGCTGGCGGCCCCGATGCCGTACGTCCTTTACAGTGACCTGTATGATTTCGACGATTTCCTGCGCGGTGTGGTGACGGGGGGGTTCAGCGGTCTGCTTTGGTGTCCCGAGGTCCGGCATGCGGTTTCGGTCGAGGATCTTGTGCGCCGCATCCAGGTCGTGGCGCTGTCGCCGATGGCGCTGGTCAACGGGTGGTACATCTGTCTGCCCCCCTGGGATCAGATCGAGGCCGGCCTGAACCGGAAAGGGACGCGGATGGACAATGCCGACGAGGCCACGGCAAGGGTGCGTGAGGCCTTTGAGTTACGGATGCGCTTGGTGCCGTACCTCTACACGGCTTTTGCCCGTTACCGCCGCGATGGCACACCGCCGTTCCGGGCCCTGGCGATGGACTGGGCGGACGACCGGCAGGCCTGGTCGGTCGAGGATCAATACCTGATCGGCGACGCGTTGATGGTCGCTCCCGTCAGGCCGGGGTGTGTGAGCCGGAGCGTTTATCTGCCCAAGGGGCAGTGGCGCGAGTTCTTCACGGGGCGCCTGATTGAAGGCGGCCAGCGGGTGGAGGTCGCCGTCGGGCTGGCCGATATCCCGTTGTATGTCCGGGAGGGTTCGATCCTGCCTCTGGCCCAGCCGGTGTCCTGCCTGTCCGGGAATACAGTGTTGGAGGTCACGCCGGTGGTGTACGGGGAGTCGCAAGCCTCCGGGTGGCTCTATGATGATGACGGGGTCAGCTTCGCCTATGAGCGTGAGGAGCAGGGGTGGGTGGAATTGGCTTGGTCTCAGGGCGCAGAGCGGGTACAAACGAAGCCTGTGCCCGCACCGCGACGATTCCGCCTTAGCACGGTTGCGGTCATGGGGGGGGAAGGGTGACCACTTGCGTCGTCAAGGCCATAGCCGTCCACTGAGCCGTCTCCATGATTGAGAAGAGTGCCACCATCCAGAATGCCGCAGGTATTCATTGCCGGCCTTCGGCGGTGATTGTCACGGCTGTCATAGCCTATGAGGGGACCGTTTGCCTGGTCTGTGATGAGGGAAATGTGGACCTGCGGTCCTTGCTCTCACTGGTCTCGCTGGGGTTGGAGCCGGGCAGAACCGTTCGCCTGCGCGTGTCGGGTCCCGATGAGGAAGCGTTCTGCGAACGGTTGGTGGAGATGTTTGAACGGCACTTCGACTTCTCCGAACGGATGGAGGAGAGCTGCGGAGAGGGTGCCAGGCCGCTTTAGCGTCCTTCTGAAAAAGCCTACACGTTGTAGCGCGTGTTCTTCTGGAGGTGGCACGGGTGTCTCACCCGTAGCCTCTTCTCTTCATTAGCTTGGCCGGTTGCCTGGGCGACGGGTTGGAAACCCGTGCCACGATGGGTTGCAGGCAATCGCCCGCCTTGGATCAGCAAGAGGTTTCTTAAGGTGGACCGTGCTGTCCCCAGCGCGGTCAGACTTCGATGGGGATTCACAAGGTGGGCCGTGCTGTCCCTAGCGCGGTCAGACGCCGGTAGGGATTCACCCTGAAGGCTCATCCTGAAGGACGCCGACGTCCACTTGGTCGGTTACTTGTCGGCGGGCACGATCACGACCGGCGGCTTGACGACCGGGTCAGCAGGCTTCTCCACGACCGGGACCGGCGGCGTGACAGCCTTGACGTCTTCCTTGACGGGCTCAGGCTTGACGATCGGTTGAACGGGCGCAACTTCCACTGCGGGTGTCGCCACTTCACGAACTTCGGGCTGAATGGGGGCCGGCGGCATGACGATATCATCCGACGCCTTTGGCTTGACCATTACGGCCTCATTCTTCGGGGCGCCCCACCGTCCATAGCGGCGGCGTTCGACGTTCTTATCCGTCAGGATGAGGCGGTTCTGTTTGGCCAGCCATTCCCATTGGCGGGGGGTGAACTTCAACGTCTTGTTCATTTCGTTCAGCAGACTGGCCACGCCCAACTCGGTGATCCGGTGGACATCACTGCACCAGGCCGGGTTGGCCGACAAAGCTTCGGGAAGCGTGCTGCTGTCGCCCAGCAGGAACAGGTGCTTGGGTTCGCCCGACATGAACGCGCCTGCCGCATAATCGGCCACACTGATCGGGAGCCATTCCGTGCCGTTCCAGATATGGATGAGCGGTTCTGCCGAGGTGGGGCTGCTACTATAGGCCACCAGCCCGACATCCTTGATGCGGGTGATCTGATTGGCGAGTTCCACCATGCGGCGCCGGGCCGGCATGACGATGATGGTGGCCGGTGTCGCTACGCCCGCGAGAACATCCAAGGCGACGAATACCGCCACTACCGAAACCAAACCCAACCATGTCATGCGTTTCATACTGAAAATCTCCCTAAAAGGTGATTGCAATCTAGCGCCCGAGGGGCCGCAAAGCAAGACCTATCACGCCGGTTTCCCGAGCACTTTCCTGAACTCCGCCGTGAGCCGGGGCACGATGGTGAACAGGTCGCCCACAATACCGTAGGTCGCCACTTTGAAGATCGGGGCATCCGGGTCCTTGTTGATGGCCACAATGATGTCGGAAGACTGCATTCCTGCCAGATGCTGGATCTGTCCGCTGATCCCCACGGCGATGTAGATCTTCGGGCACACGGTCTTTCCGGTCTGGCCCACCTGGTGCGAGTAGGGGATCCAGTTGGAATCCACCGCCGCGCGTGAGGCACCGACGCCGGCTCCCAAGGTTTCCGCCAGGTCGCGCAGCATCGTGAAGTTCTCCGGAGCCTGCAATCCGCGTCCCCCCGAGATGATGATGTTCGCCTCGGCGATATTCATGGTGGTTTCGACTTCGGGAACGAACTTCAGCCGGTGCGCCTTGGTCTTCAGCAGCACATCGGCGATGGTCTCCATCGACACCCGGCCCTGGCGGCTGGGGTTGACTTCGGCCTCTTTCATGACCTTGTGACGAACCGTGGCCATCTGGGGCCTGGCGTTCGGTGTTTCGATCGTGGCCATGATGTTGCCGCCGAAAGCCGGACGGGTCTGGAGAAGGTTCTTGGACTTAGGGTCGATGGCCAGGCCGGTGCAGTCGGCCGTCAGGCCTGCTTTCACCTTCACGGCGACGCGCGAGACGAGGCTGCGGCCGATCGTGGAGGCGCCGCACAGGAAGACGCTGGGCTTGTGGCGCTCAACCATGTCCACCAACACGGCGGCGTAAGACTCATCCTGGAAATGCGCCAGTTCCGGCCGGTCGGCCAGATAGACAATGTCGGCGCCGCGGCTGATCAATTCCGCCGCTTTGTGCTCCACCTTGTGCCCGAGCAGGACGGCGCACAGCTTCATGCCGAGATCATCGGCCAGTTTGCGGCCTTCACCCAGCAGTTCGAAGGCAATGGACTGGATTTCGCCGTCATGCTGTTCCGCGAAGACCCAGACATCCTTGTAGAGCGAAAGGTCATGGGTGGGGGCGGCCTTTTCCTTCATCCAGATGGCCTCGAACTTGCAGGCCTCGATGCAGGCTCCGCAGAGCGTGCACTTGGTCAGGTCGATGGCGGGGATTTCCTTGCGTTCCTTCTGGGTCATGGCTCCGAAGGGGCAGACCTTCACGCAAAGGCCGCAACGCACGCATTTCTCGGTAAGAATCTTGATGGGGTCGCTCATAGAATAGGATCCTCAGTTGGCGGCGCCCAGGACGGCGTCTTTGAGTTTGGCAACGAGTTGGGAGACCATCTCTTCCGGTTCCCCCTTCAGCATTTCTCCACCCTGGCGCGGCGGCGGCGTGAAGATCTTGACGACCTTGGTGGGGGATCCATCGAGACCGAGGCACTTCGCCTCCGCCAGCAGATCGGCGGCCTTCCATGAGGTGATGACCGCTTTCTTGGCATTCATCTTGCCCTTCAGGGACGGGAGCCTCGGCTCATTGAGTTCCTTGACGACGGTCAGGACGCAGGGCAGGGGGGATTCGACCGTTTCAACGCCATTCTCCATCAGGCGTTCGGCGACGATCTTTTCGGCATCTTGGTGTTCGATCTTGCGGACGTAGGTGATCTGGGGCAGATCGAGATGGGCGGCAATGCCCGGGCCGACCTGGGCGGTATCGCCGTCCGAAGCCTGCTTACCGCAGACGATGAGCGAGTAGTCGGCAATCTTCCTGATGGCCATGGCCAGCGTGTAGCTGGTGGCCCAGGTGTCGCTGCCGGCGAACGCGCGGTCCGACACGAGGATGGCTTCATCGGCGCCCATGGAGATCGCCTCGCGCAAGGCGGTTTCAGCCTGGGGCGGTCCCATGGTCAGAACCGTGACGGTGCCGCCAAGGCGGGCCTTCATTCGCAACGCTTCTTCGATGGCGTACATGTCAAAAGGGTTGATAATCGAAACGACGCCATCCCGCATCAATGTATTGGTGGCGGGATTGATTTTGACGTCGGTTGTTTCGGGAACCTGCTTGATACACACAACGTATCGCATGTCGCTCTCCTCTTTGTCGTCCAAAAAACGGGGGCATTATATGGAGAAGAAGGGCGTATGCAAGCCCGATATCGGGTGAAGCGCCAGTGGCTGAAAATAGTGGCGATGACGGAGTTGACAAGCGCGGAGAAAGCAGGCAGTATCCCCACCCGTATTTCGACTGGTTCTTTTGAATTTTGGGGGATTAGCTCAGTTTGGTAGAGCGCTTGAATGGCATTCAAGAGGTCGCGGGTTCGACCCCCGCATCCTCCACCACCCGAAATCGCCGGAAACACCAGCAAAACCCATATAAATTAAGCTTTATATGGTGTTTTACTGGTTCGTGCTAAATTCCCCGTAAGCATCCATAGGGGCCCAAAAAAGGCCACCGTTAATGGCCCCACAATGGCCCCACAGTGGCCCCGACCCCACAAGAGGCAGTAAGATGCCGCCTCGCCGGACAGGCTCACGACACCGAAAAGGGCTCCATCGTCAGAGGCGCAGACTCCAGATGAAGCGCGCCGCAAGTGAAGCAGGCGCGCGCATTGCTCATGTCAAGGGCAGGACGAACGGCTGGTTGGTGTCTCGCTTACGTACGAGACAATGCCGTCGGGGATCGGCACTCACGCGGCGTATTGCTGTTTGGAGTTCGTGACGATCCAACCAGTCTGCCAGTAAGGTGAGCCGGTGAACGGCATGTGGCCAGTGTGCGGACTGCGGGCTAATTGTTTAGCTCATGAAAAAAGGCTAAAAAAGACTCTTGACTAACAACTTAAAACGGCTAAATTGCGCGGCGTACTGGAAAAGGTTGAGCGTCAAAGAGACAACCTGCTGGAGATTCGCACCGATTGAGCCGGAGAAGACGAAGGGTTTAACAGTGGGAACACCACACCCGATTGTGTCATCGAAGGTTCAGGGGTAAAGGGCGAGCGGTCGGAAAAAGGTCAGTACAGCCGAACGTGTTTAAGAAGTTGGCCACGGGGCCGAAACCAGCGACGCTCATGCGGCGAAAGCCGTAGCGAAAGCACCTCACCTACGCCTGTAAATCAAAAGGCGCGGGACAAGGAAGAACCCTTGTCGCGCGCCTTTTTTATTTGGTTGCGCGACGCGAGCAGGAGAATCTGCTGTGCGTCTGAAGAACGTTGAACTTGTCGTCGCCATGGTTGCCGCCGGTCTCACCGGCCGGGCCCTGGCCGCCCGCTGCGGGCTGAATCCCATCACGATCTCTCACATCCTGAACCAGCGAACGGAGCCGAAACCGGAAACGGCCCAAGCCATCGCTCAGGTTTTCGGGAGCACCCCGGAGAGGTTCGGGTGGGCACTGAAAGGCGTTCAGCAATGAGCGCCGCCACCCCATTACGGATTGGATCCCCGGCCGCCGCCGCCTACATCGGGATCACGACTCGTGAACTCAAGGGGCTGCGGAAGGCGAAACGGATCCCGTTCTTTCGGATCGGGCACCGTACCGTTTCCTACCTCATTGGGGACCTGGATGCGTTTCTTGAACGATGCCGCGTGCCGGCAAAGGTGGGGGCGTGACCGAC
>CAYOIT010000076.1:0-21028 GCA_964404035.1 uncultured Verrucomicrobiota bacterium | reverse complement strand
ACCTGGAGAGAGTGCGCTTGGGACTAAGACGGAAGAAACCGCGCTGGGGACAGCACGGTTCGTTGTTCTTTTGAGTTCTGTATTGAAAGCATCGCCTTGACCCCTCGGCGGGTCAGGGGCATACTGCAAAGCTGTTTTTTGATTCGTGGGTAGAACATACAGCGAATAAGGAGAGAACCATGGCAAGACCGGTAACGTTATTCACGGGGCAGTGGGCGGATCTGAAACTTGAGGATCTTTGCCGCAAGGCGAAAGCGTTTGGTTACGACGGGTTGGAACTGGCGTGCTGGGGCGATCATTTTGAGACCGCCAAAGCTGATGCGGGTTACTGCAAGGCCAAGAAGCAGTTGCTCGACAGTTACGGGCTCAAGATGTTTTCCATCTCCAATCACTTGGTGGGGCAGGCCGTCTGCGACAATATTGACGAGCGGCACAAGTCCATCCTCTCGCCGGCGATCTGGGGCGACGGCAAGGCCGATGGCGTCAAGGCGCGTGCGGCCGAGGAAATGATCAAGACCGGCGAGGCCGCCCAACGGCTGGGCGTCAAGATCGTCAACGGGTTCACCGGCAGCTCCATCTGGCCGCTCCTGTATTCCTTCCCTCCGGTTACTTCGGGCATGATTGATGCGGGCTTCAAGGACTTCGGCAAGCGCTGGAAGCCGATTCTCGACGCCTACAAGAAGGCCGGCGTCAAGTTCGCGCTGGAAGTGCATCCCACGGAAATCGCGTTCGATATCGTCACGGCCGAGCGGGCCATCGAAGCCGTGGACGGGCATCCGGCGTTCGGGTTCAACTACGATCCGAGTCACCTGGGTTACCAAGGGGTCGACTACGTTGAGTTTCTTTATCGCTTCAAGGACCGGATCTTCCACGTTCACATGAAGGACGTTGGCTGGTCGCAGGTGCCCAAGGTCTCCGGCGTGTTCGGTGGCCACCTGCCGTTCGGCGATCCCCGCCGCTTCTGGGAATTCCGGTCGTTGGGTCGTGGCAATGTCGACTTTGAGCGGATCATCCGCGCGTTGAACGATATTGGCTATAAAGGCCCGCTATCGGTGGAATGGGAAGACATTGGAATGGACCGTGAACACGGGGCGAAGGAAGCCTGCGAGTTCGTCAAGCGGGTGGATTTTGAGCCGTCCGCGGTGGCCTTTGATGCGGCCTTTGAGAAGAAGTAACAGGAGAACATGAAGACATTCAAGAAAGCAGCAGATATCAAGGTGGGTGTGGTGGGCTATGGCGGCGCCTTCAACATGGGCCGGGCGCACCTGAATGAAATGAAGCGGGCCGGCATGACGCCGGTGGCGGTCGTGGAGATTGATCCCAAGCGTCTGGAAGTGGCGACGCAGGATTTCCCCGGCATCGAGACCTACAGCTCGGTCGAGGCCATGCTCAAGAAGTCGGCCGTGAATGTGGTGACGTTGATCACGCCGCACAACACGCATGCCTCGCTCGGTGTCAAGTGCCTGAAGGCTGGCCGTCACGTGGTGGCGGAGAAGCCCATGGCGATTACGACGGCGGAGTGTGATGCCATGATCGCGGCGGCCAAGGCGTCGAAGGTCGTGTTGTCGACCTACCACAACCGGCACTGGGACAACATCATCCTGGGCGCCATGCAGCATCTCAAGAAGGGCGAGATCGGCAAGATCGTCCGCGTCGATGTCAAGATGGGCGGCTACGGCAAGCCCGGCGACTGGTGGCGCAGCAGCAAGAGCATCTCGGGCGGCATCCTCTACGATTGGGGCGTGCACCTGCTCGAGTACACCCTGCAGATGATGGATTCCGACATCGTGGAAGTGTCGGGACACTCCTGGTCGGGTGTGTGGGCGAACGAGACGAAGTGGAAGAAGGACACCAACGAGGACGAAGGCTATGTGGTGGTCCGGTTCGCCAACGGCGCCTGGTCGACTCTGCAAGTCACGTCCATCGATGCGCGGCCTGATCCGACCTGGTTCAAGGTGACGGGCACGAAGGGCACGATGGTCCTGAACTGGGATGCGACTGAGGTCATTGCCCAGGACGGCGCCAACAAGGTGACCACGCGTTACCCGAACCCGCAGTCGGAAGGCTGGAAGTTCTATCAGAACATCGCCGATCATCTGACCAAGGGCGCGAAGCTGGTGATCACGCCCGAGTGGGCGCGGCGTCCGATCCACATTCTGGATCTGGCAGGACAGAGCGCCAAGGCCAAGCGGGCGATGCAACCGAAGTACAAGTAAACAACCCGGCGGAGTGATGCCGGAAACAAAGTTGGCCGGGTGCCACGTCGCCTGGCCGCGGCGGGCGACGTAGCGCCCGCCGTACAGATTGGGACAGGAAAATATACATGAGCAAAAAAGCGTTGGTGGTTTGGGGCGGCTGGGATGGGCATACGCCCGAGCAATCGGTAAATGTCTTCATTCCGTGGCTGCAGGCGAAAGGCTATGAGGTCGAGGTGTCGAAGACCCTGGACTCCTATCTTGACGAGAAGAAGATGATGGAGCTGTCGTTGATCGTCCAGTGCTGGACCATGGGCCAGATCACCGGCGAGCAGCGCAACGGGCTTTGCAAGGCCGTTGAAAGCGGCGTCGGCCTGGTGGGCTGGCACGGCGGCATCATCGACTCGTTCCGGAGCGATACGGAATATCAGTTCATGACCGGCGGCCAGTGGGTCGCTCACCCGGGCAACTGCGTTCCCTCCTTCAAGGTGGACGTGGTGGACAAACAGCACGAGATCACCCGCGGGATGACGGATTTCGTGCTGACGAATTCCGAGCAGTACTACATTCACTATGATCCGGGGGTTACCGTGTTGTGCACGTCCACCTTGACGGGTGAGTTTGGCGACAACACCAAGTATGCCGCCGGTACCGTCATGCCGTTCGCCTATACGCGGGGCTGGGGCAAGGGTCGGGTGTTCGTGGCCTGCTGGGGGCACACGTTCAAGGATTTCGAGGTGCCGCAGGCCCGTGAAATCGTGGAACGCGCCTTCTTGTGGGCCGCGAAGAAGTAGACTGCCCGCTGCAATACCCCTCACCTCAGTCCTCTCCCCCAAGGGGAGAGGAAGCGATGCCCTCTCCCTTCAGGGGAGAGGGTGGGGGTGAGGGTTCCCTCCTACACCGTATGTCGGGTGATCGTTTTCCCTTTCCAGGTCAGGATCTTACGCTTTTTCAGCTTCAGGATCAGGCGGGAGAGTGTCTCGGGAGTGGTGCCGATCGCCGCCGCAATATCCTTCTTCGAGATCGGGAGCGTCACGGTCTTCTGGTCTCCGTGCTGCTCCTTCAGGAACCAGAGCAGGCGACCCTCCACGTCATGCGCCTGCTGCTGGACGATGCGCTCGGCCAGGTAGCGCTGCTTACGCATCAGCATGGCGATGAAGTCGTTGCGGAACCCGGTCGTACTGAGCAGGAGATGCACGTCGGCCCGGGGAAAGACAATGACCTCACAGGGGGCCAGGGCCACGGCGGTGACCGGGTAGGTTTCGCGCTCGAACAGGACCACCTCGGCAAACACCTCGCTCGGCTGGACGATCTTGATGACCACCTCGCTGCCGTCCGGAGCGGTCTTGTGAAGTTGAACGGCGCCGCGTCGCAGGAGATAGATGGCGCGTCCGAGTTCCCCTTCGCGGAAGAGGAAATCCCGCTTCTTGAGGTCGCGGATGGAACCGATGGCCGCCAGCGCCTTGAGCGTCTCCAGTGAGAGATCCTTGAAGAAATTGCTTTCGGCGAGAAGTTGATACTGCAGCATAATCCCTCCTTAGCGGAAGCGATCGAGTAACTTCAGGACAACGTCGCCATAGGCGTCCAACTTGGCGGGGCCGATGCCGTGAACCAGCTCCAGAGCGGCGAGCGAGTCGGGCCTGGACTGAACGATGGCTTTCAGCGTGCGATTACTGAAGATCGTGAATCCCGGCACTTCGCTCAAGGACGCCTCTTCCCGGCGCCATTCCTTCAGCGCGCTAAAGATCCGATCCTCTTCGGCGGACAGCACGCGGTCTTCCCGGTCCGTGGCGGCAGACTTTGGAATCCGATCCGTCCGGCGTGATGGCTTGCGCCGGGGGTCGTGATCCCGCGCGGGAATGACCGGGAGGGGAGCCATGACACGGGTCGGCCACTGCAGGGCAATGGTTTGCCGTCGCCAAGCCACTTCCCGGCCATAGGCGGTGAGGCTTGCCGCCCGCTCGGGGTCCGGTCCCAGGGAAATGGCATCGGCCTTCACGAGCGCCTCGAACAAGGCCTGCAGATAGGGGGCCGGCTCTTCCCTGAGAATGCCGTAACTCGGCGTCTCCTCCAGTCCTTGCTCGGCCATGGTCTTGTTCGCTGTGGCGGAGGCGAAGGCGATGACGGGGGCCCGTCCGAAACGGCCGTTGAGGCGTCCGACGCAACTCAGCAGTTTCTGAACGATCAACCACTCGTTTTCGGTGGGGGGGCGGATGGGCACCTCGGCCGAGAACCCGCAGAAATCACAGTGTCCGCAGGCGGCCGATGTCTTGGGGGTGATCTCCCCGAAATAGTCGAGGATGAACCGGTGGCGGCAGTTCCGCGAATGCACGTAGTTCACCATGAGGTCGAGTTTCTGCTGATCGCGGAGGCGTTTCTCCTCGATCGCCGGGAGCATCGCCTGCAGTCGCGCGGGATCACCATCCTTGACCAGGGATGTGGTGTAACAGCGGTTCCCCGGTTCAACCGTTCGCTCGATCAATCCGGCGCGATCGAACAACCCCATGCAGGTGTGGACCGTGACCTTGTTATCCGTGGCGACGACCTGTTCGCCCCACTCTTCGAGGGAGCAGGTTTGCGGTTTCAGGGTGAGGATGGCGCGTACTTCGTCCCACAGTTTGAGGACGAGCTTCGCGTCGGGGTTGGAGCCGTCCAGAAAGAACTGCTGGGTGCTGACATCGGCGTAGTTGTAGAGGAGTTCGCAATGCGAAAGTATGCCGTCGCGCCCGGCGCGCCCGACTTCCTGATAGTAGGCCTCGATGCTGCCGGGGATGTCCCAATGGACCACACAGCGGAGGTCGGCGCGGTCGACCCCCATCCCGAAGGCGTTGGTGGCCACGACGACAGGGACCTCGCCTTTCATGAACCGGTCCTGCGCGAGGGTGCGCTGGTTGTCGGGCAGTCCGGCGTGGTACACCATGTGCTTGACGTGCAGTTCACCCAGGAGCGTTCCCACGCGGTCGACCTGTTTGCGGGTGCTGCAGTAGATGATGCCGGTGGGGAAGGAGGAGAGGATACGGCGGATACGGTCCAGCTTGGCGGCATGTGAGCGGCACGGTTCCACGACGAGACGCAGGTTGTCGCGCTGAAAACCGCGGACGAAAATGCGAGGGACCGGACGCGTCCCCATTCCCAACCCGAGTTGCTTGACGATGTCTGCCCGAACCGCCGGCGTTGCCGTGGCGGTCAAGGCCATGATCCGGGCATGAGGCAGCGCCTGGATCATCTCGCCCAGGCGGAGATAGTCGGGGCGGAAATCATGGCCCCATTGGCTGATGCAGTGCGATTCGTCCACGGCCACCAGGGAAATCTTCAGCTCGCCCAGCAGCGCCTGGAAGCGCGCATTGCGGAAGCGCTCGGGCGCGACATAGACGAGACGGGTTTCGCCGCGCCGCAGCGAGGCCACCCGGTCGGCGGTCTCATCCATCGAGATCGAGGAGTTGAGGCAGGTGGCCGGAATGCCCCGCGCCACCATGCTGTCCACCTGGTCCTTCATCAGCGAGATCAGGGGTGACACCACCAGCGTGATGCCGTCCAGGGCCAGGGCCGGTAACTGGTAGCACAGGGATTTCCCGGCACCGGTGGGCATGACCACCACGGCATCGCCGCCGTTCAGGACGGTCTCAATCGGCTCGCGTTGGCCGGGCTGAAAACGGGAAAACCCGAAGTGCTGAGAGAGCAGTGTTTCGATCGGCACGGAGGTGGAGGTTCCACGCGCCGAATGAGGCTTTGTCGGTTCTGGCATGCCCATTGATGTTACCATACGAAAAGGTCAGGAGGAAGGCCTTTCAAGCGTAATACCACCACCACTCGGTTCCCCTCCGTGGAGGGGGCAGGGGTGGGTTCTCCCTTACGGCCCAACGAGTTACCCCTTGCGCTGAATCAGCCATGCGCTGGAGAGCTGCGCAACAGGATATGCGCAATGGGATCCGGATGGAAAGACAAGTCGAGGCGCCCAAAAACCATGAGGAGCGGCGGGGCCCAGCGACGGCTCAGCGCTGGTCTTCGGGCTTGCGGTCCTGGCGGCGTTCGCGCTTTCCCTGAAACTTGGAGATGAGTTCGTCACGCTCCTGCATCAACTTGGCGCCCTCGGGGTCCGCCTTGACGCGTTCCTCCATTTTTTCTTCCAGGTTCATGCGGGCGGCGTCGGCCGTCTTGCGCAACGCGATCAAGGCGGGGTCGACGGCGGGTGCCGGTGCGGCTCCCCGTTCTCCGCGCGAGGGATGCAATCCGACTCGCTGGGCGACGACCGTGAGCTGCTTTTCCAGGGTCCGTTGCTGCTGCTGCATCTCGATCACTTTCTTCTGCAGGTCCTCGATCTGGGTGAGAAGCTGGCCGCCCTCCGCGTCCGCTTTCACCAGTTCGCGGCCCTTGTCGTCCAAGGCCCTGCGGGCCACCTCGGCCGTATCGTAGAGTTGCGCCACTTCCTGGTCCTTGATTGAGCTCCGGTCGCGTCCGCCCAAGCCCAGCCTCTGACGCACGGCGAAGAGGCTTCGCTCGATCTCGCCCATGCGCTGGCGCCCTTCAGAGACCTCTTTCTCTGCACCTTCCTTCTCGGCTGTCACGGCTGGTCGTGCCGCATCCGCAGTGCGATCCGCCGCCTTCTCCTGGGCCCAAGTTGGCGTTGCGCACAAAATCCCACTCACACAGATCAACGAACCTATAAGAATCTTCATGGTGCCTCCAGTTGGTCGACAGTTTATCTTTCAGCGTTTCCCCGCCCGATCACGGGCCCTCTCTTGGGTTGTGAGAATAGTCGGTTGTGGCCCGAAAACAAGCCCTTCTTGCCGCTCCCGCCCGTTCACTGCCCGCCGGGTGATCGGCTATCATGGCCATCAGGCCGAGGGCTTCAAGTGCTCCTCCCGGAGGAGTGATGGCGTGCCTGGACGCGTGAAGTGTGCTAAGGACACCGTTCTGAACGATGATGGGCGTTGAATAGGGGAGGCCGGCGATGCCGACATACGAGCTTGAATCCAGTGCGCCCGAGCGATCGGGGTCGGATGGGGCGGTCAAGGATCCGGTGTGCGGGATGAGCGTGCATCCGGATGAAGCGGCGGGTCACCACGAGCATGGCGGGGTGACCTACTCTTTTTGCTGCACACCCTGCCTGGAGAAGTTTCGCGCGGATCCGGTTCGCTATCTTCAGAAACGCGAGAGCCAGCCTGCCGTGGCCGCGCCGGGCGCGCATTACACCTGCCCCATGCATCCCGAAGTGATTGCGGAGGCGCCGACGGACTGCCCGAAATGCGGCATGGAATTGGAGCCGCAGACCCTGGTTGCCGGGGACGAGGAAGCGAGTCCGGAACTCAGGGACATGACCCGGCGGTTTTGGGCCTGTCTGGTGCTGACCGCCCCGGTCTTCGTTCTGGCCATGTCGGGGCATATTCCCGGCCGGCCGGCGCTGTCGTTTCATTCGTCACGTTGGGCGGCGTGGCTTGAGCTGCTGCTGGCCACGCCCGTGGTGGTGTGGGGCGGCTGGCCTTTCTTCGGGCGGGCCTGGAAATCGATCGTTCATCGCAGTCTGAACATGTTCACCCTGATCGCCCTGGGCACAGGCACAGCCTGGACGTACAGCATGGCGGCCACTCTATTTCCCCAGCTATTCCCGGCCGCGTTTCGACATTCCGACGGGCAGGTGCCGGTTTATTTCGAGGCCGCGGCGGTGATTACCACCCTGGTGCTGTTGGGCCAGGTGTTGGAACTGAGAGCCCGGCGTCGTACGTCGAGTGCCATCAAGGCACTGCTCGGGTTGGCGCCGAAGACCGCCCGCCGGCTGGCGGAAGACGATTCGGAGTCCGACGTGCCCTTGCAGGACGTGAGGAAGGGTGATCGGCTCAGGGTGAGGCCGGGAGAACGCGTTCCCGTCGATGGCGCGGTGTTGGAAGGGGCGAGTGCCGTGGATGAGTCGATGGTCACGGGGGAGTCGATTCCGGTGGGGAAGCAGGCGGGCGATCTGGTTACGGGCGGGACGGTCAATGGGACGGGTGGCCTGGTGATGAGGGCGGAGCGCGTGGGCGAGGAGACCCTGCTGGCCCAGATTGTCAGGATGGTGGGCGAGGCGCAGCGCAGTCGCGCCCCGATTCAGCGGCTGGCCGATGCGGTCGCCGCCTGGTTTGTGCCTGTGGTGCTCGGGGTCGCCGTTGTGACCGCCCTGTTGTGGCTGACGCTGGGCCCGGAACCGAGGCCGGCCTATGCGCTGGTCAACGCGGTGGCGGTGCTGATCATCGCGTGTCCCTGTGCCTTGGGCCTGGCCACGCCGATGTCCATCATGGTGGGCACCGGCCGGGGTGCCGGGGTCGGCGTTCTCATTCGTAACGCGGAAACGCTGGAAGTCATGGGGAAAGTCGATGTCCTGGTTGTGGACAAGACCGGGACGCTGACCGAAGGGCGGCCGAAACTGATGGCGGTGATTTCGGGGGAAGGCTGGAGCGAAGGGGAGTTGTTGAGACTGGCCTCCGGCCTGGAGCGCGGGAGCGAGCATCCGCTGGCCTCCGCCATTGTCGGAGGAGCGAAGGTTCGGGGCATCGTGCCGGCCGAGGTGAGGGACTTTCAGTCCTTCGCCGGAAAAGGCATTACGGGGCAGATCGAAAACTTCCAGGTCGCCCTCGGAAACGCCGGGCTGATGGAGCAGCTGGGGGTTGACGCGAATGACTGGCTGGAACGCGCCGCCTCCCTGTATGCGGGAGGCCTGACCGTGATGTTTGTGGCGGTCAACGGCAAGTCCGTCGGCGTGCTGGGGGTTGCCGACCCGATCCGGACCACCACGCCCGAGGCCATTCGGCTGCTGCGTGAGGCCGGCGTGGCGATCGTCATGGTCACCGGCGATCACCACACGACGGCGCAGGCGGTCGCCCGGACGCTGGGTCTGGAACGCGTGGAGGCCGGCGTTCTGCCGGAACGTAAGATTGAAGTCGTCCGGCAGTTGCAGCAGGAAGGGCACATCGTTGCCATGGCCGGCGATGGCGTCAACGACGCCCCGGCATTGGCGCAGGCGAATGTGGGGATTGCGATGGGCAGCGGCACGGATGTGGCGATGGAGAGCGCGGGGATTACGCTGGTCAAGGGGGACTTGCGCGGGATCGTGAAGGCCGTCCGGCTCAGTCGCGGGGCCATGCGCAACATCCGGCAGAATCTCTTCTTCGCCTTTGCGTACAATGCCGTGGGCATTCCCATTGCGGCCGGGGTGCTGTACCCCGTTTGCGGGCTCCTGCTCAGTCCGATGATTGCGGCGGCTGCCATGAGTTTCAGTTCGGTATCGGTGATCGGCAATGCGCTGCGCTTGCGGCGGCTGCCGCTGTGACTACCGGCGTCATGACCGTGCTGGGACAGCCCGGTCCACCTTGGGGTCTGCCCCCCCCCGAGGGAGGCTATGTTTCGAAAACTTGACCTGTATCAAGGCGGGTGGTGAGGGGGCGTGCATAATAGGCGGCAGTTTGAGCGATGAAAGATCAGGTTCGAAACAACCAAGAAGGAGAAGAGGAAATGAGCAGCATGTTTTGTTATCAATGTGAGCAGACCGCCAAAGGGACGGGCTGCACTTCATTCGGTGTGTGCGGCAAGGATCCGGATACCGCCGCTTTGCAGGATCTGTTGGTTCACGCGGCCGAGGGGATCAGCCAGTATGCCCACCGGGCGCGCAAGCTGGGCGTGACGGACCGCGACGCCGATGTGTTTATTCTGGAGGCCCTGTTCACCACGGTCACCAATGTGAACTTCGATCCCGCGCGGCTGGAGATCATCCTGCGCCGGGGTGCCACGATCAAGGATCAGGTCCGGCGGCGCTATGAAGCGGCCTGCAAGGCCAAGGGCGTCGCCGTGGAAACGTTGCAGGGGCCGGCCACCTGGCTGCCTGCCGAGGGATTGCAGGGATTGGTCAAGCAAGGCGAAGGCGTCTCCCCTGAGAAGCGCAATGCGCTCCGCGGCGCGGATGTCGCCGGGACGCAGGACCTGATTCTGCTCGGCCTCAAGGGTGTGGCGGCGTATGCCGATCACGCCCTGGTCCTGGGCAAGGAAGACGACAGCGTGTACGCGTTCATCCACGAGGCGCTGGACTTCCTGACGCTCACCAACCCGCCCATGGGCGATTTGCTGGGGTATGCGCTCAAGACCGGTGAAGTGAACCTCAAAGTCATGGAATTGCTCGATGCGGCCAATACAGGCGCCTATGGCGATCCCGTTCCGACCGCCGTTCGCGTGACCCCGGTCAAGGGCAAAGCCATCCTGATCTCGGGGCATGACCTCAAGGATCTTGCGGCCTTGCTCAAGCAGACGGAAGGCAAGGGGATCAATGTCTACACGCACGGCGAGATGCTGCCGGCGCATGGCTATCCCGGCCTCAACAAGTTCAAACACCTGGCGGGCAACTACGGGGGGGCCTGGCAGGACCAGCGCGCCGAGTTCGATGCGTTCCCCGGCGCGATCCTGATGACCACGAACTGCATTCAGAAGCCGAAAGAGACCTACAAGGCGCGCCTCTTCACGAGCGGGCTCGTGGCGTGGCCGGGAGTGGAGCATATCGCCCATGGCGACTTCAAGGCGGTGATCGATGCCGCGTTGGCGGCCCCGGGTTTTGCGGCGGATGAAGCCGGAAAGACCATCCTGGTCGGGTTCGGGCATGCGGCGGTACTGGGTGTGGCCGACAAGGTGATCGATGCGGTCAAGACGGGCGCCATCAAGCGTTTCTTCCTGATCGGCGGTTGCGACGGTGCCAAGAGCGGCCGCAACTACTACACCGAGTTCGCCCAGGCGGTGCCGAAGGATTGCGTGATCCTGACGCTGGCGTGCGGCAAGTACCGGTTCAACAAGCTCGACTTCGGGACCCTGGGTGGTCTGCCCCGCCTGTTGGACTGCGGGCAGTGCAACGACGCGTACAGCGCCATCAAGGTGGCGGGCGCGTTGGCCGGGGCCTTCAACTGCACCGTCAACGACCTGCCGTTGTCGATGGTGTTGTCCTGGTACGAGCAGAAGGCGGTTTGCATTCTGCTGACGCTGCTCCATCTCGGCATCAAGAACATCCGCCTCGGCCCGAGCCTGCCGGCTTTTGTGACACCGGCCGTGCTCAAGGTGCTGGTGGACAACTTTGCCATCAAACCGATCGGCACCGTGGAAGAGGATCTACGGGATGCCATGGCGGGAAAATGAGGTCTGAGACAGGACTCTGACCGCGCGGTTTGGAGCAGACGCGGGGGCTTGACGGCCCCTGCGTTTTTTTCTGGCGCCTGATGCCATCAGGAATATCCTGATGCCGATTTCAGGGCTCCCCTGATTGTTTACTGCACTTCACTCACGTAAAGTATTACGGCACATGTTGTTGCAGGGGATGACAGAATGCCTTTCGCCTACAGAATATCCCAAGGGGAAGATCAAGTCCGGCTGGTCGGCAAGGGACGGTTGACCGCTGCCGATTGTATTGGCGTGGTCAAACGGGTCTTGGCGGATCCCCGTTGCCACCCTGAGTCCACGGCTTTGATTGACTTGCGCGGGGCCCTCTACGACGCTCTCGACACGGGTGAAGTCATCAGGATCGCGAAGACCATTGAAGGCCTGGCCTCCATGTTCAAGAGCAACGTCGCCATCGTTGCCAAGGGAGGCATGATCCTGCCGGCTGAACTACTCTGTACCCATGTCCGGAGACTGGCGCACATTCCGATGAAAGTATTTGCCGAGTTGGCCGCCGCCGAGGCCTTCTGCAGGAGCGGAACGCTTCCGGCGAAGCTGGCCGCTAAAGGGGCTGAGATCGGGAGAAACTGATTGTGGCAGCGTTTGCGCATTGGTGGCACTACGCCGCGCGTTGGCTTGGCGGGTTGGCGGTCATAGCGCTCGGCCTGGTGGTGATGGTCTTTGCCCAAGTGGTCTATGAGCGGTATGCCACCATCGGATTTGTGGCGGGAGGTGTCCTGATCGTATGGGGCGCCATTGTCCTGATCCTGACGGCCCGTATCCACCGGTATCGGGGGTCCTGATGCGGTTCGGGGGCTGCTGTAGGCCGAAAGGGGCAGACAGGCCAAATCCCCGAACCGCGCTTTGTTCACACTTTCTCGCTGGCCTCGGCGGTCCTGATGATCGTGTGCCGGCACTTGGGACAGGCCCACACAATCAGTCTCGTTCTCTCCGACCCCACCTCATAGTCGGGGGTCATATCCACATCTTTGCCCTTTCCAAGGCACTCTTTGCATATCTGGCTCATTGGCTTTTCTCCTTTTCCCTAACCATACAGGATCCTGACCAGATAGGGGTTTTATTGTGCGGCACGCGATGGGCTCCTGGTGAGACCTTTCGACGTTGCCCTTTCCCTATCCCTCTGCTTGAATCGACCGCGTGAGCAGAATCGTTCAACGTTCCCTGGCGGTGTTGTGTGCGCTGGCGGCTGGCACCGGCCTTGTCCCCATGACGGTGGCCGCCACTGGCGAGCCCCTGTTGACCGCCGGGGTCGATGCGACGGTGGCTCTTCCCGCCTCCGGCTGTGCGATGAAGGTCTGCCTGCCCGACAACTACGACGCGGACCACAAATGGCCCGTGGTGTTCTTCTATCCCGGCGTCGGCGGGGCGCCGGACACGACGCTTATGCGCCGCTTCACGGAGGGCCGCGACTACATCGTGGTCGGCCTGCCGTATGTGGCCACCGACGATCATCCGCAGTCTCCCCAGGCGCAGGCGGCTGGTCTGAAGAGCGAGCTGGCGGGCTTTCGTGACGCGCGGGCCTGGGTGACGGCCCACGCCAGTGTGGATGAGACGCGTGTCTTTCTAGCCGGCGCCAGCAAGGGCGGATGGACTGCCAGCAGCCTGGGGGAGTTGGAACTGCCACGGCTCGGAGGCCTGATCATTCTCCTGGCGGGGCGGCCGTCGGGCCCGGTCCTGGCCACGGCGGGGCTTCGGAACATGCCGATCTACATTGGCGCCGGCGAAACAGACCCGAACCTGCTGCCCGCACGGCGCGCCCGGGAGGTCTATAAAAGGAACGGGGCCCTCGTAACCCTTGAGGAGTATGCCGGTCATGGCCATGAGGTGTCGCTGGACGCCGTGCGGCTTCGGGCCTGGCTGCAGGTGCAGGGTCGGTACCACGAGGAAGCGGCCGCCCAGCGGCCCCAGGAAGAGATGACCGCGCAAGTCAACGGCATCTTCAACTCGGTCACGGCCGAAACGAATGCCCTGGCGCAGTACGTCCAGCTTCTGGCCTTGGCCGAGGATCCCCGACTCCGGTTGTGTGACCCGGCGGTCCTCAGACAGTTGAGCACCCGGTTTGCCTCCCTGATTCAGGCCTCTCCGGCCAGGGACGAGTGGGGCGCCGAGAAGACGTTCAGCGATCTTCTCTACCGGGAAGCCTGCATTCAACGGCTGGCCGACCTCAAAGCGGTGCTCGATGGGTTTCAAGGGCTGACCCGGGACTTTCCGCAAACCCGCTGCGGCAGACTGGCGGCGCAATACCTGCCGCACCTGGCTGAGGCCTATCAGAAGTCGGCGGAGGCCACGCGCCGCGCCCAGGAGAGTCAGCCCACCAAGCCGGCCAACACGGTGACGCCGGCGTTCCCGATGTCGGGCAGCCGCGAGTCCATTCCCGTCCCTGTGCGCGAGGGCAATAAGATCCGGTTCAAGTGAGGAACGGTCGTCGGTGTTTTCTTCAAGGTGGACCGTGCTGTCCCCAGCGCGGTCAGACGCCGGTAGGGATTCACCCTGAGGGTTCATCCTGAAGGGCACCGGCGTCCACCCGGTCGGATACGTGATCCTACCGCCTCAGGTTGCTCAGACCTCCGGCATTGGTCACATCGGTGAAGCCGGCAGCGGTCAGAATTTTGGCGGCTTTGGCACTCCTCATGCCGGAAGCACAATAGATCACGATGGGTCTGTTTTTGTCCCCAATCTCGGCCAGACGGTCTGGCAGTTCCTGCAGAGGGATGTTCTCTGCGCTCGTATAGTGTCCGGAACGGTATTCAGAGGGGGAGCGGACATCAATGGTCGTGGCTCCCTGCTCGATCTTCCGTCTTACATCGGCGCTGGTTGCCCCGGATGAGCCAGCGGTGCGCCTGGACAGCAGGAGAAAGGCCCCCACAACGCCCAAGACGAGTAGAAGGACAATGCCAATCCAAAGTAAGGTCATGTTCACCTGCTTCCTGATGCCAACAGATTGTGTCAAAGAGCCATACTGATGCTAGTGCTATGGCGGCCATACGATCTATGGAATTCAGGGTAGCCCCCGATCCCCCTGATATCCAGCCCTTTCCTTTCGGCCAATGCGCCATCCAGGTCAGGCATGGGGTCGTCAGGCCATGGCTCGTCCGCCCAAGGGAAACACGCAAGTAACGGCTGTGCCTGCGCCGGATCCGGGTTGGATCGAAATCTGTCCTCCCATCACCGCCGCCCGGAAACGCATCACTTTGAGGCCGATGCCATCCTTCTGCTCCCAGTTTGGCGGAAGCCCCAAACCATTGTCCCGGATCGACAGACGCTGCCTCCCCTCCTGCACGCTGAGGGCTATGGTCACGCGCTTGGCATGTCCATGACGGATGGCATTATTGGTGGCCTCGCGGGCGATCCAGAACAATTGCGTGCAGGCTTCCGGATCCTCCACCGGCGGTGCCCCTTCATCCTCCAGGCAACACTCCACGCCCAACAGACTGCTGGTTTCCCTGGCCATGCGGCGCAACGCGGCCTCCAACCCCTCGCCCTTTACGTCAAACGGTTGCAGTCCCTGGGTCATGTCACGAGCCGTTTGCACCACGCCGGTGGTCAGTTCGGCAATCCGACCCGCATCGGTGGCCAGCCGTGGATTTCGTTTCAACCCACTCTGCAAGGATGCCGCCAGAAGCGAGATCGCGACCAGTTGCTGCCCCAGGGAATCGTGCAGGTCGCGGCCCAACTTCTCGCGCTCCAGACGACTCACGGCTTCTATCCGCTCATTTGTCTGGCGCGCATCCAGCAAGGTCCCCATGTAGGTGCCGACGACCTGCAGCAACGCGATGTCACCCTTCGTCCATACATGCCCGGCACGGATGCCATCCATGGCAATGGTGCCGCTGATCCGACCCCGAACCTCGATCGGCACAAAGACGATCGACAGGTTCTTTTCGACAATGCAGATCTGCCGCTCCATTTCGGCTTCCGGCGGATAGTCTTCCAGACGATCGATCGGAACGGGTTTTCCGCACAACAACTGGCGGGCGGTCCAGGGGAATGTCGAGACCGGCAGGTTGACGAAATAACCCAGTTGCGAGTGAATCCCCTCGCCGTGCCATTCGTGGGTCATCGTGAAGGTCTGGTGGTCGTCCGAAAACGCGATCAGACAGGCACGGTCAATGCCGACGGCCCGTCCCATCAGAGCCAGGCACTCTCGAATGCCCTCATCCAGACCCTGATAATCACAAACTGCCAACCGTGCGATGACGGCGGGAAGCAGACTTTCCAGAACACTTGCGAGCTGCTTGGTCTTCATGGTGAGTAGTACAGCGACTATTACGTAGATCTCCCCCCAGCGACGTGCCGACATCATATACACTTCTGAGACGGAGGCAACTATCTCAACTTTCGGTCAGCCTCCGGGACAAGCGGAGCAGGGACAGACAATCTGAATCAAGAACTCAGCAAAATGTAACCCGTTGAGTACCACAGGATGAGTTCCTGTGGATGAGTCGATCACCAGCGTGAGAGGATTTGTTGGCACAAGTCTTATTGTCGACGGCCTAAGTGGAGATTACCCAGGCGCGGGCCGCTTCAGATTGCCCGCTTCAGATTGCCTGTCCCTGTTTCCCGCCGCTTCAAATTGCCTGTCCCTGTTTCCCGCCAGGCACAAGTCTTATTGTCGACGGCCTAAGTGGAGATTACCCAGGCGCGGGCCGCTTCAGATTGCCCGCTTCAGATTGCCTGTCCCTGTTTCCCGCCGCTTCAAATTGCCTGTCCCTGTTTCCCGCCACCTTTTGCATTTCTATTTGCGATAGATAACAATCGTGCTATCGTTTGCATATGAACTACGACGATGTGGTGAAGATTGCAGGGGCGATGCCGTGCTTCGATCTGGCATTGTTGGTTCAGGCGTTCAATGACCGGCGGGAGGCGATCCGGGTGCAGCTCTCGCGCTGGATGAAGCAAGGCAAGGTGATCGGACTACGGCGCGGGATGTACACGCTCTCCGAGACCTACCGGCGCATGCCATTGTCTCCAGCCGTGCTGGCGAACCCGTTGTACCGGCCGTCCTACCTCAGCGGTTTGTGGGCGCTGGGCCACTATGACCTGATTCCGGAACGCGTTGTCCGGTTCACCAGCGTGACTTCGCGTGTTCCGCGCCGGTTCGAGAATTTTTTCGGCGTCTTCGACTATCACAACATCAAGCAGGATTGTTTCTTCGGATTCGCCTCCACAGGCGTAGGTAACCAGGAGTTTCTGGTCGCGGAACCGGAGAAGGCCTTGCTGGATCACTGGCATCTGACCGAGGGGGAGTGGACTCCGGAACGTCTGGATGAAATGCGTTACCAGCATGTTGCGCAGGTTGACGCGGAACGGCTCAATTCTTACTCTCGACGGTTCCGGAGCCCGCGCCTCGATCGGGCGGTCCAGCGGTGGCTCCGGCTGGCATCTGATGCGGAACAAGGAACGGTGACGTTATGAAAGAGGAAGCCTTGGCCTTGGTTCGAGGCGTGTCGGATCCTGGACAAGCCCTGAACCGGCTTCGGGAATATCTCCAAGCCTTTGTATTGCGCTCGTTCCACGAGAGCGAGGCCTTCCGACCTCTTGCCTTTGTCGGAGGAACGGCACTGCGATTCCTGCACAACCTGCCTCGATTCTCGGAGGACCTCGATTTCTCGCTCGTGTCAGCCGACGGTTATGCGGGGAAAGAGTGGATGGCCAAGGTGAAGCGGGATTTGACGCTTGCCGGGTTCGACCCTGAAGTGACCTGGAACGACCGAAAAGTCGTGCATACGGGTTGGGTGCGTGTAGCCGGCATCCTGTATGACGCGGGCTTGTCGGCGATGCCTGCTGAGAAACTGGCCATTAAACTGGAGATCGACACGCGGCCACCAGCGGGGGCGCGCTGCGAACGCCGAGTCGTCACCCGGCATGTGACGTTTCTGCTCCAGTATTACGATCTGCCCTCGCTTCTGGCGGGGAAACTCCATGCCGCGATTACGCGCAAGTATGCCAAGGGGCGGGACTGGTACGATTTGGTGTGGTATCTCTCGCAACGTCCGCCGGTGGCACCGAATCTGTCCCTGCTGCAAAACGCGCTGGACCAGACGCAGGGTACGGGTCGCCACAACGCGCAATCCTGGAGCGAACTGGTGCGGGAACGGTTAGCCACGTTGAATCTGCAAGCCGTCGGCGACGATGTCAGCCCCTTCCTGGAGCGGCCACAGGATGCGGCCCTGTTGACCCGTGAGAATCTGGAGGGACTGCTGCGAGGTGAGTGAACAGTGGGACATGTGCGCAGTCGGGGTCAGACCACCGAGAAAAGAATACGCTGGGGCGTTAACCTCCGCACCGGGGATCGTATGGGTCTCATTGTATTCCAGAAAGGCCTTCAGAAAGGCGGCTGGGTCTCGGGCACGGTTGGTGTCAGCGAGGGGTAGGATATGAGTGCATACGGTGCCGACGCCAGCCTCGGAAAGGCGGATGGATTGTGGGAAATGCAGCCTGTCATCACGAGGCAACCGATGAGGGCGGATGCCGGTCCCCTCCGATCTCCTCGAAGTCGTCACCGCCTGGCCGGCCCTCTCCGCGCCAATCAAGGCCGCGATGCTTGCTTTGATTCGTGCCTCAGTAGGGGAGGGCTCGTGACGACCTGTCCAGAGTCGTCTTTGCCTTGGGGTCTATCAGGATGCTTTGCGCATTCTGTCGCCGATGCCCATGAGGAGTCCGGTAACCGAGATGTCTTCGTCCAGGTCATCCCAGTGCAGACCGGTTCCGCCACCGCTTATCGTGTAGTCATCGCGCTGGGCGGGTGTGGCCCTCAGCAGGCGGGGGAAATACGCCAGGGGAATGCCAAGCTGGCGGCCGTCCGCAAGGTCAACCCACATCGTGTCCTGATCGAAGTGCAGCCGCAGGGCGACAGGTTCAGCGAGCAAAGTGTTCATTCCAAAACCTCCGAATCTCGTCAATGTGTTCCACGGCAACATCCATCAGTTCGCCCAGTTCATGCGCCGACATGCCGTAGGCTTCGGCCACTTCCGGCAGGGGCTCCAGCCAGAACTTGGCAACGGCGTCACCTCGGCGCACGTGAACAGGCAAGGGCTCTTGTGGCTCGCCTTCATTCGAATAGAAGAAGAAACGGTAACCCTTGAATCTGAACACCACAGGCATAAGACATTATTGTGGCCTCCGATGTAAAAGTCTACCGCCAATTATGGCCGCGCAAGCATGGTGCCTCAAAGCCGGCTGTTGTCTTGCGGGTTGCGTGTGCCCCTCGCTTGCGAGGGGTGGAAAACGAACCCGCGTCTTCTCTTCGATTTCAAGGTGTGCCGTCGCCAGTGCGCCGGCTGTTGGTCAAAACATGCTGGTCAATCCAGCGGAAAGGTAAGGAGCAAATGCAAGTAATGGGAGCAGTTCACAAGATCGAAACCAGGCCGGCGCGTGGGGACTTCCCCGAGCGTCGCGTCCTCATCCTGACGGATCGCAACGGGCCGGGCCTCGATGCCCAAGCGGAAGAGTTGTATTTCGAAGTTGACCTTCAGGGCGACGGGAAGGGCCTCAAGGCCGGACAGATGGTCACGTTTTGGGGCCGGCCCA
This sequence comes from uncultured Verrucomicrobiota bacterium, assembly GCA_964404035.1. Classification (GTDB taxonomy): domain Bacteria; phylum Verrucomicrobiota; class Kiritimatiellia; order CAIKKV01; family CAITUY01; genus CAMBRF01. The sequence goes on along the minus strand of CAYOIT010000076.1, from coordinate 2,123 downwards.
CGTACTACAAGAACGGCAAAATGGGCGGTGCCTGCAAGGACGCCTACCGCTTTCCGCCTGCCGCTCCCCCCTCGGCCCTCGGTACTCCCCGCTCACCCCCACACGCCCTTACCGCTTCCCACTTCCCCCGCTTCCCGCTTCACGTCCCCAATGTGGGAGCCGCACTCTCCGCCGTTGGCGGATCTGCCTGTGGCTCGCCGTGCGGCGATCATCTCCCCCCCGGTCTACGCCGTGCCTGACTTTCTCTCACAGGTGTGAGAGAAATGACGGAGGTCGCCTTTCCCATGACACGCCATTTTCCTATTCAAGAAAATGCCGCAGTTCAGGAAAGTCTCAGTCCCGGTCTGGCAGCGTAGGCGTCTGTGCCAACTCCCCGCATCCCCGTTTCACACGCCGTCACTCCGATACGCTTCCCTCTCGACCCTCGGCCCTCCAAGCTCCCCGCCTGCCCTGAGCCTGTCGAAGGGCTTCCTCCCTTCGTTGTCCTCCATAAGAAAACTTAAACAAACCCTGTAGACGCCAGCACCCATCAGCAGTACAATACAGGCGTGGGGAGAGACATGGGTTCAGCAAAGCCAAGGCCGGCTTCCGGCCAAGTAAAGATGGTCAAAACCTGCTGACCCTAAGAGAGTACGATACCGAGATCTCCCCGGAGGAATGGAGCGGCACTGATCGAGAGAAAGCTCGAAGGTGCCGCTCTCTTTGTGAAGCATCCTGTGGCCCCGGCGGCCCCCGCCAGTGCTTGTTTCGTGGAGGGACGCACTCCGTCGCGACCGCTCTTCACCTCCCGCAACGTAGACGAGGCGTCTCGCCTCGTTCCCGACCTCACCTTTTTTCGCGTGTTTCGCGCTTTTCGTAGTTTCGCATTCTGAATTCTGACTTCTCTCTCCTGACTTCCGGCCGCGCTCGCGCGGTCGCCACGCCGTCATGTCCGCCGGAGTCTTCGCGTAGGAGGAAGGCCGGTGTACCCAGTGGCGAAGGCGGGCCGCTTCCCCAATCCCATGCGGTGATTAAGCCTCCTAATCGCCGCAAAAAAAGCGGTAAATAATTGCCTTTTATACCGCAGTGCCTCATTATCACGTCGAGAGTTAAATACTTATGTCCTACATCCACGAGCAAAGCGATTGGCCGAACTTCCGCTGGGACGAGTCCAGATTGGCTCCGATCCTGGCGGATATCCGGCACCGGCAGGGCCGGCTTCTTGGACACATGGACGCTTTGGGCTTCCGTCTGCGCGGTGAAGCGAACCTGGCCACTCTGACCGTTGATATTGTGAAATCGAGCGCCATTGAGGGGGAAGTTCTCGATCCACAACAGGTCCGATCCTCCCTGGCACGCAAACTTGGTATGGACGTCGGTGGGACACCCCAAACGTCCCGGCATGTTGAGGGGGTGGTCGAAATGATGCTCGACGCCACACAACACTATGCCGAGCCGCTGACGCCAGACCGCCTGTTCTCCTGGCATGCGGCGCTGTTCCCAACTGGGCGCAGCGGGATGCGGAAGATCACGGTGGGCGCCTGGCGTACCGCCGAGGCCGGGCCCATGCAAGTGGTCTCCGGCGTGCTCGGACGGGAAAGGGTGCACTTTGAGGCGCCGGAGGCCAGCAAGCTCGATGCAGAAATGAAGGCCTTTCTCCAATGGTTCAATGCCCCGCCCCGCACGGACGCCGTGCTGAAGGCCGCACTGGCCCATTTTTGGTTTGTGACGATCCATCCATTCGAGGACGGGAACGGACGCATTGCCCGCGCCATTGCGGATTTGGCACTGGCACGCGCTGACGGAACAGCGAACCGCTTCTACAGCATGTCGGCCCAGATTGAAGCTGAACGCAAAGCCTACTATCAAGTCTTGGAATCCACTCAGAAGGGGACTCTTGATGTCACAACCTGGATGACATGGTTCCTTGAGTGTCTGGGCCGCGCTTTGGATCGCGCCCAGACGACACTGGTCGGTGTTTTGCGCAAAGCTAGGATATGGGAAGCCATCAACCAGTCGCCCATCAACGAGCGTCAGCGCGAGGTGGTTAACCGATTGTTGGATGGATTTGAGGGCAACCTGACCACCTCCAAGTACGCCAAGCTTTCGCACTGTTCAACCGACACGGCCCTGCGCGACATTCG
>CAYOIT010000075.1:0-21925 GCA_964404035.1 uncultured Verrucomicrobiota bacterium | reverse complement strand
AAGCAAATGCCCTGATACGGCGCTGACTGTGGCCGCCGAAAACCGTCTAATGCCTCAGCTTTACCATACTGTCCGCTATTTGCGCTTTAGCCAGATCATAGCCCAGTTGCACCACAGGGTTAGGAAACGGTTTGAAAATCCGGAGCGGTTCCGTCCGTTGTCAGCACCCCCATTCCCGGGGTGCAAGTGGCGGCCTGTCGCGCACTTTCTACCACCCGGCACTCAGGTTAACCCGGCTTCAGCCGTCCTTTCGGGCAGGATGACTTTTCTCAACCAAAGTCAGTCCATTGATTGGATGCCCGACTGGGATCGAACTGGGTTGCCGAAGTTATGGTTGTACAACCTTCACTATTTTGACTGGCTCTGGGCGTTTTCACGTGACGAAAGTGCGCGATCTCCGGACGCCGCATTCGATCATGCCCGAGCCGTAGCGCTGGATTGGATCGCAAACCACAGCTTGGCGAAAGGTCGTGTCGGTTGGGATCCTTATCCCGTATCCCTACGGCTCATGAATTGGTGTGCTTTTTTCTTCGATCACTACCGTCATCGGACGCTCGCCGACCAGCCGTTCTGTCATCGTTTAGGGGAGAGTATCTACCGCCAGAGCGAGTGGCTGAGCCGCCACCTTGAATACCACCTGCTAGGCAATCATCTGTTGGAGAATGCGGCTGCCTTGTCGTTGGCGGGTTCTTGTTTTGAGGGGCCGACCGCGGAACGTTGGCTTCGAGTCGGGGCAAAGCTCCTCAGGGAGCAGGCGCAGGAACAAATTCTGAATGATGGCCTGCATTTTGAACGCTCACCCATGTATCACAACCGGGTGGTGTATCTTTTCCTGATGCTATACAACACGGGTGATAAACAATTGCAGGGCGTGATAGCCCCGTACTTTCCGGGTATTCTCAAGGCTTTGAATGTGCTCTGCCACCCTGATGGACGGGTCGCGTTACTCAACGACAGCGCCATGGGGATCTATAATGAACCGAAGGCCTTGTCCGAGTATGCCGCGACATTGGGGGGAGCAGACTGCAAGCGAGTTGCCCAAGAGTGCGGAGCCTGGGCCTTGTCCGGTGCCGGCTATTTCGGCTTCCGCGAGGAAGAAGGCACTTACGTCGTCTGTGATGCAGGCAATATTGGTCCCGACTATATTCCCGGTCATGCCCATGCCGACACCTTCTCGTTTGAATTGTCGCTTCGCGGGGATAGGGTCATTGTTGACAGCGGGGTGTACGACTATGAATGGAGTGAATTGCGCCGCTACTGCCGTTCAACAGCGGCGCACAATACGGTGGTAATCCAAGGACAAAACCAGTCCGAGGTGTGGGGTGCCTTCCGCGTGGCAAGACGGGCGTATGTGCATGATGTGCGCTGGGCACCTCGAAACGACGGCTTCGATCTCATAGCCAGTCATGATGGGTATACCCGCCTGGTGGGTAAGCCTGTCCATCGCAGATCGTTCACGTACCAAGCTGGCGGCTTCCTGAATTTCGTGGATCGTGTTGATGCAGCAAAGCCGGTCACCTGTCGTTCCTATTTGCACTTGCATCCGGATTGCTCCTGCGGCCTGCTCGACGAACGAACTGCCTCGGTATCTTATCCAGGGGGGCGATTCCATGTTTCTTTTAGCGGCTCGGGAAAGCTTGATCTCGAAGAGGGATTATATTGTCCGGAATTCACCTTAAAACAGAAAAACCAGAATCTGGTTTTCACGTGGTCATCTGGTAAATCTCAAGAAATTGCCTGCGCAATCCAACCTCACGCATGAACATTCTGTTTTTATCGCACTACTTCCCCCCCGAAGGGAATGCGCCCGCCTCGCGTACCTACGAAAATGCCCGCCGCTGGGTCATGGCCGGGCATCAGGTGACGGTCATTACCTGTGCCCCGAATTGTCCGGAGGGCGTGCTTTACAAGGGTTACTCAAACAAGCTGTATGGGCGTGAGATTGTGGACGGGATTGATGTTCGAAGGGTCTGGACGTTCATCGCAGCCAATGAGGGGACAGTTCGCCGTATTGCCAATTATGTTTCCTACATGGTCAGCGCGGTCTCTTTGTCGTTCTTTGTTGGTCGTCCTGATGTGATCATCGCGACTTCTCCACAATTCTTCTGCGGCTGGGCAGGTGTGCTGGCCAGTTTCTTCCGTCGTATCCCTTTCATCCTGGAAATCAGGGATATCTGGCCGGAGTCCATTGTCGCCGTTGGAGCGATGAATAACCCCCGGCTCGTCCACTTTCTCGAGCGACTCGAGAAGATTATGTACGCCTCGGCCAGACATATCGTAACAGTGGGAGAGGGATATCGCAGCCGCCTGATCGAGAAGGGGGTGCAGGGTGAGCGTATTTCAGTCGTCATGAATGGGGTGAACCGCAGTCTCTTTAACCCGCGCGAGCCTGATGAGAAGTTGAAACAGCAGTACAACGTCACAAACAAGTTCGTTTGCAGTTATTCAGGAACCATCGGCATGGCCTGTGGCCTGAAGGTTGTCCTGCATGCCGCGCAGATCCTTAAGGATCGCGGGATCAATGATATCGTATTTATGCTTATTGGTGAAGGAGCTTCACGCAAGGAACTTGAGGCTGAAGCGCTCGCAATGCGGCTGGATAGTGTGGTCTTTACGGGGCGCCAGCCGAAGGAAATGATGCCGGCTTTCCTGGGTATCTCGGATGTATGCCTCGTCCATTTGCGAAAGACAGATCTTTTTACCACAGTGATGCCCTCAAAAATTTTCGAGGCGGCGGGCATGGCCAAACCCATCATCAATGGAGTCGGCGGTTTTGCCGCTGAGTTCATCCAGAAAGCCGGGGCGGGAGTCAACATTGAACCTGAAAACAGCGAACAGCTGGTTGATGCGTTATTACGGCTTCGCCAGGAACCACGGTTACGTGCAGCCTACGGCGCCGCCGGCCGTGATTATGTGACAGCACATTACGACCGCGACAAACTGGCTCAAGAGTACTTGGATGTGATCGTCTCCGTAATCGCATGATTCCTTGGACAGCATCCGCGCCCTGAATGAGCGGTTTTCATCCCCCCTTTTCACGGAAACTCTTCATTGACGTCCTGTGGGATGCCAGTGAAGGTAAAGAGGGTTGAATCCTGCTGCACAGGCTCTTGCCTAAGACCGCCGACACAATCTGTTGGGCATACTTGAGTCAGTCAGCCACTCAGTTCTGATCTTCATTCTGGCCTTATCGAGAATGAATAGCCGACCCACCATTCAAGAGCCTATCCCGCACGCCCAAAATGGCGGCGTCACCCTTCGATAATCTCCACCATGATCTCCATCCCCCAAAACTACACCAAGTATTTATTCATTTCCCTCGTGGGGTTTCTCGCCACTTACCTCCTCGTCCCGGTGGTCATGGCCCTCGCCAAGAGGGCCGGCATGGTGGACAGGCCGGATGAGCGGCGGATCCATACGGGGGTCATCCCCCGGGGTGGCGGATTGGCGGTCTTCATCGGGTTCCACCTCGCCTGCGTCGCCATCTACTTCCTGCCTTGGTTCCCCTTCGACATCACGCTGACCCTCCGGTGGTGGATGAAGTTTATGCCGGCGTCTCTCTTCCTCGTTGTGGTTGGCGTCGCGGATGATCGGTGGGGCCTCAAACCCCGGGTCAAGTTGGGGTGCCAGATGCTGGCGGCATTGGCTCTCTATTTCAGCGGCATTCACTTGGGCGGGCTCTTTCACAACCCTCTCCCCTGGCCTGTGGATTGCTTTCTCACCGTGTTCTGGTGTGTGGGGTTCATGAATGCCTTCAACCTCATCGACGGCCTTGACGGTCTCGCCACCGGACTGGGCATCATCGCGGCCTTCGGGGTGGCTGGTTCACTGGTCATCAGGCACCTGCCGGGCGACTCCCTCGTTTTGCTGGGCCTGATCGGTGCCTGCCTGGGTTTTCTGCGCTACAATTTCAACCCGGCCCGTGTTTTCCTGGGCGATACGGGAAGCATGTTCATTGGGTTCACGCTCGCTACGATCAGCTTGAGCACTGGCTCCAAGGGAACCATTCTCGCCTCCATGGCCATCCCCCTGTTAGCCGCCGGAGTGCCCATTCTTGACACCGCGCTGGCCGTCTGGCGCCGCAGTATCCGGCACCTGCAGCAAAACACCCCCGGAGATAACCACCGCCAGGGTGAGGTGTTCTCCGCCGACACGGATCACCTGCACCACCGACTCTTGAGAACAGGGAGTTCGCAACGCAGGGTGGCTTTCACGCTCTACGCACTCAATGGGGGGCTCGTGTTGGTGGGACTCTGTTCACTGGCCTTTCAATCTTTCGCGCTGGTCATCTATCTCGTGGCGTTCATCGTCGCCGCCTACATCATTGTCAGGCATCTCGCCCACGTCGAACTATGGGATAGCGGCATGGCGGTTCTCAAGGGCCTGCAGCGTCCGCCCACCAAGGCGGTCGCGGTGATGTTCTATCCGCTCGCCGATCTCTTCATTCTGGCCTTGGCCCTGATGATCGCGCTCTTTCTGACGCACGGCTATCATGGATCGTTCAAAGAGCTGTGGCTCCAACATGCCATCGTCTGGTTGCCCATACCTTTCCTTCTTCTGGCGGCCAGCGGAACCTATTCAAGGGTCTGGTCCCGAGCCAGGATCACCGACTACGTCATTATCGCCATGGTGGCGGCCGCCGGTGCCATGATTGCCGCCGCCATCAACGCCACCCTGATCCATCACTCGCTCCATCTTATGGCGATCGAGGCAAACCTCTTTGGAGGCCTCTCGATCATCGGCCTGATCGGCCTCCGGCTGTTTCCCCGCGCCGTTCAGGATTGCATGCCCTTCATTTTGCGGCACCAACACATTAACGGCGTCGTCCGGGTTCCCTGCCTGATCTATGGCGCCGGGTACAGTTGCACCCTCTTCCTCCGGGCCAAAGCCAACGATGCCGCCCGCCTGACCACCCACCGGGTCGTGGTCGGACTGCTTGACGACGACGCCAACCTTCATGGACGGACCGTTTACGGCTGTCGCGTTCTGGGGGGGATCGAAAAGCTTGAGGAATCCGTGATCAAACTGGGCATTAGGGAGATTGTGATCACCACCTTTCTCGAAGAGACCGTCTTCCGAAAGGTGGAACAGTTTGCCGCCGCTCACGGTGTGCGCCTTTTTCGCTGGCGCACCGATACCCGTTCGCAGCAGTTTATCGACCTTCATTTCTCGTTCGATCGCTGCCTGCGCGAAATCGCGTCGAAACTGCTGGCAACACATTTGGGATCACTGGACTCAAGCATCGGGCATTGCCTCAGACTCTCGGCCCAGTTCGCCCAGGCCGATGCGTGTTACGCCGTTCTCTTCCAGCCCGGCACCACAACCATTTCCCAGACATATCGTTGGTCCGCACATGACGCAGCGCTCCGACAGAACGCCCTTGCTGACATGCACAAGCTCTCCTTCCCCTATCTTATGAGCCAGTTACAGCAGCACCAACTGGCAGCCATGCAGGACATTGAGGCCCTGCCACCTGAAGCCGCCGCCGAAAAGGCATTTCTGCAGTCTCAAGGGGTGAAATCAGCCATCGTGGTTCCGTTGAGCCATGGCGCCCAGTGTATTGGCTTTATGGGCTATTACGGAATCCACTCGAATGTGATCTGGGAAAAAGAGGCAGTCAACCTTCTCAAACTTCAGGCGGATATTCTCACGCTGACCATCCTCCGTCTGCTGCCCCCCTCCCCACCCACCCCATGAGCCCCCACAAAGCACCTCACACCAGGCACCACCTGCGCCTCCAGTCGCTTTCCCTCTCTCGAAGGGGAACGTGGGGCCATATCATCGTCGCCTTCATCCTCATTACCCTCCTGCCACTGCTGATCGGGGGATGGATATGGAAAAACAATCTCGATGGAACAGCCCTTTCCTCCCCTGTTCTGGCCGTCTCCGCCGTGATCATAGCCAGCCTGATCAGCTTGGGATACGCGCTCCTGATCAAGTACCCCATCAGCATCACCCGCCTGCGTCGTTACCTGAGAACGCTCTCCCAGGGAGACCTGCCCGAACAGGTTACTCTGACCGAACATGAGGATGACATCGCGGCCGTTCAGCATTACCTCGAGCAGGTCGTCAGGATTGCTGAGGAGCATATCGTCCTCCTGCGACAGAAACACCGTGTCGAGTTGGACGAGGAACGTCAGCGCGTCATGGTCGAGAGCCTCGGCGCCATGTGCCACCATATCGCCCAACCTGTCACCGTCATCAACATGTGCCTCTACCGACTCAAAACCACCCTTGCTCCGGAGGAACACGCCACCGTCATGGCCGACTGCCAGGGCGCCTGCGATGACATGGCAACCTTGATCAACCGGCTCCGCAGCATCGCGCTCTACGAAACCGAATCCTATCTTCACTCGAAGTCCGCCCCGGACTCCGCCTCGGAATCCCCCTCCAGTCGCATCATCAAGGTCTAGCGCCTCTGACGCGGCGGCATCACGCCCAGCGCTTGATCGTTGATTGCTGATCCTCTCCCGATATAATGCCCACCCGCCGTCAATTCCGGAACTCACGAATGGAGATCAGGCAGGCAATGAAAACGAACAGCATTACGGGACAGACCACAGGAAAGACCGTGGCCGCGAGCGACACCAGGTGGCAACAGGAGGCGGAGGCGTATGTCCTGACTCCCTCCTCGGACCGTCCTCGGCCCGTCGCCGTCGTCCGAACTGAGGGGCGCGTGGAGACTGCCGAGGCTTTGTTGCGCACGGACGGATCAACCTGCCAAATGACCTTTGAGAAGGGGGGGCCGAAACCGGTAGTCATTCTGGATTTTGGCAAGTCCAGCGTGGGCGGCTATGCCGTCTTCACCGTGACCGCCAAGAGCGGCAAGCCGGTGGTACGCCTCGCCTATGCCTGCCATCCCGACGGTCTCTCCGAAACCGGTTGCTTTACGCGCGAAACTAGCGGGCGTTACCTCGGAGCCACCTTCGATCTGCCGGTGCTCCCAGGCAACATCAACCGTCATGAAACGTACACGATCCCACGCACCGGAACGTTCATTGCCCCCTTGATCCAGGGACAGACCCGTTACGTGCGCCTGCAACTCGATACACCGGAGACCTCGGTGACGATCAGCACGGTCTCGATCGTCAACAGCGCCGTCCACGACCGCTCGCCGCATGACGGCCATTTTCTATGCAGCGACGAGCGACTCAACCGGCTCTGGTACATCAGCACGTGGACCCTTCAGATTGCCTCTTTTCCGAATCACGACGCCTGGAAGACGGTTGACGGCTGGCTGTTGCCTCGCAAGTTGGAGCAGGCCGATGACGTCGGCCTGAGCGTGGCAGGTGCCGACTGGAGTAACATCGTCATCGAAACCCTTTTTGAGTTACGGGCCAATCCCCACCACGTCTCAGCCGCCGGTATTGCTTTCCGGGCCCAGGACCCGCATAACGCCTACCTCGCGGAGTTCGAACTCGACGGTACGTTCCACCTGTTCCGGCGACAGAACGGCCAGAACACCCTGTTGAGCGAAAAGCAACTCGCGATCCCGTTAACCGACGGCACCCGCTATACCTTGACCATCGAAGCGTCTGGGCCGAGGTTGACCACACGACTGGACGGCGTCATCGTTGATGAGACGTGCGATGAAACCTTTCCGACGGGGCGCGTCGGGTTCTACACGCCGAAAGAAAAGTGGCCGCTGTTCGACATGATCCGCGTCAGCGATGACCACGGGCGAACACTGCTGCAGGACGGCTTTGAGGGTGACCTGTCGCAGTGGGAGTTCGCTCGCACACTTCCCTTTGTCGCCGATGGCGCCAAACGCGACCGGTTGGTCTGGTCCGGCGACCTCTATTTCGCCCAGCGCAACGTTTACTATGCCTCGGCCGATCCGCTCTACCTCCGTGGGTCATTGAAAATGCTGGCCTTCAACCAGACTCCCGAAGGATATGTCCACGCTTCGCCCTATCCGGAATGCCGTGTTGCGCCGGCTTCCGGCGACTATGGCCCGTTCCCTTCCGACGAATTTGCGGCATGGCTGGTTCCGGTCGCCTGGGATCACCTGCTCTACACCGGCGACACCGAAACCGTGCAGGCGATCTACCCGGCGCTTCTCCGGCTATTGAGGTATCTGCGAAGCCACATCGGCCCGGACGGCCTGTTCCGTCAGCGACTCGAAACTTCCAAGCACGCGGGCAACCTTAATCTCGGGGACACCCGGACCCGTGCCTACATGAACATCCTGCTGTGGGATGTCTTCATGGACGCCGCCCGGATCGCAGAACACCTGAATCTGAAGTCTGACAGCCGTGACGCCTTGCAGACCGCTGACACGATCCGGCGTGCGCTGTTTGACCGGCTCTGGGACGAGGCCGGCGGATTCTTCCGTGATGCCCTTGAAACCCCTTCCTTTGGGTTTGAAGCCAATGCCCTCGCACTTGCCATGAAACTCGTGTCGCCCGAACAGGCGGCCCGGTTGGCACCGGGACTGGTCAAGAACGGCCATGGCAAGTTCCAGGCCCTGGCCAGCCGAGGGAAATTCGAATACGGGTTCGCCCAATCCGGGCTGCGCGCCCTCTTCGACCACAACTGGCTCAGACTGCTGGACGATACCTGGACCGGCGCCGCGACAACGACCGAGTGCATGGGAATGATCACCAAGGGATGGGGCGATGAATCGCACCCGGATACAGCCATTGCAGACCATTTCAGCGCCTACATCCTGGGCGTCCAGCCAACAGCGCCCGGCTTCAGCCGCTTCCTGATCCGGCCGTTGCCGGTCCAGGAAGTCAACTGGGCCAAAGGCGTGGTGCCCTCGCCGCACGGCCCCATCGTCACGGACTGGATCCTGACCGGGAACACCTTCCGACTGACACTCACTGTACCGCAAGGCACAGTGGCGGATGTGATTCTGCCGAGCGGTTGTGATCTCCGGGTCAACGGCACTCCAGGTGATCCAGGCGGACTCAAGCCCGGTCGGTACGTGATCGAGGCCCATGATTTGCCGGCCGGCGCCTGGAATGATCCGACCCTCGCCGCGATGGTGCCGGAGAAGGTGGTTGAGCCCGTGGTCAAGGCGTCCAGCACCGACGAAGGCAACGGATGGGCACTGGCGAGCCTTCTGGAGCCGGCTTTGCCATCAGAAGGCTACCGCTCCGCACCCCACACCTCCGACCATGCCGCCGAGTGGATCGAGATCGATCTGGGGAGTGAAACAGCGCTTTCAAAAATCGTGCTGCTGCCCTGCCGCAGCACGCCAAGAGACGATCGATCCGCCGGATTCCCCCGCGACTTCACGGTGCAATTCGCCAGGGCGCCCGGCGCGTATGCGGAAGTGGCCGCGTTTTCAGACCAGCCTGTACCCGGGCCGGATGGACTCACCATCGATCTGTATACGGTGATTGGCTATCCCTCCGCCCGATATGTCCGGCTGGAGGCCTCACGACTGGGCCATCCAGCGGGCAACGAACCCGGCCGCTACCGCCTGCAGTTGCGGGGGATCCAACTCGTAAGGCCGTGATCAGGGGAATCCATTGCCACCTCACCACCGTTTCCGGATCGGGATCCCGGCAGCGATAAGGTCTTGTTTGATCTGCGGAATGGTGTATTCGCCGGTGTGAATCATACCGGCAATGATGGCGGCATCCGCCTTGCCGTCCTTGAACACCTCTGCCAGATGCGACGGCTTGCCAGCGCCGCCGGAGGCCACAACCGGAACCCGGACGGCTTCGGCAATCAACCGCGTCAGGGCAATCTCATAGCCGTTGCGGGTGCCGTCGGCATCGACCGAGTTGACGACGATCTCGCCCACCCCCAGATCCTCCGCCTGCCTGGCCCACGCCACGGCATCCCTCCCGGTCCGTTCGCGAAATCCCCGTGTGGTGATCTCATAGCCGCTGGGAAAGCGCGGATCGTTCTCGACCCGCACCGGGTCCATGCCCAGCACAATGCACTGCGACCCAAACGCCTTCGCGCCCTCCGCGATAATCCCCGGATTGACCACCGCCAGTGAGTTGACTGAAATCTTCTCGGCTCCAGCCAGCAACACCCGCGACATGTCGGCAAGATTCGAGATGCCCCCGCCCACGGCAAAGGGAATATGGATCGCCCGCGCCACCTCGTGAACCATTTCAATGTCGATCGGGCGCCGCTCGGCTGAGGCGGTGATATCGTAGAACACCAACTCGTCACAGCCCTCTTCGTAGTATTTCGAGGCCAGCGCCACGGCATCGCCCAGAACCACGTTGTTTTGAAACTTGACGCCCTTGGTGACCTTCTTGTCCCGGACGTCCAGACAGGGAATAATGCGTTTGGTCAACATTGTCCGTTCCACCGGCTGAAGTTTTCAAACACTCGCAACCCGATCCGCCCCGACTTCTCGATATGGAACTGGGTCGCCACCAGATTGGCCCGTCCCACCACGGAGGTGAACGTGACCCCTGCATAGTCGGTAACCCCCACCCGATCGGCGGAATCGGAGGGCATGGGATAGTAACTGTGGACGAAATAGAACTCGGTTTCGTCCTCAACGCCCGCGAAAACCGGGTGCAAACGGTTGAAGCGGACCGCGTTCCATCCGATCTGCGGCACCTTGTCGGCGGGGTCTGGCGGACGAAACAGACGCACATCGCCCGCAATGAATCCCAGTGTATTCGTCCCGCCATCCTCCTCGGAGCGGTCAAACAGAATCTGCATGCCCACGCAGATGCCGAGGAACGGCGTGCCGCGGGCCACCACGGTTCTCAACGACTCCGCAAGCCTGAGTTCCGTCAGATGCCGCATCGATGCCCCTGCCGCGCCGACACCCGGGAATACCACACGGTCGGCGGCCAGAATATCCGCGGCCCGGTCGGTCACCAGGGCCTCAATCCCGAGGGCCTCAAAGGCCAGTTTCACACTGGTCAGATTCCCTGCTTTGTAGTCCACAATCGCAATCATCGTATACCCCCACTAACCCTCAGCCATCCGTACCAGCCCCTCGCTTCCCATCGCTCCCTTGCAATCGGAGCCGCATAGTCTTATGCTACGCGGCACCCTTGTCGAGCAAGAGTTTTTGGCACAGAGTTTCGCAAAAGGAGCGCCATGAAAAGACACACCGGTTTCCTTCTCGTCCTGAGCGTGCTGATTACCATCCTGCCGCTAGGCACCCATGGCAGTCCCCTGCACAATCTGGTCGGCGACAACAATGTCCCGCAACTCAAACTCATGCTTCGCGGTCTGCCGTCCGAGACGGTCGACCTCCGGGATAGCAATGATTACACCCCTCTCCAACTGGCGGCCGCCCTGGGGTTCACCGATGTCGCCAAGGCGCTGGTTGACGCCGGGGCCGATGTAAACGCCGTCTCCACCAATGGGTTGACCCCCCTCCATTTTGCCGTGAACAGAAACCATGCGGACATGGTCAGGTACTTGATCGCGAGAGGCGCGAAAGTGAACACCCTGACCGCCAAAGGTTCGGCCCCCGTTCACTGGGCCGCATTCAACAAGAACGAACTGATCTCCAGAATGCTGATCAAGGGTGGCGCTGACGTGAACATCCGAGCCGCCAATGGATTTACTCCCCTTCATTGGGCCGCCTATGTCGATGCCGGCAAGGTAGCGAGCCTCCTGGTGAACTACGGCGCCGATCCCAAACTGACCGACGCCAACAACCAGACGGCCGCTGACGTGGCCCGTGAACGCATGGCCGCCTCCGTCATCGAAGCCCTCAAACCCAAACCGCCCTCGATGCTGTCACGCCTCTTTCACAGCGACTCGACCAAACCCAAACCCGTCGCACCCGTCGCGCCGCCGCCGCCGGACAGCGTGCTTGAGCCCGCCGCCGAGACCGTGGCACCGGCCCCTTCAGCGCCCGTGACCGAAACAAAGCCCGCCGTAGCCCCTGCCTCTGAGAACAAGCCTGCCGCCCAGACGCCAAAGTCCCGGCGCGCCCCGGCTGTCAAGCCACCCGCTCCGACGCAGGTCGAGTTCAAGCTCTCCGGCGGCGGACATTACGAAGGGCAGCCGCCCAGCAAGACCAATCTCTATGTCGGGGCCGCCCTCTTCGCCGATGGCGAAAGCTATACAGGCGAATGGCTGGCGGGACGCCGCAGCGGAAAAGGGCAGTCCACCTTCGCCACCGGCGACCGGTATGAGGGCGAATGGGCCGCGGACCAGCGCCATGGACAGGGACTCTACAGCTTTGCCAACGGCGACAAGTACGAAGGGCAGTGGAGGAACAACCGGATGGACGGCCAGGGAGTCTACACCTATGCCGACGGGGCCGCGCTCACCGGGCTCTGGCAGAACGGCAAGCTCGCCAATGGCAAAGGGACCTATACCTTCACGGGCGGCGACAAGTATGAGGGCGAATGGCAGCAGGGACTGATGCACGGACAGGGGATCTATACCGCCGTGGATGGCACGCGCCTCGCCGGTTTCTGGGACCACGACCGGTACCTGGGCGAGAAGCCCCCCGTCGCCAAACGGTAGAATTGTGCCGCAGGGACCCGTGAATTTGTTCTTGTCTATAGAAACACCGTTGCCATAATGGCGTCTCAGTAATTCCAAACCTTTCAGGCTGTTAAGGAGTCCCCTATGGATCAGATCAAGGTGTTCCTGAGCGAAGACGAAATGCCCAGGCAGTGGTACAACATCGCCGCCGATTTCCCCCATGCCATGCCTCCCCCCGTCAGCCCGGATGGCAGACCCGTCGGCCCCGACCAGCTTGCCCCGGTTTTTCCGATGAACCTGATCGAGCAGGAAGTCAGCACGCAGCGCTGGATCGACATCCCCGACGAAGTGCTGCAAATCCTCTGGCAGTGGCGGCCGAGTCCGCTGTGTCGTGCCACCCGTCTTGAAAAGGCGCTGAAAACCCCCGCCAAGATCTACTACAAGAATGAGGGCGTCTCCGCCGCCGGCAGTCACAAGCCCAACACGGCCGTCCCGCAGGCCTACTACAACAAGCAATTCGGCATCAAACGGCTCACCACCGAAACCGGCGCCGGGCAATGGGGCTGTTCCCTGGCGATGGCCTGCCAGATGTTCGGCCTGGAGTGCAATGTCTATATGGTGAAGATCAGTTTCACCCAGAAGCCTCTGCGCAAGATCATGATGCAGACCTGGGGCGCGGACTGCATCGCCAGTCCCAGCAACGCCACCAATGCCGGCAGGGCCATTCTCGCCAAGGATCCGGATTGCCCCGGCAGCCTGGCCATCGCCATCAGCGAAGCCATCGAGGATTGCGTGACCTCCAAGAACACCCGCTATGCCTTGGGCAGCGTGTTGAACCATGTCCTGCTGCACCAGACCATCATCGGGCTCGAAGCCAAGAAGCAGTTTGCCAAGATCAACACCTATCCCGATGTCGTCATCGGCTGCGCGGGCGGCGGCTCGAACTTCGCCGGCATCAGCTTCCCCTTCATGGCCGACAAGATCGCCGGCACCAGGAACCCGCGCGTGATCGCGGTCGAGCCCGCCGCCTGTCCCAAGATGACCCGCGGCGTGTTTGCCTATGATTCAGGCGATGTGGCCATGATGACCCCGCTCCTGCCGATGTATAGCCTGGGACACACCTATGTTCCGGCCCCTATTCACGCCGGCGGATTGCGCTATCACGGCATGGCGCCCTTGGTGAGCCACGCCCTGCGCGAGGGGCTCATGGAAGCCGTGGCCATCCCGCAACTGGAGTGCTACCGGGCGGCCATGCTCTTTTCCCAGACGGAAGGCTTTATCCCCGCGCCGGAAACGTCGCACGCCATCGCCATGGCCATTCGCGAGGCCAACCGCGCCAAGGAAGAAGGCAAGGAAAGGGTCATTCTCCTCAACTGGTCCGGCCACGGCATCATGGATCTCACCGGTTATCAGGCCTTCCTGGAAGGCAAACTGACGGACTACGTCCTGCCGGACTCGGAAATCCAGAAAGCCGAGGAGTGCCTGAAGGGGCTCCCCAAGCCCCCGCCACTGCAGTAAGCAGGAAACGAGGCAAAGGCGAACGCCATCGCTTGAAAGGCGGCAGTCCCACTGCCGCCTTTCTTTTTTTGGTCCCCTTGGCCTCTGCATTCGCCATTGAATCCGCCCCTTTTTGGCGTATAGTAACTCGCATTTGTTTCCCTGTGTGAAGCCATCAGGCGGAGAGTCAGACCATGCAAGAAAGATACCCGTTCGAGAGCCTCGAGCCCAAGTGGCAGAAGTACTGGACTGACCATGGCGTGTTCAAGGTGGATACCTCCGTCCACGAAAAGAAATATTACTGCCTCACCATGTTCCCCTACCCGTCCGGGACCATGCATGTCGGCCACGGCCGGAATTACATCATCGGCGACGCCGTGACCCGCTACAAGATGGTGCGCGGTTTCCGCGTCCTCTCCCCAATGGGCTGGGATGCCTTCGGACTGCCGGCTGAGAATGCCGCCAAACAGCGCGGCGTCCATCCCAAGGAATGGACCTACGGCAACATCAAGCAGATGAAACGCCAGCTCCAGTCCTGGGGCATCGGCTACGATTGGGATCGTGAAATCGCCACCTGCCACCCCGACTACTACAAGTGGACCCAGTGGGTTTTCCTCAAGCTCCATGAACGCGGCCTCGCTTACCAGAAGAACGCGCCAGTCAACTGGTGCGAGTATTGCACCACGCTGGCCAACGAGGAAGTCCACGCGGATGGCACCTGCGAACGCTGCGGACGCAAGGTCGTCAAGAAAGACCTGACCCAGTGGTTCTTCAAGATCACTGAATATGCCGGCCGACTGCTCGACGACCTGTCCCTGCTCGACAAGTGGCCCGAGAAGGTGCGCACCATGCAAGGCAACTGGATCGGCCGCTCGGAAGGCGCCCGGATCGAGTTCACCGTGGCGGAAACCGGCGACCCCTGCCCGGTCTTCACCACCCGCCCGGACACCATCTACGGGGTCACCTTCATGGCCCTCGCCCCTGAGCACCCGCTGGTCGAGAAACTCCTGAAGAACAACCCGCGAGCCGCTGAAATCAAGGCTTTTGTCGAAAAAGAGAAGATGGTCTCCGCGGCGGAACGCACCGACGACACCACGAAGAAGGAAGGGGTGTTCACCGGGTTCCATGTCCGGAATCCGTACAATGGCGAACTGGCCCCTCTGTGGATCACCAATTACGTGCTGATGGAATATGGTACCGGCGCCGTCATGGCGGTCCCGGCCCACGATCAGCGCGACTTCGACTTCGCCCGGACCTACGCCCTCCCCCTCAAGGTCGTCATCCAGAACCCTGACGCACCGCTGGTCGCCAACGCCATGACGGCGGCCTATGTCGAGGATGGCGTGATGGTCAACTCCGCCCCCTTTGATGGCCGCGGCAACCGCAACGCCATGCACGACATGATCCAGCACGCCAAGGAGCACGCCTTCGGCGAGTTCACCACCCACTACCGGATCCGTGACTGGCTCATCAGCCGCCAGCGCTACTGGGGCGCCCCCATTCCGATCGTGCACTGCCCGGACTGCGGCGCGGTGCCGGTGCCCGAAAAGGACCTTCCGGTCCTGCTGCCCGACGATGTGGACTTCAAAACCGAGCGCGGCAACCCGCTCTCCTATCACGAGGCCTTCATCAACACGGCCTGCCCGAAGTGCGGCAAGCCGGCCCGCCGGGAAACCGACACGCTGGCGCAATGGCTGTGCTCATGCTGGTACTACCTGCGGTACGTCAATCCCCGCCTGACCACGGAAGCCTATAAGAAGGCCGATGTGGATTACTGGCTGCCGGTGGATCAGTACATCGGCGGCATTGAACATGCCGTCCTGCACCTGCTCTACTCACGCTTCATCCTGAAGGTCCTGCACGACGCCGACACCTGCTCCTTCCGCGAACCGTTCGGCGCGCTGTTCACCCAGGGCATGATCTGCAAGCGCAGCGAGAAAGATGGCCAGCTCTACAAGATGTCCAAGTCCAAGGGGAACGTCGTCTCGCCTGATGAACTGATCCGCGAGTACGGGGCCGACACCGTCCGACTCTACACCCTCTTTATCGGTCCGCCGGAAAAGGATGCCGAGTGGAACGATGCGGCGGTGGAAGGCTCCTTCCGGTTCCTGCGCCGCATCTGGCGTCGCGTTCACGATACGCGCGATCTCCTGCTGGCCTCCCATGGGCAGAAACCCGATCTGGCGAAAATGGAAACGCCCGAACGGGATCTCTACCGGAAACTTCACGAGAGCATCGCCAAGATCACGCACGACCTGGAAGGCGCGTTCCAATTCAATACGGCCATCGCCCAGATCATGGAACTGACGAACGCGCTGGAAACGTTGAAGATTGACGATGCCAGCAGCGATCAGTGCAAGGCGGTCTACCGCGAAACCGTGGAATCTCTGGTGATTCTCATTTCCCCGTTTGCGCCTCATGTCGCAGAGGAGTTGTGGATGGAACTGGGGCACCCGCCCAGTATCCTTGCCGCGCCCTGGCCGGAAGTCAACCCGAAGGCCCTGGCCCGCGACGAGGTGGAGATCGTGATCCAACTCTGCGGCAAGATCAAAAGCCGTGAGACCATCCCGACGAGCCTTTCGCCCAAGGAAGTCGAGGCGCATGTCCTCGCCCTCGAATCGGTAACCAAGCTGATTGCGGGACTGACCGTCCGTAAGGTGGTGGTGGTCCCCGGCAAACTGGTCAACATCGTCGCCACATGACCGGACGGTGGCGAGAGGGGCTCCGCACGCTGTTCACGTCAACCTTCGGGCTGACGATGGATGAGCGCAAAATCGTCCTGCTCATCCTGGCGCTCGCGCTGCTGGGCCTGGGCGCCAAAGCCTGGCACCGTCACCGCCTGGCGGAGGAGGCTCCGATCACCCGGGACCAGCCGGAGTGACCCTGGCCTGGCCGAAAGGGTGCCCCGGCTCCACCATCGGAAAGGCATCCGGGTTGAATCCCTGCGGAAAACGGTGAGCCAGGGCGGAGAGAGGATAGGCTCCGCCGGAAAGACGGTTCGCCTTATGAAACACCGGTTGGAGCATACGCCAGTCAATCGGCTCGATCTGTTCCCAGGGCCATTCGGCTCGCGAGCAGGCGAACCGGTAGAAAAACTCTGCGGCCGCCGGAATGCGGCGCCCCTGGTCGTCTGACCAGGACCAGAGATCCACCCCGAGACAGCGCCCGATCCAGGCCAGGTCAATAAATCCGCGAAGGTTCATCAACCCGTAGCCGAAACTGCAGCTTCTCGCCAATTCATGAGGCATGCGCCCATCCGGTTCGATCTGCTGCGCAATCCGGGGGCCCGTTTTGGCAAGTTGTGCGGTCGCCCGATCGGATTGTCCCAGAAAGAGCGACAGACAGACGACGAACCGGTCATAGAACGTCCCGTGATTATTGCCCGCCTGCTCCTCCTGACGGGCGAGAGGATGACTCTCCAACCAGTCCAGAAGCGCGCCGCACCAGCGAGCCATCGATTCCTGATCGTCCGGGGTCCAGACGGAGTCTTCCAGCGAAGCCAGTAGGGCGATATGATCCAGAACGATCGGCAGATTGAGGGCAAAGTCGATAATACCCCAAGGTCTCCCTTCAGCGACTCCGGGAACCATCTGGGCATAGCGGAAATGCGGATTCATGCGCGTCGCCGGATCCATGAACCAACGGCGAATGCGGCCGGCAGCCTCTTCCGCAAACACACGTTCACCAAGAAAGTAGGCGGCCCGGGCGGTGGTGATCATCGCGTCCGCGGCGAGATCCCATCGTGAGCGGTCATACAGGCCCAGATCGGGACTGATCCGTCCATCGCGGCGGATATAGGGCACCCCATCCGCGGTTTCGGGGTTCGGCCAGAAGTACGTTCCAACGCTGACATAGTCATGCGGGTCACGGCTCGGTGAATGAGCGGTAAAAGTCTTGTCGGTCACCACCGGAGCAGGGCTTTGGATGAGGAAGGTAGCGCGAGTCCGCAGCGCGTCACGATCCGGCGCCACCGCCGGGTCCCCCGCCCGCACTCGCAGGCGAAGGCCCTCCAGATCACTTTGGTCAGTCAACCACAGATGAGCCGCCCCGTTGTTCTTTCTGACATCACCCGTCATAACGCCCTATAGAAAAGCAGCCGGCTACCGCGCGGCGTTCCGATATCGAGAGGCAGACCGCTGTCCATCAGCTCCTTGCCCGCCATGCGCCATGTCTTTCCGGTGTCGGCGTCCTCGCACTCGTAGTCGCGGTCCGGGCACAACCCCTGAAGTTGGAAGTTCGCGCTCGGGATCGGGCTTTCGCTTCGGCGGAACGCCAGCACGGCGCCCTCCCCCGTCTCCGGCAGGAGCAGTTGAAAGGCAGCCCATGACTCGGGGGCCATCGCGCAGGGCGTCAGCGGATAGAAGTCGCCGCCAAAACAGGGACGGATGCGCTTCGCCTCTTCCATCATCCTGCGATGCCAATCCCAGGGATAATCCGGCTTGGCGGAGTCCTTGCGCAACGCGAACTCGTCGACGCTGAATACCAACCCCGCCGAGAAGGCCGAACGAACTTGGTAGGTGTCACCGGCGCTGGCAAGCGGGCTCACCGAGTTCATCGGGATCCATGGCGAGATCCCAAGCGTATGAACCTGGGAGGCATCGGCCTTCATGTAGGGAAAGCAGTTGTAGTCGCTTCTCCATAAGGCATGACTGCGCCCGAGCATCTCGAGTTCGATTCGGCGACCTCCGCTGGCGCAGTTGTCGATCAGGAGACCGGGGTGCCGGCGACGTAACTCGTCCCAGAACGCATACAGTCCCTCCACAAAGCGCATTTCGGTGACCCCTTCGCGCCCGTCCTCATCGGTGTTCTTCCAGTACGGCCCCGGGTCGAAGTTGAAATCCTCCCGGTAGCACTCGACGCCGGTCTCGGTAATCAGTGACGACACGGTTTCCACAATGTAATTCCAGGCGCCGGGATGGCCCAGGTTCAGCAGGAGATCCTCGTACTCCTGAAGCGGTTCCCTGTTCCTCTTCAGAAACCACTCCGGATGCTCAAGCGTGGCCGGGGTGCCGTGCTTCGCGCGTTCCGGCTCAAACCAGAGCAGGAACTTCATGCCGGCCTTGTGGGCGGCGTCGCTGATCGGCTTGAGCCCGTCGGGATGGTAGTTCGGGTTCACCCGCCAGTCGCCGACGATCCACCACTTCCCCTTGAACACGTCCGGGCACGGTTCGCTGCAGGTGCCATACCAGCCGGCATCGACCCAGTAATAGTCGTAGGGGAGTTTGTGGGTAACGATCTTGGCGATCATGTCCAGGTGCCCCTGCGTGGGCATGCCGCCCCAGGTACCGTTGCAGATCGGCGTCGGGACCGGCTTCCCGCCCTCCTGAGGGCAATGAAAAGCGCGGATGAACTGGCGCAGGACATTATGCGCGTGCACGGGCTCCCCACTCCAGTAGAGGACGAGGATGCGGGGTGACCGGATGGTTTCGCCCGGATGCAGCCTGGTGTTGAGGTGCTCCATGCCGGCGGTTATGCCGGTCTTGCCCGAGCCATCGTGCGCAAACTCTGCAAACCATTGCCCGGACCAGCCCAGCGCGCCAATGATCCCGTCAGCGCCGGTCCGTAAGTTGAAGAACGGCAGCCAGGTGGCGGACGGGCGGTCATCGATGGGGAATAAGGTGGGCTTGGTCTTCCTCAAGGCCGCGTTGGCGGCAGAGTCCATCCGGATCGTGCGTGGGCCCTGCCACATGGACTGCCGAAGATCATCGCGCTGATACTGGAAGTCATCTTCGCGGCCATCGCTGCCGAATGAGCGCCGGAGTTCGGGCATTTCATCAGCTTTGGCGCTCTTCCAGAACACCTCCAGCGCCTTAAACTCCGAGACCGGCCCCGAGTCCGCCGTCCCCTCGTTGCGGAGACGGATGACCCACTCCATGGCGGGAAAGGCCTTGAATTCCGACAACTCCAGTTCGCAGGCAATCCCGCTAATGGTGTCCTGCCAGCGCAGAAGATGCACCCGCTTGCCATCCTTCCAGTCGCCGGTCTCGGCACGTGCGCCCCCCGGTTTGAGCCAGTCGCGGCTACTGCGTCCTCCGCACTGGAAGCTAAACGGCATGTCTACGGAATGCCGGCCCTGCGCCGCCGCATTCGCACTCGGTTGCTTTCCGGCGATCTGGCCAATCCAGTCGCGCATCAAATCCATTTCGCACGGCTGAACCGAAGAAGATACGATCTTGTCTGTCACAATGGGTTTCCTTGTTCGTGTTTTTTCGGCAGCATCAGCTGAATCTGGAACTCAGCCGGCCGCGCGGCTGCGCCGCGAACAAACCCTCGGGTAACTTGCATGCGCGGTTCCTCCACAAGTACTTGCGTACGAAAGCAATCTGGAACTCAGGAACTCACGAAGAGTCCTTTGCCCTCCCCTTCCTGACTTCCTGAGTTCCAGATTTGTCCCTGTCCCGACGGGTCAAGTTATAGGCAAGGAACTCACGATTCCAACATTCCATTCCTGATTTCCTGAGTTCCACATTGTTCGGGTGTTCCGCTTTCCGATCCCTCAATTCTCCACTGCGGCCGCCTGCGGCACCGGGAAGCGGAACGGCGAGGCGGGGAGGCCCTCTTGGTTGTAGAGATCGCAGACCGGAAAACCGGCCCAAGCATAGCGCAGGGCCTTTGGGGCCTTCACGGCGAGGGACGAGACGATCACGGTGTCCTTCTCGATTCGCGCTTGTGCGGCAACAAAGGTCTTGCCGTCCTCCGATAACTCGAATCCTTTCAGATTGCCGTCCTTCGCGACCAGCCCGCCGCCCACGTCCTTGAATGTCACCTCAAACCGGTCGCCCTTGTTATCGATGCGCGAGGGCATCGGTCCATTGGCGACCAGGTCCTTTTCGCCATAGGAGAGCTTCCGGGCCAGAAGGAACAGGCGCTCCCCCACCTCGCGCTTGCGTCGGGGATGGATATCATAGGGGTCGCCCAAATCCACGGCGCTGGCCATGCCGGCGAACGCGTCCGCTTGCGCCGTCATAAGCTGAGCTTCGCGGACGCCACAAAAGCCGTGCTCGGCGCTCTGCTTGTGGAACTGGGCGAGGACGGTGGCATCCATGTCGAGTTGCTTGTTCGCGGGTGCCTTGTTGTCGGTGAAGCCGGCAAGCTGAACAAACAGAAAGGGCATCTGGGGGTTGTTCCAAGCCTTGCGCCAGCTCTCGATCAGTGCCGGCAGGGCGGCGCGATAGCGTTTGCCTTGCCCCCCATCCATCTCGCCCTGATAGTAGAGCGCTCCCCGGATCGGGAACGGCGCCAGCGGGGCAATCTCGGACATGAACGCCTTCGATGTGGCGTTGGGATAGCCGTTCCCGCGGTAGGCGACCAGCGCCGGGGTCGCGGCGATGGTCTCATCGTCCACCCAACTGATAGCGGGCAGGAGGTGGCAAACCTGGATGATACCAACCGGGACCTCGCCCTTCAGGTACTTGTACAACTCGCGTGCGAAGTAGTAGCCGACCGCCGTGGGACAACCGGGCGTGCTGGTCTTGTTGGAGCGGGTAATGCCGTAGGTGGAGTTCTCCCACTTGGCCGGCCCCCAGTAGCCCTCAGCATTCACCTGCGGTCCCGTCACCTCGTGCGCCTGGCGCCGACCCAGCATGGTCACGCGCAGATTCGGGTATTTGAACCGCTCCGCAGCGGCCTCCTCAGCGCCATCGACATCGGTGATCGCCATCATCATGTTCGATTGACCACAGGCGAGCCAGACATCCCCCACCAGTACCTGCGTGAACATCAGCGCGTCGCTGATATCCTTGCCCATGATCAGCAGCGTGTAAGGTCCTCCCGCTGTGAGGGGCGCCAGTGTGACCCGCCAGACGCCGTCCTTCACGATCACCTTGGCGCTCACCACATTCTTTGCATCCTGTTTCTCCCCGGCGATGGAGACCGTGATCTCCTCACCCTCCGGGCCCCAGCCCCAGATGGGAATCGGCACATCGCGCTGGAGCACCATGTTCTCGGAAAAGATCGCGGGGACAACAATCCGCCCAACCGGCGGCACGTTGGTGGCGGCCTCAGTCAGGCTGCCCCCCCACGCCAGGGGTACGGTCAAAACACATAGTGC
>CAYOIT010000074.1:13212-22060 GCA_964404035.1 uncultured Verrucomicrobiota bacterium | reverse complement strand
GTGACCATCAAAACGCAAATCAAGGCGCTGGCGGCGGAGGTGGGGTATGCCGCGTGCGGCATCGCCGGCACGCAGCCGTTCGAAGACTACCGGGCGGCCTTACAGGACCGGATCACGCGGTTTCCAGAAGCCGCCGAACTGTACCGCGAACTCGAGGGCAGGGTGGAGCCGCGGGCCGTCGCGCCCTGGGCCCGGTCCATTGTGGTATGCGTCCGGCACTATGGGAAGTATGCGATTCCTGACAGGCTGGTCGGTTTGATCGCGCGCAACTATCTCTGCGACCGCCGCATCAAGGCCTGTCCCGACAACGGCATGCCGGGAAGCATGAAGGCCGGCTTGAAGCGACTGGGACTGCGGGTCAAGACGGGCGGAGTTCCGGGCCGTGCGGCGGCGGTACGGGCCGGTGTGGCCGGCTTTGGGCGGAACAACTTTGCCTATGCCGACGGGTGCGGCTCCTGGATCAATATCGAATCATGGATGGTGGATGCGGAAATGGAGGCGGATACGCCCGCCGCTCCGGCTCCCTGTCCGGAGGGCTGCCGAGCCTGCATCAAGGCCTGTCCGACCGGAGCCTTGTGCGAGCCGTACGTGATGCGCCAGGACCGATGCACAGCCTATCTCACCTTTGAAGCGCCGGAGCCGATCGCGCCCGAGCTTTGGGAGAAGATGGGGAAATGGATTTATGGGTGCGACGTGTGCCAACAGGTGTGCCCCATGAACAAAGGGAAGTGGGAAAGGCGGGAGCCCACACCCTGGCTGGATGAGGTCCTTGATCAACTGACGCCCGAGGCCCTGGCGGCCATGGATCAGGAGACGTATCGGAAGGTTGTCTTTCCCCTGTTCAGTTACATATCCGAAGACAACCTGGCTCGCTGGCATGCCAATGCACGGCGGGCGGTGGAGGCAGGAGGGAAGCGGTAAGCGGCAAGAGTGCCGGAGTAGGGGAGTGACGGGGTATCGGGGTGGGAGGTCGGAAGGACAATGTCATCCCTTCTCGCGGCTAACTTGAACCAGTAACCGAGCCGTCCGCCGCCTTCTGAAATTGTCAAAGTTATCATACGCTCAATATTGACTTGCATCTCCTGCTCTGGGAGTCTTCGAGATAACAGGAGAAGGCAATGCCGACTATTATCCGGGTCAAGGGATACCGATTGTATTTTGTGAGTTTTGACGGCTCGGAACCGATGCACGTGCATATCCGCAAAGGAGACCGCGATGCGAAGGTGTGGCTCTCGCCATTGTCCGTGGCTTGGTCCGACTTCAGTGCACACGACAACCGAGTCATGTTGGAGATTGTGAAAGAGAATGCGGGATTGATCCGGGAGAAATGGCATGAGCACTTCGCTTGTTGAAACTGGCGTTCGTCCCGTCCGGGCAATGGGTCTTGCTGTCGGCAAGGATGACTTCATCGTGCTTCTCAATGATGGACGACGAGTTGCGGTTCCGTATCGCTGTTACCCCCGTCTCGCGAAGGCCACCAGGCGGCAACGCGGTCATTTCGAGGTCCATGGACAGGGGCGGATGCTGCACTGGCCAGAACTTGACGAAGATATCGAGGTGCAGCATATCGTCGAAGGTCGGATGCCGGTCAAACTGGACCAACCGGTTCCAGCCGTTGCCGAACGGCACGCCGAATATATCGTCAGCCCCCCGGCCACCCCAAGACCGAGAACGCGCCTCGCCAAGAGGAAACCTCGTCAGTAGGACGGGTGTAGGCGCATCTTCTACACTTCTGTAGGACTCGGCCTACTCGGGCGCCGATTTTGGGGGTTGTACCACGGCGCTTGGCGGGGCAACTGCCATCCGCTTCGGGTGATGAATCTGCCGCGGGTGGTGAGCTTGTGGACGGCGGGGGAGTCGCAGGGGTTGGAGATGCGGGCAGAACCTCCAACATTCAACGACCAACAACGAACCTCCAACGTTCAAGTTGGAGCGACTTTTCCCGTTGGGTGTTGGGCGTTGGACGTTGGTGGTTGGACGTTCCCAGACTTCACTCGCGCTACCACATCCTGCATGACCAAACCCGCCAGCATGAATCCGAATACCGCGGTGATATGAACGGCAGTGCCATTGACACGGGTCTTTCGGGCGCACCAGTCCGGGTTTTCAGCGTCGGCCTCGGCGGTTTTGGGGTGCGTATGACTGCAGGCGCACTGGCCTGTTCCGCACAGCGTTTCGGTGGCCGGGTCGCGCGGGGGTTCCTCGCTGTAGACGCACAGGAAATCGGCAGGGATCCCACGACGTCCCAGCCGTTTGCGCACCATGCGGGCGAGCGGGCACATGCAGGTATCCGCGAGTTTGGCCACCTTGATCTGGGTGGGGTCCAGTTTCGCGCCGGCACCCATCGACGCATAAATGGTTACCCCGGCTTCCTTGCACCGCTGAATCAGCAGGACCTTGTTGCAGAGGCTGTCGATGGCGTCGATCACGTAGTCGAAGGTGCGCAGGTCAAACTGGTCGGCGCTCCGTTCGTTGTAGACTTTCTGACGGGCCTCAATACGGGCATGCGGGTTGATCTCGAGCAGGCGCTTCTTGAGTTCCTCCACTTTCGGCTGCCCGACACTGGCCGTCGTGGCCTGAAGCTGGCGGTTGACGTTGGTGGCGCAGACGACGTCGGAATCCACCAGCGTCAGGCATTCGACGCCTGAGCGGACCAGGGCTTCGGCGGTCCAACTCCCGACTCCTCCCACACCGAAGACCGCCACACGAAGGGCACCCAGCCGTTCCATGGCCGGCTTTCCGACCAGCATGGCGGTGCGATGGAACAAATGTCCACGACAGGGAGTGCCGGGAGAAGCATGAGTCATAGGGGTGCTGCCGACGGCCATCCAAGGTCGGTCAACCAGTGGCAGGCCAGGGGCATCCAAGTGGCGATATGCGGACTCTGCTCGGCCAGACCCAGTCCGTGCGGACCCTTGGGGTACAGGTGCATTTCATAGGCCACGCCTGCCTGGCGCAAGGCGGCGGCAAAGAGCAGGCTGTTCTCCACCGGAACGGCACTGTCGTCCACGGTGCTCCAGAGAAACGCCGGCGGTGTCTTGGGGGTGACCTGGAGTTCGAGCGACATCTCCCACAACTGCTCGGGAGTGGCGTCATTACCCAGCAAGTTTATGAAGGAGCCACGGTTGGCGAAGGGACCGGATGAAATGACCGGGTAACAGAGGAGTGAGGCGTCCGGACGGTTGGACAGCTGGTCGACCGCCTGCCTGCCTTTCAGGTAGTCACGATTGAAATGGGTGCCGAGACTGGCGGCCAGGTGTCCGCCGGCGGAAAAGCCGCAAACGGCAATGTGCTGCGGGGAGACCTTCCACTTCGCCGCGCCCTGACGAATCAGGCGCATGGCGCGGGAGACATCCAGCAGAGGTGCGGGGTGGCGATGGGGCGCCACACGGTAATGCACCACGAAGGCATGGAACCCGGCCTTGTTGAGCCGTTGGGCGATGGTGATCCCTTCGTGTGCGGCACGTCCGCCATAGCCGCCGCCGGGGCAGATGAGCACCGCGCCAAGCGGAGCCGGGGTGTCGAGGACATAGGGATCGAGCCAGGGACGAAACGCGCCGCTGCCGGCTGACATTTCGGCTTCCGACCACAGCCAGATGGATGACTCAGAGGGTTTTTCGGCTTCCATTGGAATTCCTTTGGTTGAGGGGAATAAACTAGGGGAAAACGGCGTCACACGTCAACGTCACAAGCGTCGGGAAGACTACTTCCGTCGGGAAGGCGCATTTTTGGAGTGTTTTAAGAATCATCTTCAGCTATACTGTACGCGCCTGTCATAACAGAGGAGAAGTAGTGGATCCAGTTGTTGTACCGAGGGAGAGTCATTCGTTAAGCCGCCAGAATGTCAGCCAGGAGGCTTTGCGGGTGCTCTACGGCCTGAAAGAGGCCGGTTATGTTGCGTATATTGCCGGGGGCGGAGTCAGAGATCTGTTGTTGGGCCGGAAGCCCAAGGATTTTGACATTGTCACCGATGCCACGCCGAATGAGCTTCGAAGAGTCTTTCGGAATTGCCGTTTGATCGGACGCCGGTTCCGGCTTGCCCATGTCTTCTATGGACAGAAGATCATCGAGGTGGCGACCTTTCGCTCGGATGAGGTGCCCGATGAAGCCGATGAAGAGCAGAACGGCATCCATCATGTGACCAATGATGACGGTGTCGTGGTTCGCGACAACGTTTTTGGAACACCCGATCAGGATGCCCGTCGCCGGGATTTCACGATCAATGCCCTTTTCTACAATATCCGCGATTATTCTGTGATCGACTATGTGGGTGGGCTGGCCGATTTGCAGGCCCGGGTGCTGCGGTTTATCGGCGATCCCTGCGCGCGTTGCGTGGAAGATCCCGTCCGGATGATCCGGGCGGTCCGCTTTGCGGCGGCGCTGGACCTGACCTTCGAGCCTCAGACCGAGCAGGCGATCCGGGCCGAGAGTTCCAAGCTGGCCCTGGCTAACCGGTCGCGACTTTACGAGGAAGTGCAGAAGCTGTTCTTCTGCGGCGCCGCGCAAAAGGCGTATACCCTGCTGCGCGACTTTGGCCTGTACGAGATGTTGTTCCCCGAGGTCGGGTCATGGCTCGGCCCGAAGTCGGGAACCCCGCAATGCCAGCGCATCAGCGAGGCGTTGCGGCAGGTGGACGAATGGCGCCAGCAAGGACGCGAGGTTTCGCCAGCTCTTCTCTTCTCATTGATGTTTGGCGGCATGCACGAGGCGCGGGCGGGCGAGTTGACCGCGCAGGGGCAGCATCGCGGACTTGCGCTGCATTCGGTGACGCTGGAGCATTTCGGCGGACTGACCGAACGGGTTCAGGTGCCGAAGATCGTGCGCTATCGCTCGGCTGAGATTCTGGCCTCGCAACCGCGATTGACCGCCGACGGCGGGATGCGGGCGAAGCCTCTGGCGACCCGTGCTTTCTTTCCCGAGGCCGTGGCTTACCTGGAGTTCATGGTCCGGTTCACGGGGGAACACCGTGAGGCCCTGGAACGGCTGCAGGCGACCCCTTGGGATCCGTCTCCTGAACATGAGTTTGTACCCGGACGCGGACGGAGCCGGCGTGCCGGCGGTGGTCGTCGCGGCCGGCGTGGCAAGTCGTTTCGAGCCCCTCGCGGGCCCGGAGCTCCGGAAGGCGCCGAAGGCGCGCCGGCGCTGGCAGAGGGGTAACGACGGAGGACCGCGCCCCAGTCTCCTGTCCCCTGTGTGGCGTTGCCGCTCCCTTTTTCAGGCAACTTCCCCGGCGGCCGGTTCACTGGTGCGGACGCTGCGACTTGAGGTTCATTCCCGCGTCTGCCCATGTGACTCCCGAGCAGGAACGAGCCCGCTACGAGCTTCATCAGAACCGTCTGGAAGACACAGGATACGTTCGATTTTTGGGGCCGGCTATCGACTGTCTCAAGCGCCACGCCCCGCCGCCGGCGACGGTGCTTGATTACGGATCGGGGCCCGCACCGGTGCTGGTTTCCCTGCTCAATCGCGAGGGCTTCAAGGCCATCGGGTACGATCCTCATTTTGCACCCGCGCCCCCTCCCGGTGAACCGTTTGAGGCGGTGATCTCCACTGAAACCTTCGAGCATTTCCGTCGGCCCTGTGCCGAGCTCGATCGTATCGTCGGGTTGATCCGTCCGGGAGGGCTGTTGGTCGTCATGACGGCTCTGTGGACGCCGGATCGTGATTTTGCGGCCTGGCATTACGTTTCGGACGAGACCCACATCGCGTTCTATTCCGAATCCACCTTTCAGTTCATTGCCGAAGCCTGGGGACTGCGTCGCGTGGAGACGGATGGCCGCCAACTCGTGGCGCTGGTTCGCGCGTAACCGGGTGCTCTAGTCCCGGGCACGCACCATCCGGGTGCGGCGGTAGCGGGCGGGGGTGATGCCGGTGAGCCGCTTGAAGTGCTTGATGAAATAGCTCTGGTCGTTGAACCCCACCTCGTAGGCGATTTCGGTGCAGGACTTCTCCGAGTGTTCCAGGAGATGCTGAGCCGTCTGGATCCGCGCGTGGGTGATGATCTGCAGGATGGTTTTCCCCGTGTGGGCCTTGATCACGTGAGCCAACCGGTAGGAACTGAGGCCGACTTCGCTGGCGATATCGTCCAAGGCGAGGGGTTTCGTGTAGTTTCTCGTGATGAAATCCAGGGCCTTGCTGACATGGGTGTTGGAGCGGTTGAACCCGTGCAGGTAAATGCCTTCGATGAAGTCATTCAGGGCGTCCGTCAGCACACGGGCCAGTTCCTCAAAATCGCGGGCGCCAATCAGGCGTTCCATCCACTGGTGGTTGCGTTCGATCAACGATTCCATCACGGGGCTGTCTTCGACGGCGGTGCGGGTGAGATAGCCCATCAGTTCGATGGCGCGGGCGCGCAGCACGACCAGCTTGGGGGCGGTCATGTACATGGCGCCCAGCATTTCGTTCAGGACACGCCGCGCCCCGGCCTGGTCGCCGGCTCGGATATGCGACAGAAGAATCCGTTCCTTCTCAAAGGGATAGGCGGAGGAGCCCCCGCGGCGTTTCTGGTCCTCAATGGCTTCGGCAATCTGCTGCTGCTGCATGACCCGCAGCCGGTTCTCCTCCATCTGGAGGGGCTTCCAGCCGCTGATCTGGTAGAACGTGCGGCGCAGGTGTTCGGCGGCCTCCCGGATACGGGCTGAGTCAAAGGCCGGCCGGCTCGCGGCAAAGTCGCGGGCCGCCGCAGGAGTCAGCCCCAGTCCTGCGAGACTGCGGAGGCAGTCCTCGGTTTCAGGCGGTGCCTCCTCCGGAAAGACCTCCCCGCCGATCAAGGCGCCATGGATGATCCGCCGGTCCTCCAACGCCACTAGCCAGCTCGTGATTCCGGGCACGATCTCGAAGAAATAGGGTTCGCCGGTGTTGACACTCTCATGCAGGGCGTAGGTTCTGAGGCGGCGGACCTTGGCGCTGGCGCCGAGGGTGTCTCCCGTCGCTCCCGTGTACCCTCCCAGACCCATGAAGAACGGCCGTGTTCCCGTGGCCTTGTAAGTGTCGCGGCTGACCTCCGCCAGGATTCGCTTGGATAAGGTCGACATCTTAGTCTTCAGGAAGACGGAGGTTGGGGTGGCGTGAACGCTTGGATGGCGGCAGAGTGCGCGAGTCGCCGAGTGGCAAGAATGACGTATCCATCACCTTCGGCACGGTTGGTGAGTCTCTCCTTTGTTTCAGGCATAATCGCGCCAATATCATAGACTTCTTTCAACTCGTCAAGACTCATCGGGTTGGATCGTGGAGGCGTGGGGCGCTGGTTTTTGTCATTTTTTACCAATCAGACAGCAAGAACGTTATACAATTGAGCCGGAAGTCCCTATTTTGAGAAGGGGCCATGCTGGTAGATTTACGACTTCTTTTGGAAGTCAGGCTGGGATTCAACATAACCAAGGAGATATGAGCATGAGCGCGATACTGGAGCAGATCAAAGAGAACCTGATGAAGGGTAAGGCGAACGACGTCAAGACGCTGGTGCAGCAAGCCTTGACCGAGAAGATCGGCGCCGCCGATATTCTGAACAAGGGGTTGTTGGCCGGGATGGGTCTGATCGGCGAGCGCTTCAAGAAGAACGAAGTGTATGTCCCTGAAGTGTTGATTGCCGCCCGTGCGATGAAAGCCGGCATGGAGATTCTCAAGCCCGCTCTGGCGGCGGCCAAGGTTGAGCCCCGCGGCGTGGTTGTGATCGGGACGGTCAAGGGCGATCTGCACGATATCGGCAAGAACCTGGTGGGCATGATGCTCGAAGGCGGCGGCTTCAAGGTTATCGATGCGGGCATCAACGTTGAGCCTGCGAAGTTCGTCGAACTGGCCAGGCAGAACAACGCGTCCCTGATCGGCGCCTCGGCTTTGCTGACCACGACCATGACCAATATGAAAGAGATTGTCGAGACGGTGAAGAAGTCCGACATGGCCGGCAAACTGAAAGTCATGATCGGTGGCGCACCGGTAACGCAGTCTTTCTGCGATGAGATCGGTGCCGATGGCTATGCGCCCGATGCGGCTTCGGCGGCGGACCTGGCCCGGAAACTGGCGAAGTAAGCCGGCGGTATAGCTGACAGCACGAGGGCGCCCCTGCGGGCGCCCTTTTTCTTGCGCCGCAGGCCGACCCCGCGATCCGGTTTCAGGCAGGGCGCGGCTACTCCTTCAGACTCCGTGCTCCCGGGCGGAGCAGGGCTTCATCGGGGACCCGCAACAACCGGCGGAACTCCCCCGGAGTCAGGTTGATGGTGCGCTTCAGTTCCCGCGTGAAATGGCTTTGGTCGAAAAAGCCGCAGTGCTCGGCAATGGCGCTGATTTCAAGAGCCGTGGAGGCCATCAGTTTCTTCGCTTCGGCGATCCGGATCTCGGCCAGCAGTTGTTTGAACGTCTTGCCGGTCTCGCGCCGCAGCCGATGGACGAGGGTGGAGGAGCTGGCGCCGACCGCGGCGGCGGCGGCGGTGAGCGTGACGCGCTCCTGATAGTGTGATTGGAGCCAGCTCAAGATGCGCTCCGACAGGCTTCGTCCATCGTGTTCCCCGTGCGCCTGATCCCTGAAAAAGAGCTGGATCCATTCGGCCACCTCATAGCAGCTCTCCTCCATGGTTCGGGCATGCTCCAGGCGCAGCATGTGCCGGAGCTCGCGACTGGTGGCCACCGCCCACGGCGTTCCGCGCAGGATATCCTGACTCGTCATGATCGCCAGGAGGACCCGCACATGGGCCTTCAACTTGGTGAGATCCCAATTGCTGGCCATGAGCAATCGGGCCAGGTACTTCGACATGAACTCGAGGGCGTTGGCCTTGTCGTTTCGGTTCAGGAAGACCACGAGCTGATACGTGTCGCCGAGAAGATCCGGCGGGGAGACGGGTTGCTGCCGGAG
>CAYOIT010000074.1:0-13112 GCA_964404035.1 uncultured Verrucomicrobiota bacterium | reverse complement strand
ATAGAGTCCGTGATAGACGGCCCCCTGACCGGACACCTGGTCAATGGTCGCCAGGATCGAAATCAGATCCTTCGAAAGCGTTTCTTCTTTCATGCTGCCACATTATGCAATAAATAAGCCGGAATGTACAAGAATCCTACCTCGGTTTGGTCAGAATGGTTCTGATTCTGGGCAGGATATCGCGAGCGTCGATGGGCGCACCATGGTCAAGAGCGAGGGGTGAGAGATGCAGAGGATTACCGAGCGAATCAAGGCGGGCGAATTGCTTTTGTCGGATGGAGCGTGGGGCACCTTTCTCCAGAAGAAAGGGTTGAAGCCAGGCGAATGCCCTGAGTTGTGGTGCGTGTCCCGGCGGGCCGATATTCTCGATGTGGCTCGTCGCTATGCGCAGGCGGGTTGCGACATGATCGAGACGAACAGCTTCGGGGGGACCCGGTTCAAGCTCGACTTCTTCGGCCTCCAGGATCGCGTGGCCGAGCTCAACCAGGCGGCGGCGGAGATCTCCCGCGAGGCCGTGGGCGCCCACGGTCACGTCATTGCTTCCGTCGGCCCGACGGGCAAGATGCTCCTGATGGGGGATGTGACGGAGGAGGAATTGTTCGAGGCTTTTCGCGAGCAGGCGGTGGCCTTGGAGTCGGGCGGCGCGGACGGCGTTTGCATCGAAACCATGTCGGCTCTCGATGAGGCCTGCCTTGCCATACGGGCGGCCAAGGCCCACACACGCCTCGAAATCCTCTGTACCTTCACCTTCCAGCACACGGCGGATGGCGGCTATCACACGATGATGGGGGCAACCCCGACCGAGGCGGCCAAGGCGGCGCTGGACGCCGGCGCGGACGTGGTGGGCGCCAACTGCGGACAGGGCATGGAGCAGATGATCGAGATTGTGCGCGAGATGCGAACGGCGGCGCCGGGCTCCCCGATCATGGTGCAGGCCAATGCGGGGCTTCCCAAGAACATCAACGGGGTGGATGTGTTTCCCGAAACGCCGGAAATGACCGCGCGATGGATCCCTGCCGTGATTGAGGCCGGGGCCGCGATTGTGGGCGGCTGTTGCGGAACGACACCGGAACATATTGCCGCGATTGGAAAAATACTGAAAAAGCAGCAGGCGGGGAGGAAATGACCATGCAGAAGAAACTGATTGTTGTTGGCGAGAACATCCATTGCACACGCATTTACAAGGTCGGCGGGAATTTTGTCAAGGCCCTGGACAACGGGCGGTATGGCATTCGGTACGGCGGCAAGACTGATACCCGCGACCTGCTCATTCCGGAGGCTTTTCACAAGACGGCCGACTGGGAGGCGGGAAAGATCAAGCACTGCGCGGTGGCCGTCTGGCAGGGCCTGTATGGAAGCGACACCGACAAGGCCGCGGCCATTGACTATCTCCAGTACCTCGCCCTCCGGCAGGAAGCCGCCGACGCGGCGTTTCTCGATATCAACGTGGATGAGTTCAGCACGGACATTGAGGAGCGGTGTCGCGCGATCAAGTGGGTGGCTCAGGTCGTTCAGGCCAAAAGTCGCCTGCCGTTGAGCATTGATTCCTCCAACCCCGCGATCTTGAAGGCGGGACTGGAGTCCTGCGATCAGGCCCGAGCCCGGCCGATGGTGAATTCCGTGTCGCTCGAGCGGCAGGACGCCATCCGCGTGGCGGCGCAGTTTAACGCGGTGGTCATCGCGTCGGCGGCCGGCGAAAAGGATCTGCCTTCGGACACCGAGCAACGATTGGCCAATATTGCGCGTCTGATGCCGATGTTGAGGTCGGCGGGACTCAAAGACGAGGCCATTTACGTGGATCCGCTGGTCTTTCCGATTGCGACTGACTCCAACAATGCCAAGGCGTTCCTGGAGGCCGTGACCGCGATTCGCCGGGAGTATGGGACTGCGATTCATGTTTCGGGAGGGCTGAGCAACGTGTCGTTCGGCATGCCGAACCGGAAACTGATCAACAAGGTCTTTGCGTGGCTGGCGGTGGAAGCCGGCGCCGACAGCGGCATTCTGGATCCGCTCCAGATGAACAGTCAGATCCTGGCGGCGGTCGATACGACGACGGAACCGTTCGGTCTGGCCAAGGCCCTGTTGACCGGCGAGGACCTTTTCGGCGCGGACTACATCACCGCCCATCGCGAAGGGCGTCTGGGCGGCGAGTGATTGTCAAAAACCTGGAGACCTTTATGAGTATTTCTGCACTTGATCCCTTGAAGATGAAGGACTGGCAACTGGCCGAAGCGGCTGAGCGCCACATGAAACCGTTTCCCCTCCTGGCGTCAGAACTGGGGCTCCTCGAAGGGGAGGCGATTCCCATGGGGCGACAGTTGGGCAAGGTGGACCAGCGAATGGTGATGGAACGGATCAGCAGCCGGCCGTCGGGAAAGTATATCGATGTGACGGCTATCACCCCAACGCCCTTGGGCGAAGGGAAGACCACCACCACGATCGGATTGGTCGAGGGCTTGAGCAAGCTTGGCAAGAAAGTATCTGGAGCCATCCGGCAACCGAGTGGCGGACCGACGTTCAACATCAAGGGGTCCGCAGCCGGGGGTGGGCTTGCCCAGTGTATACCGCTGGCGCCCTTCTCCATCCGCATGACCGGGGACATCGATTCGATTACCAACGCGCACAATCTGGCCCTGGTAGCCCTCACGGCGCGCATGCAGCACGAACGCAACTACGATGACGCCCGCCTGGCCAGGACGGGCATCCGCCGACTGAACGTCGATCCCAAACGCGTCACGGTCAAGTGGTGCATGGATTTCTGTGCCCAGAGTCTGCGCAACATCGTCATTGGGCGCGGCGGCAAGATGGACGGGGTCGAGATGGAGTCGGGGTTCCAGATCTCCGTGGGCAGTGAGGTCATGGCCATTCTCGCGGTCGCCAGGGACCTCAAGGATTTGAGGCAACGTCTGGCCAGGATGGTGCTGGCCTACGATATCAACGGGAACGAAATCACCACGGCGGATCTCAAGGTCGATGGCGCCATGGCCGCGTGGTTGGTGGAAGCCATCAACCCGACCCTGCTCCAGACAATCGAGGGCCAGCCTGTATTTGTCCATGCCGGCCCCTTTGCCAATATTGCCATCGGGCAGAGTTCCATCATCGCGGACGAACTCGGGACGCGGCTTTCGGAATACCATGTCACCGAGAGCGGGTTTGCGGCGGACATCGGTTTTGAAAAGTTCTGGAACCTCAAGTGCCGGTTTTCGGGCTTGAAGCCCAGCGCCGTGGTGATTGTGGCCACCATTCGTGCCCTCAAGATGCACGGCGGCGGGCCGGCGGTAAAACCGGGCGCGAAGCTTGACGAAGCCTATACCCGGGAGAATCTCGCGCTGCTCGAAAAAGGCTGCGAGAACCTGGAAGCCCACATCGAGATCGTGAAGAAATCCGGCGTAAGGCCGGTGGTGTGCATCAATAGCTTTCACACGGATTCGGCGGCTGAAGTCGCCCTGGTGAAGAAGGTGGCCGAAGCCAGGGGCGCTTATGCCGCGCTTTCCCGGCACTGGCTCCAGGGCGGCGAGGGAGCGCGCGAATTGGCGGAGGCAGTGGTCACCGCGTCCAACGAGAAGCATGACTTCAAATTCCTCTACGATCTGAGCCTGCCTCACCGTCAGCGGATTGAACTGATTGCGAAGGAGATCTACGGAGCCGACGGCGTCACCTACACCGAGACGGCCCTGGAGAAGGCCAAACGCTTCGAGGCGGATCCTGAGACGGCGCGGATGGGAACCTGCATGGTCAAGACGCATCTCAGCCTGTCCCATGACCCGGATGCGAAGGGGCGCCCGCGAGGCTGGACCCTTCCGATCCGCGACATCATGGTCTACCGCGGAGCGGGATTCGTGGTGCCTGTGTCCGGCGACATCAAACTCATGCCCGGCACGGCTTCGGAGCCCGCTTTCAACAATATCGATATTGATGTGGAAACGGGAAGGGTCAAAGGATTGTTCTGAGCATCGTCAAGACAGGAGGGAATCAGCCATGCCGGTAGATCGCGATATTCGTGAAAAAATATATCATACGGAGATTTTGACTCCGAAGCAGAGCACAGAGGATCTGGAGGGCGATCTTGACAAGTTTGCCCAGAAGTTCCATCAGGTCATGGAGGCGGGATTCGTGGCGTGCATCACGGACAATCCGATGGGGCACTTGAGTTTTCAGGCCACCGACATCATCCCCGAACTCGGGCTCAAGGTAAATCCAGAGCAACTCTCCATCCACATCAACACCTTCCACACGAAGGCCGACTTGCACGGCATTCTCGACGGTGCCGCGAGACTGGGGGTCAAGGATATGTTGGTGGTGTCCGGTGACGGTAATGAGCGGCTGCCCAAACTGAAACCGGAGTCCATTGGGCTGACCTGCAACTCGGTGACGGCCGTGGAGCTACTGGATTACATTCGCAAGACCTATCCCGGCGTGTTTACGCTTGGTGTGGCGTTCAATCCCTATGAGCCGCAGGATCATGAGATTGAGAAACTCCGCCGGAAAATCGATGCGGGAGCGCAATTCATTTGCACGCAGCCTGTGCTGGGGAGTGACGAACGCGTGGCCAATCTGGTTTCGTTCGGCCTGCCGGTGATCGTGGAATGCTGGATGTCAAAAAAGTTGCATCTGCTGTCCGAGTGCGTAGGCTACACCATTCCTGAAGATACTCCGTACGATCCGATGGCCAATCTGAAGGCCTTGCAGTCGATTTATCCGGAGTGTGGCTTGTACCTGGCCATGGTGGGATACAAGACCCAGTTCCCGCTGTTGAAGGGGTACTGGACCTGATGGCACGCAGGCAGGGGTGGGGAAGAAAGAGACATCATGACAGCCAGCATTATCGACGGTAAGGAAATTGCCCGGCAGATTCGTTCGGAACTGGCCGAGGAGGTCAAACGCCTCAAAGCCAGGGGCGTGGTGCCGGGCCTGGGCGTGATTCTGGTGGGGGACGACCCGGCGTCGCGATCCTATGTGACGGCGAAGGAAAAGGCCTGCCATGAGATCGGTCTCTTTTCGGACGACAATCACCTGCCGGTCTCCACGTCACGGGAAGAACTGCTGGCCCTTGTGCGGCGGATGAATGCGGATCCGCGGATCAACGGCATCCTGGTGCAACTGCCCCTGCCGAAAGCGATTGACGAGAGCGAGGTTCTTCTGGCCATCGATCCCGACAAGGATGTGGACGGATTTCACCCGTTGAATGTGGGGAGGATGGTGCTGGGTGAGAAGGCGTTCATGCCCTGTACGCCTCATGGTGTGGTCCAGCTGCTATGCCGGAGCGGCGTGAAGATTGAGGGGGCGCACGCGGTGATTGTGGGCCGAAGTAATATTGTGGGCAAGCCTCTGGCGAACATGCTGATGCAGAAGGGGCCCTGTGGCAATGCCACCGTGACCGTCTGCCACACCCGTACGAAGGATATCGGACAGTACACCCGCCAGGCGGATATCATCATCGCCGCCGCCGGACGCCCGAATACCATTACGGCTGATATGGTCCGGGAGGGTGCGGTTGTGATCGATGTGGGGGTTAACCGCATCGACGACGCCAGCCGAAAGCAGGGCTTCCGTCTGGTGGGGGATGTCGACTTTGAAGCCGTCAAGGAGAAGGCCGGCATGATTACTCCCGTTCCGGGAGGTGTGGGCCCCATGACGATCACCATGTTGCTCCACAACACGGTCGAATCCGCGAAGAACGCCCACAACCTTTGAGTTGTTTTCGTATCTTCAGTTCGTTAGCCTTAGCCGGATTTCACATCCAGACCGGGTTGTTCCCGGCTGATCTGCTTATCCGTATGGAGACATCACATGGCGACCCAGGATTTCAAGTCCGCTTACAAAACCATCATGGATGATCATTTTCCGCCCCGGATGGAAATCAGTTTCATCGAAGAGGATGGACGGCGTCAGACGTTGTCCTATGAGAAAGCCTCCTGGTTGATTGACGGGGTTCGGAAGGGATTGCGTTATGGCGAGAATCCCGGACAGGAAGCGGCTCTTTACCGGATGGCCGGCGGCAACCTCACCTTGGGTTCGGTAACGTGTCTTCAGCCGGGGCGCACGCTGGCCTCGGATGTCGAGCTTCTTCAATCCGGCAAGCATCCCGGCAAGACCAATATTACCGATGCCGACAACGCCCTGAACATTCTGCGTTACCTGATGGATGATCCCTGTGTCGTCATCGTGAAACACAATAATCCCTGCGGCGCGGCGCGTGCAGTTACGCTCGCCGAAGCGTATCAGAAGGCTAACCTGGCGGACCGGGTCGCGGCTTTCGGTGGAACCATCGCGTTGAACCGGACCGTGGACAAGGAGACGGCGCTCCTGATTTCACAGAACTATGCGGAAGTGGTGGTGGCTCCCGACTTTGGCGAAGGAGTCATGGATATCTTTGCGAAGAAGAAGAATCTTCGGGTGATGAAGATCGGGAACATGGCGAGGCTGAAAGAGTTCGCCGGTGAAGTCGTTCTCGACATGAAATCTTTGGTGGATGGGGGGTTGATCGTTCAGACCGGGTTCGTGCCGAAGACGCGTTCCAAGGCGGACGTGGCGCCGGCTCAGACCAGCTGCAAGGGGAAAGAGTACCGGATTGGACGAATGCCGACCGACAAGGAATACGAGGATCTCATTTTTGGATGGCTGGTGGAATGCGGAACGATCAGCAATTCGGTCCTGTATGTGAAGGACGGTGTGACGGTCAGTATTGGCGCCGGTGGGCAGGACCGTGTCGGTATGGCGCAATATGCCCGAGACAAGGCCTACCGCAACCTGTCCGACCGAATCTGCTGGGAGCGCCATGGGATCCCCTACAACACCCTTGCTGATGCCGCTCAACGGGCTGAGATCGACGAGGAGACCCAGGTTCGGAAGGGGGGGCTCGTGGGCGCCTGCATGGTGTCGGATGCGTTCTTTCCGTTCCGGGATGGGATCGAAGTGGGGATCAGGGAAGGCATTACCGCCGTGATTCAGCCGGGCGGCTCCGAGCGTGATTTCGAGGTGATTGAAGCCTGCAACGAAGCCAACGTGGCGATGGTATTCACCGGTCAGCGCTGCTTCAAGCACTGAGCCCTTTGACGCGATCTTTGCCCACAAAAAAAGAGCCGCCGTTTTCACGGCGGCTCTTCTGTTTTACAGTGGTGTCGGTTACGGGATAACCTTGACCCGATAGAACGACGGGGTCACCACCGGCGGCGCTGTCACCGTGTTGGTTCCCTGCACGTTAGCGCTCATGCTCTGGAATGTGATCCACTCAGCTTCATCAACCAGATTCGAGGACATCTGGAAGGTATAGGGCGTATGATTGAGTGTGCCGGTGCTGCTCAACCAGCTAAGCACGGGCGTGTCCCCGCTCATCGTCTGGCCGAGGATCCTGAGGAACGAGTTCGAGTCTGTCGGGTTGGTTCCTGTGACCCACTCCTGCAGGGTGGACATCGAATCGTTGTCCCAATCGCCGGAGGCCAGGGTGTCCCAGGATTCCGAGGCGTGTTCGTTTGTCCCGAGACCATTGGCGGCCAGCCACTCATACGGGATGCCATTCGAGGCCACCAAGGCGGCGAAGTCGACGACGAGAGTATGGTCACCCACGATGTTGGACCAGGTGAACTCGTAGGAATTCTGACCCAGGGCGGAAGCCAGGGTGTTGGAGATCGTTGTCGGAACATTGCCGGTCCACGCCTGGGCGATGGCCCAGTAGGGGGCGGCCTGGAGGACGAAATTGGTCGAAGCATCGTCCGCCGGGAGAACGAGCACGCCGGAAGGCGTGACGGACCCCTTACCTGTAGACTGCACGGCAATCGTGGGCAGCAGTGTGATGATAGGCTCTGTCGCGGAAACCAGCAGATCGTCAAGGCCACCCGTTCCAGAGAGGGCGATCTCGCTCAAGTTGAACTTGCTGACCGTCGTGCATCGGAACCACGATCCCGTCTGCGCCATGAAGAACGTATCCTCAAATCCGTATCCATTGGAAACCGGCATGCCGTTCAACAGCACTCGGAAGCAGGGTCTGCTCTGCGTGAAGTCATCGTAATGCAGCACGACGGAAAGACGAACCCACTGGCCCGAGATCACTTGGGAACCCAGGAAAGTGGACCACAAGTTTGTGTCAGCCTGGATGCTCCACGGATAGTTCTCATCGGCATCCACGTTGGCCTTGTCAAAAGCGCCATGGTAGAGGCTGATGGCGCCGTTATAGCCATT
This sequence comes from uncultured Verrucomicrobiota bacterium, assembly GCA_964404035.1. Lineage (GTDB taxonomy): Bacteria > Verrucomicrobiota > Kiritimatiellia > CAIKKV01 > CAITUY01 > CAMBRF01. The sequence continues at coordinate 4,934 of CAYOIT010000074.1, read as the reverse complement.
GGTCGAAAGGAAACAGATGCTCAACTGGGAATTGGTGACCGAGGCCGTCATCGGCAGTTCCTCCGAAAAAACCGGTTGGATCATCGTATCGATCCAGATTTCGGGAAGAAGCTTGGTGGAGTTGGTGTCGAAGGTGTTAACAACTTCGCCTCCTTCGGTTGAGAAGAGCATGATGTTGCTGTGGGTTACATCCTGCAAGGGGTAATTCGCGGCCGCGGTGTAGGAAACGTTGGTTACGTAAGCCACTGAGCCCTCGGAGCGGGCATCCCAGGTTCCCACGTTGACATTGCTGATAATGGAGTCGCCCGGTTGCAGGAACTCCGTCGTCTCATACGAGTTGGTAAACGGCAGAGTTGAAAGATCAGGAAACTGTGCGGAAACCCTTTGCCCGGATACTGAGATGAATGCCAACGCAAGAACCGTCAAACACCGCTTCATGGTTATCCTCCTACTATCGGGAAATTTGATCATTACACTACTACATAAGTTAGTGCATCCGGACGATAACGTCAACCATTGTCGCATTTTTTTTTGTTTCTGAAGCGGGGTGCTATTGAAACTGCCGGATTTGATCAATAAATGGCGGGCCATGAATACCGTTGACGTTGCGAATCAGGACGGGTAAAAGGCCAAGGATACGTGCCGTTCTGTTCGAGGGAGGATGGGGTGACACGTCGGCTTGAGCAGAGAGGTGCGCATGAAGATTTACCTGAATGGAAAACTGGTGCCCGAACGCGAGGCGAAAGTCTCCGTCTTTGACCATGGGCTGCTTTACGGGGATGGGGTTTTTGAAGGGATCCGCTCCTATAACGGGCGTGTGTTCATGTTGGATGAGCATGTGGAGCGTCTCTTTCGCTCCGCCAAAGCGATTGATCTCCGAATTCCGATCACTCCGGCGCAGATGGCTCGCGCGGTCGTGCGCACCTGCAAAGAGAACCGGGTTCTGAACGGATACATCCGGCTTGTGGTGACCCGCGGGGTGGGCACCTTGGGGCTGAACCCCTATACCTGCGTCAAACCGCAGATCATCATCATCGCGGGGACGATCCAGTTGTACCCCAAGAAGTTGTACGATGAGGGATTGTCGATTGTGACGGTGGGCACCATCCGGAATCATACCGAATCCATTAATCCTCAGATTAAGAGCCTGAACTACCTCAACAACGTGATGGCCAAGATTGAGGCCATCAACTCGGGTTGTATGGAAGCGGTCATGCTCAATGCGCAAGGATTTGTGGCGGAGGCGACCGGAGACAATATCTTTGTGGTCCGGGGCAACCGCCTCATCACTCCCCCGCCTTGGTGCGGCACCTTGGAAGGGATCACGCGCAACGTGGTGATGAACCTTGCGACTGAAGCCGGCCTCGAAGCCCGGGAAGAGGTGCTGACGCGTTACGAGCTTTACACCGCTGACGAGGTGTTCCTCACGGGGACAGCGGCGGAAGTGATTCCTGTGGTCAACATCGACCGGCGCAGCATCGGTTCCGGAAAGCCGGGGCCCGTGACCCGGAGCCTGGCCAAGACGTTTCATCTCTTTGCGTCGTCGACCGGTACGCCCATTGTGTGAGCGGAAAGGAACCCATGCTTTGCGAGAGCTGTCAGCAGCATGAGGCCACTATTCATGTCACCCAGGTGACGGACGGTAACTCCCGCGAACTTCATCTCTGTGAGGAATGCGCCGAGGAGACGGGGCTGAATGTCCAGACGGTCATGTCGTTGCCCGAGATTCTGTTCGGCATGTCGGGCACGGATGAAGCCAGCAAGGGCGTCGATCGCCATTGCCCCCGGTGCCACATGCGGGGGTCGGACTTCAAGAAGACAGGGCGGCTGGGCTGTCCGCACTGCTATGAGGCGTTCACTCAGGAACTGCAGCCGATGCTGGCCGCCATGCACAAGGGGCCAAAGCATACCGGGAAGGTGCCCGTTCTTGAGCGGAAAGTCATGGATCTGGCGGCCCGGTTGGACGGTCTTCGCAAGCGGCTCGATCTGGCGGTCGTCAACGAGGATTACGAAGAGGCAGCCCGGGTGCGTGACCTTATCCGGGAGGTCGAGCATGACGCTGGATGATCTGATCCGCAGACCGGGCTCCTGGCTGGCGCCGGGGGACAGCCTTGGCATCATCGTCAGCAGCCGGATTCGCCTTGCCCGAAACATTGATGGGGTGGCGTTTCCGGGCTGGGCGGGCGAGGATGAATGCGCCCGGCTCCAGTCCGGACTCCTCGATGTGCTTTCCCGGACAAAGGCACTGGCTCCCTGTCTGACCCTGGACATGGCAGGATTGTCCATGGTTGACCGCGAATTTCTCCGTGAGCGGCACCTGATCAGCAACGAACTGGCCCAGAAATCCAAGGGCAGCAGTCTGGTCATGCGTGAAGACGAGATGTTGAGCGTGATGATCAACGAGGAGGATCATCTGCGTCTTCAGGCCATGCGGCCCGGGTTTCAGTTGGCGGCGCTATGGGCTGAGATCGACGCCCTGGATAGCGAACTGGAGCAAGCCGTTCATTTCGCCTTCTCGCACTCGATCGGCTACCTGACGGCTTGCCCGACCAACGTCGGCACCGGGATGCGGGCCAGTGTCATGGTGCACATTCCCGGCTTGCGTCTTCTCAACGAGGTCGAACCGATCATCAAGGGCCTGACCAAGATAGGGCTGGCGGTGCGCGGCCTGCTGGGGGAAGGGACCGAAGCGTCCGGCAATATGTTCCAGATTTCAAACCAGACGACGCTGGGGGAGTCCGAGCCGGTGATCATCGAGCGGTTGGAACAGATTGTTGCCGAGATCGCCAACCATGAGAAGAACGCCCGCGTCCGCCTGATGGAGCAGCGGGAGAATCACGTGCGCGACAGCGTCGGGCGGGCCTATGGGATTCTGAGCCACGCCCGCGTTCTGGCGTCCAGCGAGATGCTGGATTTGCTCTCCGGGTTGCGTCTCGGGTGCGAACTTGGTATGATCAAAGGGTTGGAAATGGGTGATATCAACCGGTTGATGCTTTACACGCAGCCGGGACACCTTCAGAAAGCGGAGGGCCACGCGAGCAATCCCGAAGAGCGGGACAAAATGCGGGCCCGTCTTGTGCGTGAGACGGTTCGCCGGGCCACCTTGGTCGAAGGGTAGTCTGGATCAAGTGGAAAGCGTTGATTATGGGCAACTTGGGAAATTATACTCCGCGGGCTCAGCAGGTCATCCAGTTGGCGCGTGCCGAGGCCGAGCGGTTTAATCATGCCTATGTCGGCACTGAGCATATTCTGCTCGGGCTGGTGGCATTGGGCCAGGGCGTCGCCGTCACCGTTCTGGAGCGGATGGGCATCTCGCTCGAAACGCTGCGCATGGAAGTTGAAAAGGCGGCCGGGCAAGGTCCGGAGACGAAGACGGTCGGGAATGTTCCGTTCACCCCCCGTGCGAAGAAGGTCCTGCAACTGGCCGCGGCCGAGGCTCGCACGCTGAATCATTCGTATATCGGCACGGAGCACCTGTTGCTTGGGCTGCTGCGCGAGGGCGAGGGCGTTGCCGCCCAGGTCCTGCGCACCCTCAACGTCGATGCTGAAACGACCCGGGTTGAGGTGATGAAGGAACTCGATCCGAATTTCGAGCCGGGCGAAGAGACCGAAGCCCCCGAACCGAAAGCCGCCGGACCGGCCCAGTCGAGTGCCAAACCCAAAACGCCGGCGCTCAATGCCTTTGGACGGGATCTGACGGAATTGGCCCGCAAAGGGGCGCTCGATCCCATGATTGGCCGGGAGCCGGAGTTGGAGCGGGTGATTCAAATCCTCTGCCGTCGCACGAAAAACAACCCGGTGCTGCTGGGTGAGGCAGGGGTGGGTAAGACTGCCATTGTCGAGGGTTTGGCGCAAGCGGTGATCGAGGGGTTGGTGCCGGACATCCTGCGCGACAAGCGCGTGATTGCGCTGGATCTCGCGCTCATGATCGCGGGAACGAAATATCGCGGCCAGTTTGAAGAGCGTATCAAGGCCGTGATGGAAGAAATCAAGCGGACCGGAAACGTGATGCTGTTTGTGGACGAACTCCACACCATTGTGGGGGCTGGATCGGCCGAAGGCACGATGGACGCCTCGAACATTCTCAAGCCGGCCCTGGCGCGCGGGGAGTTGCAGTGCATTGGCGCCACCACGCTGGACGAATACCGCAAACATATCGAAAAAGATGGCGCGCTCGAACGACGGTTTCAGACCGTCAAGGTCGAGGAACCGACCGTCGACGAGGCCATCCGCATTCTGAAGGGTATTCGCTACAAATACGAAGAACACCATAACATCGAGATCACGGACGACGCCATCGAGGCCGCGGTCAGGCTGACCGACCGGTACCTCTCGGGGCGGCATCTTCCGGACAAGGCGATTGACACGATCGACGAAGCGGGTTCCCGGGCCCGGATCATGGCCACGACGCGGTCGCCTGATTTGCGCGAGCAGGAACAGGCGATCGAGAAGACTCGCGTGGCCAAGGAAGCGTCCATCAAAGCCCAGCAGTTCGAGGAGGCCGCGCGGTTGCGTGACAGCGAGCGACAGGCGCGCGAAACCCTCGACGGGAATGTCAAGAAATGGCGCGAAACGGCCGGCAAAACGAAGGTTAAGGTCACGGCTGAGGATGTCATGGCCGTTGTCTCCAAGTGGACCGGTGTGCCCCTGAAGAAGATGGAAGGGAAGGAACTGGCCCGCCTGCTTCATATGGAAGAAGAGCTGGGGGGACGGGTGATCGGGCAGAACGAGGCGTTGGTCACGCTCTCCAAAGCCTTGCGCCGTTCCCGTGCCGATCTCAAGGATCCCCGTCGGCCCATCGGGTCATTTGTCTTCCTCGGCCCGACGGGCGTGGGGAAGACCCTGCTGGCTAAAGCGCTGGCGGAGTTCATGTTCGACGATCACAATGCGCTGATCCAGCTCGACATGTCCGAATACATGGAGAAGTTCACGGT